>SFNW01000178.1 GCA_004554105.1 Clostridiales bacterium | reverse complement strand
GTCACACCGTTGCGTCCTACACCTACTACGACTATTGCAGAGACGTCCTCGGCGGTCACACCGACCTCGACAGCGACAACTTCTGCGACGAATGCGGCGCGCAGATGACCTGTGCGCACACCGAAGGCTACGCCGTGGTCGACAGTGTTGCTTCAACCTGCATGACGCAGGGCAGCGAGGGGCATAAGTGCAATGCGTGCGGTATCGTTTATGAAACGGTCGCACTCCCGCTCGACCCGAACAATCACGAAAAGCCGGATTATGTTTGGTATTTCGACGGCGAGACCGGCGTCTACTATCAGCTCTGTGCGGGCTGCGGCGCACGTCACACCGAGCAAGTCGAACTGCCGACCGTCTATGTAGACGGCTTTGAAAAGACCGGCACGACAGGTCTGTCGACTTTCGTCGGCGACGACGCAAACAGCGGCGCGGCGGCAGATACGGCGGTTAAGACCATTGAAGAAGCAGTTCGCAGACTGGCTGCGACCGGCGGCCGCATTATCCTCGCGGACGACTATATCGTTTCCGGCGATGTGACCCTGCCGGCATACGCAAGAACGATTACGTTCAGTGCGGTTACGACCTCGGCGGGCGCGCCGAGAGCGGGCTTTGTCTTCACGGCGGCGAGAAAGCGCATCACGCTCGGCGGTCCGACCGAATTTACGGCAATCCGCTTTGACGCGACCAATCGCGGCAGCGTCATGAACAACGGCGGTGGCAATATTCCGTTTATCGTTGCCGACTGGAACGACGTGACCTTCACGGGCGGCGTCGAGACCTACGGTATGCTGATGTTTGTCGGCGGCAGACACATGGCGACGACAAACGATGACACGGTCAAGACGGTAAACTTCCGCTTTGACGGTATCACGGCAAAGGCGGTCGGCTCGGGTGATACGGCAAAGACCTACCCCTCTTTCCGCTATCTCTATCTCGGCGACGCCGAGGCGCAGTATCTGAACGGCGACGAGACGGCGGCGGAAAACCTGACCGTATCGAACAAGACGGTCAGTGCCGTCCTGACCGATGTCACGGCGAGGTATATTGTCACGGTTTGCGGCTCGTCCAGCCCCATCAGCGTACAGACGGCAAACTCCCGCGTCAGCCTGACGCTGGACGGCAACAGCACGGTGGGGAGTCTTTACACCGGCTGGAGCAATACCGGCAACGCAAAGGTCGGCACGGCGTTTATCGACGAGCTGACAATCAATCTGAACGGCAATGCGACGGTCACGACCTCGATGAGCCTGTACAATGCGCGCAATCTGACCCTGAACATTGCGCCGCATGACAGCAACTATCGCATTACGGCGCCGATTAAGGTGCTGATGAACGGCGTTTATACGCCGACCGGCAGTGAGACAGCCGTGCTGACCTACGGCACGCACAGCATTGACGGTGAAACGGCACTGCCCACCGTGGCAGACGGCTATGCCGCGACGGTCAATATGACCGACGAATGCCTCTTCGGCGAGTGGAGCGTGACCACGCCCGCAACGCCCGAGACGAACGGCGAAGCAACCCGCACCTGCTCGGAATGCGGCAGAACCGAGACAAAGGCTGTCCCCTATATCTGCACGCACAGCTATATCGCCGCAGCAAACGGAACGATTTACTGCGACGATTGCGGAGAGACCTTTGAAAGCCTGACCGCACCCGTCCTTCTGTCGGCACAGGCGGGCAATATCGAAAACGGTCGGTTTGAAGTGATTGTCAAACTGGATTCCACAACGCCGCTGACCGGCGTGGACTTCTCGGTTGACGCAACCGAAGGCATTACGTTGACCGGCGTTTCGTCTCTGCTGCCCGAAGCGACCATGGACGCAGACCCGTCGACGCTGACCTCGCTCTCCTTTGCCGGCGCAGACGAGCTGACCCTGCCTTACCGCATGGTGGTTTTGGATATGGCACTCGGCAACAAGACCTATACGGCAACCGAGGTCGTCAAGCTGACCTTTGCGGTCGCGGACGGTGTGACCGAGGGCAAGGTGACGATGGCGGTGACCGACGCGTACTTTGATGTCAATCCGCTTGAAGCCGCGGCAGTCGGCGCGGAAGTCACGGCGGCGGCACACACGCATGAATACACCTCCGAAGTCACCAAGGAAGCAACCTGTGTTGAAGCCGGCGAAATGACCCACACCTGCTCGGTTTGCGGTCACAGCTACACCGAGCCGATTCCGGCAACCGGCAAGCATACCTTTGGCGAGTGGGTTGAGACGA
>SFNW01000177.1 GCA_004554105.1 Clostridiales bacterium | reverse complement strand
CGTGCCGTCGACCATAATCGGGTTCATGCTGACCGTGGTCTTCTGGTTGTAGGGCTTCGTGGCAAGGCAGACAAACTTCATCATAATCAGCGGACCGATGGCGATAACCGTGTCATAGCGCTCGCCCGCCTCCAGTGCCTTGTTCAGCGGAACGCAGACGTTGCCCTGTTCGCCGTAGGAGCCGTCGTCGGTCATGAGGTGCAGCGTGTCGCTGCAGGCTTCAAATTCCTTCTCGAGGATAACGAGGTCCTTCGAGCGGAAGCCGATAATCGAATGCACCTCGCAGCCGAGGTCGTGCAGTTTCTTTGCGACCGGATAGGCGATTGCGCAGCCGACGCCGCCGCCGATGATGCAGACTTTTTTCAGTCCGTCGGTGTGTGTAGGCGTGCCGAGCGGGCCGACGAAGTCCTGAATATAGTCGCCCTCGTTCTTATGATTGAGCAGCTCGGTCGTGCCGCCGACAATCTGGAAAATGATTGTAACGGTTCCCTTTTCGCGGTCGTAGCCCGCGACGGTGAGCGGAATGCGCTCGCCGTTCTCGTCCACACGCAGGATAATGAACTGACCCGGCTCCGCCTTTTTTGCAATCAGCGGCGCTTCGACGTCCATCAGCGTAACCGTGGGATTGAGACTTTCTTTTCTCACGATTTTATACATGACTTTGAAATCCTTTCGGCAATTTTTATTGCACTTTTTGATTATAGCACAGATTTTGCGGTTTGTTAACTTTTTTTTAAAAAATTCGGCAAACAGTTTTTACCGCGAGCAGGCAAGCAGCCCGAAGCATTCGCTTCGGGCTGCGTTTGCCTTGCAAGTTTTCGGCTGCAGCCGAAATCAGGAAGTTTTGGTCGATTGAATCAGTCGAATCAGAAGTCGACTTCGGTGTCGTAGTAGCAAGCCTTGAGCAGTTTCTCCATCTCTTCGGGCGTAGGAATGCGCGGGTTGGAGCCGGTGCAAGCGTCGCCGATTGCATTCTTTGCAACCTCGGGGAGCTTCTCGAGGAATTCCTTCTCGTCGATGATGCTCTTGTCGGAGAGCGTACCGCCCTCGCCGTAGTTCTTAATGCCCTGCGGGATTTCGAGCGCGTCGTTCATCTTGCGCAGTTCCTTGATCAGGAGGTCGACCTTCTCATTGACGGTATTGCCGCCGAGGTTCAGACGGTCTGCGATATAAGCGTAGCGCTTTGCGGCTCTCTCGTCCTTCGCGTTGAAGCGAATGACCTTAGGCAGGTACATTGCGTTTGCGCAGCCGTGAATGATGTGTCCGCCCGAGAAAGCGGCGCCGGTCTTGTGTGCCATCGAGTGAACGATGCCGAGCAGTGCGTTCGAGAACGCCATGCCGGCGAGGCACTGTGCGTTGTGCATTGCCGCGCGGGCAGCCTTGTCGCCTGCGAAGGACTTAACCAGCTCTGCATGAATCATCTCGATTGCGTGCAGGGCGAGCGGGTCGGTGTAGTCGTTGGCAACCGTGGAAACATACGCTTCGATTGCGTGCGTCATCGCATCCATACCGGTGTGCGCGGTCAGTTTCTTGGGCATCGTCTCTGCCAGCGCGGGGTCGACGATTGCAACATCGGGGGTGATGTTGTAGTCGGCGAGCGGGTACTTAATGCCCTTGTGGTAGTCGGTGATAACCGAGAACGCGGTGACTTCGGTCGCCGTGCCGGAGGTCGAAGGGATTGCGCAGAAACGTGCCTTCTGACGAAGTTTCGGGAAGTTGAAAGGCGTAATCAGCGTCTCAAAGTCGGTGTCCGGGTATTCGTAGAATGCCCACATTGCCTTTGCCGCGTCGATCGGCGAACCGCCGCCCATTGCGACGATCCAGTCAGGCTGGAACTTGCGCATCGCCTCTGCGCCGCGCATAACCGTTTCAACCGACGGGTCGGGTTCAACGCCCTCAAAGAGCTCGACTTCCATGCCGCCCTCTTTCAGGTACTGTACCGCGCGATCGAGGAAGCCCATGCGCTTCATCGTGCCGCCGCCGACAACGACGATTGCACGCTTGCCGTCGAGGTGCTTCAGTTCTTCGAGCGTGCCCTCACCAAAATATACGTCTCTGGGTAAAGTAAATCTTGCCATAACAAATCCCTCCGAAAATTGATTTATATCAAAGTTTTTTGCTTTCGGCACTATTATAGACACACAATTTTTCAAAGTCAATAGTTTGTTAAAAATTTTACAAAAAATCGTTGATTTTTTAACAAAACATTTTTTCCCTGTTAAAGAATCGGCGTCC
>SFNW01000050.1 GCA_004554105.1 Clostridiales bacterium | reverse complement strand
CAGCTTCTGCGCGGCAATTTCAATGTCAATATTTCGGGCACGCCGACCTTTGCCTCGGGTACGGTCATCGACGCGACGCAGGTCAAGGCTTATGCGGGCGAAAATAAGCAGGCAACGCTGACCTATCCGACCTCGCTCTCGCTCACGGCAAAGCGTTTTGACGTCGTCAACGGAGAAGCGCAGACCTACGACGAGCCGCTGCGCGTTGCCTTTATCGGCGACTCGATTACAGAGGGCTATAACGCCGCAATCAAAGACCGCCTGACGCAGGCTTATCCCGCGCAGTTCCTCGCAAAGGCAGAGGCGGCGGGCAAGGAAATCATCGTCTCCAACTACGGCGTTTCGGCTGCGGGATTTTTGCAAAGCACTTCGCGCTATTATATGGAGATGCTCGCTTACCCGCTGGTCATGGAGGAGTGCGACGCGGATTACTACGTCATTGCGATGGGCACAAACGACGCTTCTGCCATCGGCGGCACGAACGGCGCGCTGACCCTGTTTGAAAGCGCATACCGCACGGTTGCCGAGACGCTCGGCGCAAAGGCGGATACCGAGCGCGTCTTTATCACCAGCGCGATTTACCGCAAGACCTCGAGCATTCTCGCCGACCTGCGCGCAAGCGCGGTGCTGCACCCGATTCAGAAACGCATTGCGGCGGCACTTGCAAAGAAAGAGCCGGACAAGTATGTCTTTGTCGACCTCTATCAGTTGACCTTCGCGGCGGCGGCGGACGGCTCGCTCTTTGCGGGCAGCAGCGAAAACCTGCACCCCGCCGAGAGCGGCTACGGCATTATGGCGGATAAGCTGTACGATGCGATTTTCAACGGTGTGACCGAGGTTTCGGACTTCTATAGAACCGACGTCTATGTGTCGGCTTCGGGCAGCCCGTTCGGCACGGGCACGGCGTCCGACCCCATCAGCAGCCTTCCGGTCGCTATGGACAAATTCGCGCCCGGCGTCAAGGCGACGTTGCACATCATCGGCGAATTCACCTTTGCTTCCAATTTCTACAGCTCGATTGCGCCCTCAAAGCTACATATCGTCGGCGAGGGAGACGGCGCGGTGCTTACGGTTTCGGGCGATGCCTTCAAGCTCGGCTGCGACACGCGCTTCGATAATCTCACGCTGAAGACGACGAGCACGTCCGGCTCGCACATTATGGCGTGCTACCACAACGTTGAGATTACCGAGACCGTCAAGACCGATGGAATCTGGCATTTCTACGCGGGCTACAACGTTTTTGCAACGCCCGAGGTTGCGGGCAGCAAGGCGTCGGCGTTCGACACGGTCGAGAGCGCGTCGAGCGCAAACGACTGCACAATTACGGTAAACGGCGGCACCTGGACCTGCTTTGCCGGCGGCAACCGCCGCTTCAGCGGCGCAGCACCGCTCGGCGTTTACAGCGGCAACATGACGCTGACCGTCGGCGGCAAGGCGAGCGTGGTCGGATCTGCCTTTGACGGCGTCGTCGGCGCGAACTATCTTGCCGGCAGCCTGACGGCGAACATCTCGGGCTGGCAGGGAACTGCGGTGATTCCCGATTTCGTCGGGGTCGGCACTTTGTCAAACGGCATCGAGTATGTGCCGGCGAACAACACCGGCAGGGTTTCGATTACCTCGGAGACGCCAAGCTCGTGCATGGGCGACCTTGACGGAAGCGGTGCTGTCGACATCGTCGATGCGCTGCAAATGCTTCGCGGCGCAATCGGCGGCGACTTCGCGGCAAGCGGCAGTTATTTCGGCGTGTCCGCGGTAACGCTGCGTGACGTGCTGTGGATTCTGTACCGCGTCGGTGCATAAACCGAACAAAATTGCAAAAGGGCGGAAAGACGCTTGCGTCTTTCCGCCCTTTTGCAAAAAACTTCCCGTGAAAAAAGTCAAAGTATTTTTGTGCGATTTCACACAAATAAAGCGTCAAAAATACCAATCAGCTGTTGCAACTGTGACAAAACGATGCTATAATTGACGCAGAGATCAACACGGAGGTTTTCAAACTATGAAAAACATGAGCAAACTCGTGCGCCTTGCGCTTCTCGTTTGCCTTTGCGCGGCACTGATGTGTCTCGGCGCGGCGGCGGCGGAACGCACGGTTTACGTTTCGGCAGCCGGCACGGGCGACGGGTCGAGCGCCGACGCACCGATCGGCTCGCTGGAGAACGCGGTCGACGCGCTCGGCGGCGAGGGCGGCAGAATCGTCTGCCTTTCGGTCGTTCCCGTCAACCGCGCCTATACCGTTCCCGAGCAGAGCGGCGATTTGACCCTTACGGCGGAAAACGGCGGCGGTCTGCTTCTCTTCGGCAACCTTTCGTTTGCAAAGAATGAGAACGCCAACCTCGTCACCCTCGACCTTCCCATGACGGCATGGGGCGAGATCGCGATTTTCGGCGGCTTCAACAATCTGCATTTCACCGAAAACTGCGTCATGAGCGCGGCGCTTGATTTCTTCGGCGGCGTGGAGACGCCCGAGGGGCTTTCGACCGTGTCGGGCAATCCGGCGAAAAACCGCGAACTCAATGCGCAGTGCGTCACCGAGCTGCCCTATTCGATTACGGTGGACAACGGCAATTTCGCCACCTTTGCGGGCGGCAGCCGCAGACTGAATGTTCACTGCCTTGTCGGCTCGATTGCCGCGCCGGTCGAAATTACGATCAACGGCGGTACATTCGGCAAGGGCGTTTCCTTTACGCAGAATTCGCTGAATAAAAATGAAAACGCGATCAGTATTTCGGGCATGGGCATTTTGGCGGACGACGCGACGCTGACCATTCACGGCGGCGTATTCAACTCGCCGATTTACATGGTCGGCAGAGGCGGCGTCGGCAACTCGCGTGCGGGCGGCTGCTCCATCATCACGATGTCCGACTCCAAGTACTACGCGATGGACGGCGACATTACGCTGAATATCACGGGCGGTACCTTCAACGGCTTTGAAATCAGCGCATATCAGAACGGCGTCGGCTACACGCAGCTTCTGCGCGGCAATTTCAATGTCAATATTTCGGGCAACCCCACCTTTGCCGCAGGTACGGTCATTGACGCGACGCAGGTCAAGGCGTATGCGGGCGAAACCAAGCTGGCGACGCTCAACTATGACGCATCTGCATTTTCGCTGACGGCAAAGCGTTTTGACGTGGTCAACGGCGCATCCATGACCTACGACGAGCCGCTGCGCATCGCCTGCATCGGCGACAGCATCACACAGGGCACCGGCGCGGGCGGTGCCGCATGGGATTTCGAGACGAAGGCATATCCCGCACAGCTTCTTGCGCTGATTGAGCAAAACGGCGGCGAGGCTTTGCTCGGCAACTACGGCATCGGCGGCGCGACCACTATGCCGACCGGCACGATTTGGTACAACGATATGCTCCCCTATGTGCTGACGATGGAGGAGACCGATGCGGATTACTTCATCATCGGGCTCGGTACGAACGATGCCTACAATACCGGCAGAACCGACGGTCAGCTTGCGCGCTTTGAAACGATGTATGCGGATTTTATCGCGGGTTACGGCAATCTGCCCACGACGCAGCGCGTCTTTACGACGAGTGCGCTCTACCGCTTCCAGGAAACCGCCTATTCGGGTATGTCCGCCGTCTGCGCGGTCGCCAATATCCGCACGTTGCAGCGCAGCGTGACCGAAACGCTGGCGGCGACGAGCGACAAATATGTTTTCGTCGACCTCTATGCGCTCACCTTTGACGATGCGGTTGCAGGCAAGCTGCTTGCCGGCGACCGCCTCCACCCGAATGCCGCAGGCTATCAGAATGTCTATGCGCCCGCCATTTACAACGCGGTCTTTAACGGCGTGACCGAGGTTGAGGGCTTCAGCGGTCTGACCGAAGTCTATGTTTCGGACAGCGGCACGCCGGGCGGTGCAGGCACGGCGGACGACCCCATCAGTATGCTGGCGAACGCCTATGCAAAGCTTGCGCCCGGCAGCGATGCGACGGTTTATATCAAGGGTACGCTGACCTATGACGGCTATCTGACGACGCCGATCGACCTGAACAGCATTTCGTTTGTCGGCGTCGGTACGGACGCGACGCTTGCGCTGACCGATGGCGGCAAGCTGATGCGCTTCCACTGCGATACGAAGATTGACAACCTCAAGCTGACCTTTGCCGGCAGCGGCGCGCTGTATGTCTCGCCCTGCTACAACAACTTTGAAATCACCGACAGCGTGACGATTGCGCCGAACTGTATGCTGATTGCGGGTCACGCGGTGTACGGCGGCGACGAGTTCTACCGCGGCAATCCCGTTGCAAGCAAGGCGGCGGCCTACTATGACAGCGCCGAGGCGGTCAGCGATACGCGCGACTGCACGATTACGTTAAACGGCGGCAAATGGATGGTAATCATCGGCGGCAACTGGCGTTTTGCGGCGCATTCGCCCATCGGCACCTATTCGGGCAATATGACCCTGAACATCGGCGGCAATGCGCAGATTTTGGATCCCGGTAATACTGCGGCATGGAACGGCGCTGTCGGCATGAACTACCTGACCGGCAGTGTGGCGGTCAATGTAAACGTATGGAAGGATGGCGTCACGCTCCGCGATTATGCCAATGTCCGCAGCCTTGACGGCGTCGTCTATGACCCGACGCTGAACACCGGCAGCGTGACGGTCAACGCAGGCGACGGCGTACCGTTGACACGCGCCGTAGCCCTTGACTTTGACGGCGACGGCGTCTTTAATCTCCGCGATTCGCTTGTCATGCTGGGGCAGCTGCTGAACGGCACCTATACTGCGTCCGCAAACTATTTCGACAGCTCTTCCATCGCGCTGCGCGATGTTATCTGGACGCTTTCCATGATTCAGTAATCGAAATTTCAGAAAAAAGTCGGCTTTGCCGACTTTTTTCGTTTTGGGGTGTTTATATCCTATACTCAACATTAGAATTAAAAATTTTAATTCTAATGTTGACATTTATTAAATAATATGCTATTCTAATATCAAGAGGTGATTCAAAATGCGTAACTTCGATTTGCGTCGATGCCCCGTCTGCGGGGAAAAACTGGTGCTGAGCCGGTTGACCTGTCCGGACTGCAAGGCGGAATTTCCGACCGATATGCCACTTTCGCCGTATGATTCGCTTCCCGAGAGCGAAAGAGAATTTCTGACGGCATTCCTGACCTGCCGCGGCAATATGAAAGAGGTACAGGATTTGCTCGGCATTTCTTATCCGACCGCGAAAAAAAGGCTTGACGCCCTGCTTGACGCGCTCGGACTCCATTCAAAAAATACAGAGGAGGAACAGATGGATATGTTTATGTTTCAAAAGAAAAATGAGGACAGTGTAAAGGCGTCGGACATCATTCGGAATAAGCTGTATGAAAATGGAGGACACACCGTCGTTACTCTGACAAGAGGCAGTGCCGCATTGATTCAGGCATGCGCGGACGGCGAGCGGTTCCGTTGCGATAAATTGCCGATTGACTTTGAATACGCGGTTTTCGACATTATTGTCGATTTACTGCTTCGCGAAGGCGGCACGGCGCGCAAGGGCAACGGTCGCAATTACCGTTTCGGCTACGGCGAATGCACGGAGGACACGGTTGCCGGCGTGATTGCAAAAGAGTATTTCGGAAAGCAGGTCGGCGAGTCTTCGCTTGACCCGGTTTTCGTGCTTGCCGCCGTCCTCGACTGGGCGGGAATCGCACATAATTGCCGCGGGTATCTTGAACTGACGGCGGAATATCGGTTGAAACGCGGCTGAGGAGGGGAACGAGATGCTTCGATTTATATTCGGCGTTTTGTTCGGGTTTATTCGTGGGTTCTTCTTTAAACACAATCGGTATTAAGCAAAAAAGGGATTGCGGTGCAGTCCCTTTTTTCGCTCGCGGTTGCGGCTTTCGCAGAGCGGACGTGTCGCAGACGGGCGGATATGGAATCCGCCCCTACGGGTAAGCGCATAGATGATGGCGCATACGCAGGCTTGAACCGCACGCGCAAATGAAAAACCGACGGGAAAGTCCCGTCGGTTATCGGTTTGCGTGCAGCGCGTCAGAAGCAGCGGCGAATGAGCTTAAGCAGTGCGCAGACTGCTGCGAGCAGTCCGAGCAGCGCGAAAAAGGCGACGACCTCGCGCGGCAGCTCGCCCTTCAGGTTCAGCGAGAGCCACGGGTGCGCGGGGTCTTTTTTATTCTTCAGGGAAAGCGTGACGTCAAAGCGGCGGGACAGTGCCGCGCGCGCTTTTTTGCCGAAGCGTTTTGCCTTGACCTTTGCCAAAGTGATTTTCCGATTCATAAAAAACCTCCCTCAGCGTCGGCGCGGACGCCTGTGATTTCTTCTGTTGTTATTATACGCCGCTTTGCCTGTTTTTTCAATACAAAAGTGAAAAAGGGCTTTTTTTTTCGCCTGTGTTCATGTATAATGAGGATAAACGATATAATATACGGAAAAGAAATCGCAAAAGAAAGTGAGGGCGCGGTGTGCGGCTCGTTTCGCTGACTTTCCTTGCGCTGCTTCTGCCGATTTTTGCAGCCGTATATTCTATTCTGCCCCGAAGCGGGCGGCTTTTTGCACTGTTTGTGTACAGTCTCGCGTTTTATGCGCTCGCGGCGGGAAAAGCCGCGTTTTTTCTGCCGCTGCTCTCGCTCCCCGTCGCGCTTGCGGCGCGGTTGCCGCTCGACCGGCGCGTCTTGGCGGCGGTGCTTGCGCTTGTGTTTGCGCTGTGCAAGGGCATCGGCTTTTTGCCGCTCGGGCTGTCGTTCTTTGTCCTGCGGGCAATCGGCTTTCTGCTCTCGGAAAAGGACGAAAAGCGCCCCGGTGCGGTGATGACCTATCTGCTCTTTTTCCCGACGGTGACGATGGGGCCGCTTTGGCGGTATACCGACTTTGAAGCGGGGCTTTCTGCGGTGCGCGACGACCGAAAAATCGCGGACGCGGTCTGCCGTCTCAGTCTCGGGCTGTTCAAAAAGGTTTTCTTTGCCGACCGTCTGCTCGCGGCGTATCACGACTTTTCGGCGCACGGTACGGCGCTCGGCAGTGCGGCGACGCTTCTTTGCTTTGCGCTCTATCTGTATTTTGATTTTTCGGGCTATTCCGACATCGCCGTGGGTGTCGGCGGAATCTTCGGCTTTTCGCTGCCCGAAAACTTTGACTACCCGTATATGAGCCGCTCGGTCGGCGAATTTTTCCGCCGCTGGCACAGCACGCTCGGGCGTTGGCTTTTCGAGTATGTCTATCTGCCGCTCGGCGGCAGCCGAAACGGCGCAAGGCGCACCCTGCTTTCGCTGCTTGCGGTTTGGGGCTCTACCGCATTCTGGCACGGGACGACGCTCTGCTATTTCCTTTGGGGCGCGTACTTCTTCCTGCTCGTCGCCGCCGAAAAGCTGCTTTTGCCGAAAGGCTTCAAGGGGCTTCGACTGCCGACCTTTTGTCTCGTCTCGCTCGGCTGGGTCTTTTTCTTCTCGCCGAACCCTGCATCGGCATTCGATTTCTTCAAGCGGCTGTTCTGCCTCGGCGGTACGCTGCTGTACGACCGCGCCGATTTCTACGATTTTGCGCGGTTTGCGCCCTTTTTGCTGCTCTCGGCACTGGCGGCGACGCCGATTTTCCGCGACCTTGCCCGTGCGGTGCAAAGGCGGTTCGGCAGACTGCCGCTTCGGGTGGCGTCGCTTGTCCTCTTCGTCTTTTCGCTTTCCTACGCGGCGGCGGGCGGGTATTCGCCCTTCCTCTATGCGTCGTATTAGGGGGCAACATGAAAGACAGAATTTATATTTGCCTTGTGCGGTTTTCCGCGCTTGCGCTTGCGCTCTTTGCGTGGCTTTCGCCGCCTGTCGACCTGCTCCCGCTTGAAAACCGCGTGCCTGCGGCGTTTTCGCTTGCCGACCCCGATGCGTTTTTCTTCGACCGCCTGCCCTTTCGGCACGAGCTGCTTCTGCTTTGCCGAAATACCGAGCTTGCGCTCGGCAAAAACGAATACGCAGGCGCGTTTCGCGGCAAAAACGGCTATCTGTTTTCCAATGAGCAAACCGACGCGCAAACGCTTCGGCGCAATCTCGATGCGCTCGCCGATTTCGCCGCGCGGTGCGATGCGCCGGTTTACACCGCGCTTGTTCCGTCCAAAACCGACGCGCTGCTTTCCTATCTGCCGCGCTTTTACGACGCGGGGCGGACGCCGCTTTGGGACGTGGCAGAGACGGCGGAACATTCTGTCGACCTGCTCCCGACCTTGCGCGGCAGGGGCGGAGAGGGCAAAGCCGTCTACTACCGCGGCGACCATCATCTGACCTCGCTCGGCGCGTACTATGTATACCGTGCGCTCGCCGCGCCGCTCGGCTTTGCGGCGGCGGGGGCGTCCGACTTTTCGGTGAGCGTCGTCTGTGGCGGCTTCTCGGGCAGCGACGCGCGAAAGCTGCTGACCGCGACCGACGATTCGATTGCGCTCTTCCGCTATGCGGGCGACAGCCGCTTTGCCGTCCGCACGGACGGCAAAACGCAAAGCGGGCTGTACAATTTCGACGCGCTCGGCACGACCGACCCCTACGGCATTTTTCCCGGCTACGGCGCGGGGCTTTGCGAAATTTCAAGCGACACGGAAACGGTGCGCCCGCGTCTGCTCTTGCTCTGCGACAGTTACGGCTGTGCGCTCGCGCCGCTCCTTGCGCGGCACTTCGACCTCACGCTGCTCGATTTGCGCTATGCGCAGGCTTCGGCGGCGTTGACAAATGAAAAAAAGTACGCCGCCGTCCTTTGCTTTTACGGCATGGATACGCTGGCGGCGCATGAAATCTTATATCGGTTAAATGTTTAGAAGTTGAAAGGAGGAAACCCGATGCGAAATCTCGATTTGCCCATAACCAAGCTTGCCGGCGTCGGCAAGGTCAAGGCGGCGGCGTTTGAAAAGCTGTCGATTCGCACGGTTGGCGACCTCCTCTTTCATTTTCCCTCGCGGTATGAAAACCGCGGGCTGATTACGCCGCTTGCCGAGGGCAGTCCCGCGCTTGTGCAGTCCTATGTGCTGACCGTTTCGAGCCTGCCGAAGACCGCGCGCATCGGCGGGCGCATGACGATCACCAAATTCCGCGCGTTTGACGACAGCGGCAGCATCGAAATCGCCTATTTCAACACGCCCTATATCGCGGACAAATTCCATGTCGGCGAGACCTTCCGCTTTTACGGCAAGCTCGCCGAAAAGGGCGGGCGCTATTCGATGTCCTCGCCCACGGCGGAGCGATTTGACCCCGCAAAGCCGCTGCCCGCGCTCTATGCGGTCTATCCGCTGGCGGCGGGTCTGAACGCAAACACGCTGCGCGCCTGCGTCCGCCAGGCGCTCGAACTTGCGCACGGCGAAATCGCCGATTATCTGCCGGGTGAAATCCGCGCCGCCTACGGGCTGCCGACGCTTGCCTACGCGATTGAAAACATTCACGTTCCGCTCGACGCCGATGCGCTCGGACGCGCGGCGCGCCGCCTCGCCTTTGACGAGATGCTCGAGAGTGCGCTTGCCGCGCGGCTGATGAAGGCGGCACAGACAAAAATCACGGCGGAGCGCATGGAGGATATTGACCTTGCGCCGCTTTACGCCGCCCTGCCGTTTGCCCTGACGGGCGCACAGCGTCGCACCGTCGACGAGATTGTCGCCGATTTGCACAAGGGCGTCGGGCGCGACGCGCCGCGCATGGGGCGCATCATCATCGGCGACGTCGGCAGCGGCAAGACCGCCTGCGCGCTCGCCGCGATTTACCTCGCTTTGAAAAATCACTGTCAGGCGGTGCTGATGGCGCCGACCGAGATTTTGGCAAGTCAGCATTACGCCGACCTTGCGCCGATGCTCGAAGGCTTCGGCTTCCGCGTCGAAAAACTGACCGGCTCGACGACCGCCGCCGAAAAGCGGCGCATCAAGGCGGCAATCGCTTCGGGCGAATGCAATCTTGTCATCGGCACGCACGCGCTGATTGAGGACGACGTCTGCTTTGCCCGCGCGGGGCTGGTCGTGTGCGACGAGCAGCACCGCTTCGGCATCGCGCAGCGCGCAAAGCTGCTCGCCGCCTGCCCGCGCGCGCACATGCTCGTCATGAGCGCGACGCCGATTCCGCGCACGCTCTCGCTCGTCCTCTGCGGCGACCTCGAGGTCTCGCGCCTTGACGAAATGCCGCCCGGGCGGCAGAATGTCGACACCTTTTTCGTCGACGGCGGCTACCGCGCGCGGCTGAACGCCTTTATCGAAAAGCAGGTTTCGGCGGGCGGACAGGTCTATGTGGTCTGCCCCGCGATTGAGCCGGATATAGGCGACGGCGCGGACGACGCCGTCACGGTCAGCGCCTTTGACGTGCCGACCGAGGAGCAGCCGCCGCTTCGCAGCGCGGTGGAACTCAGCGAAACGCTGTCCGCACGCTTCCCGCAGTTTTCTGTGGCGTGCGTGCACGGCAAGCTCCGCCCCGCGGAGAAAAACGACATCATGACCCGCTTTGCGGCGGGTGAAATTCAGATTCTCGTCGCGACGACGGTCATCGAGGTCGGCATCAACGTGCCGAACGCCTCGCTGATGATCGTCGAGAACGCCGAGCGCTTCGGGCTGTCGCAGCTGCATCAGCTTCGCGGCAGAGTCGGGCGCGGCGCGCGCAAGTCCTATTGCGTGCTGGTCTCGGACAGCAAGGGCGAGCGCGCCGTGCAGCGGCTGCGGCTGATGTGTCGGACAAACGACGGCTTTATCATTGCGGACGAGGACCTCAAAATGCGCGGTCCGGGCGACTTTCTCGGCACCGAGGGCGCACGGCAGAGCGGCGAGGGGCGGTACTTCCGCATGGCGGCACTCTGCAACGACCCCGGACTGTTTGAGGACGCTTCGCACGCGGCGGAGCAGCTGCTCGCCGCCGACCCGTCGCTCTCCTCGGACGCGCTCGCACCGCTTCGTGCGCGGCTCGACGCCGTGCTGAAAAGCGGCGGCGAGACCATGAACTGATCGAGAAGAATTCGAAAGGAAGAAACGGATATGCAAAATCGACCGCTTGCGGACAGGCTGCGCCCCGAGAGCTTGGACGACATGGTGGGGCAGTCGCACCTCTTCGGCAAAAACGGCGTCGTCCGCAAAATGCTCGAGAGCGGCAGAGTGACCAACATGATTTTCTTCGGTCCGCCCGGCACGGGCAAGACCACGGCGGCGAACATCGTCGCCAAGCAGTCGGGCATGGCGCTGTACAAGCTCAATGCGACGACCGCGTCGCTCGCCGACGTCAAGGAGGTCGTCTCCCAGTCTCAGAATCTGTTCGGCGCGCAGGGAACGCTGCTCTATCTCGACGAGATTCAGTATTTCAACCGCAAGCAGCAGCAATCGCTGCTCGAATATATCGAGGACGGGCGCGTGACGCTGATTGCCTCGACGACCGACAACCCGTATTTCTGCATTTACAACGCGATTCTGTCGCGCTGCGCGGTCTTTGAATTCAAGCCCGTGCCGCGCACCGATGTTTCGCGTGCGCTGCGCCGCGGACTTGCGCTGCTCAATGCCGAGAGCGGCAGGGAAGTCGGGATCGAGGACGCCGCGCTCGACTTTATCGCGGGCGTCGGCGGCGGGGACGTGCGCTCGGCGCTCGGCGTGCTTGAAAACGTCTATTCGATTGCAAAAAAGACGATTACCGAAGCCGACGCCAAAGAATTTACCCCCGCGTTTACAGGCAATTTCGACCGCGCGGGCGATGTGCATTACGATTTGCTGTCCTGTCTGCAAAAGTCGATTCGCGGCTCTGACCCCGATGCGGCGGTCTTTTACCTCGCGCGTATCCTTGAGGGCGGCGACCTGCTCTCGGCTTGCCGCCGCCTGCTCGTCATTGCCGCCGAGGACGTGGGACTCGCCTATCCGCAGGGCATCATGCTCGCCAAGGCGTGCGTCGATTCGGCGCGCGAGCTGGGGCTGCCCGAGGCGGTGATTCCGCTTGCCGATTTGGTCGTCGCCCTCGCGACCGCGCCGAAGTCGAACAGCGCGTACATGGCGTACCATGCCGCAAAGGGCGACCTCGCGGCGGGCTACGGGCAGGAGGTGCCGCTCCATTTGCAGTCGCCGCTCTTCAAGGGCTACAAATACCCGCACGATTACCCGAATCACTATGTCAAGCAGCAGTATCTGCCGAATGATTTGAAGGACAAACAGTATTACACCTACGGCGAAAACAAAACCGAGCAAGCCGCCAAAGCCTATTGGGACAAAATCAAGAAGTAACATAGGCTTCCCCTTTGGGGAGAACGCCTTGCGTTCTCCCTGAGTTTCACCTTACAGTTCGGAGGTTTCTTGCAGTAGAGTGGGAAGCTGTCGGCGCAGCCGACTGATGAGGGATTTCACAGAGTAAAGTGTTTCACAAAGCTGTGGCGACTACCTGCAGTCCCTCATCCGTCACGCTTCGCGTGCCACCTTCCCCCAAGGGAAGGCTTAGTGAGTTCATGAGACATTCAAACATAGGCTTCCCCTTGGGGGAAGCTGTCGGCGTAGCCGACTGATGAGGGCTTTTGCAGAGCAAGGTGTTTCGCAAAGCTGTGGGAACTGCCTGTAATCCCTCATCCGTCACGCTTCGCGTGCCACCTTCCCCCAAGGGAAGGCTTGATTAGTGCGATTCAAACTTAGGCTTCCCCTTTGGGGAAGCTGTCGGCGCAGCCGACTGATGAGGGATTTCACAGAGTAAAGTGTTTCACAAAGCTGTGGCGACTACCTGCAGTCCCTCATCCGTCACGCTTCG
>SFNW01000176.1 GCA_004554105.1 Clostridiales bacterium | reverse complement strand
AACAAGAGCGCTTCCCGTATCAAAAGCTTTCCCGGTACGAATTATAACACATTTTGCAAAAATTGTAAATAAGAAGCGGAGAGCGAATCTCGGATTCGCTCTCCGCTTCTTTAGCATTATTCTTCTCTTTCTTTCTTGGCAAGGGCGGCGGCGACCAGTCCGAGGAAGAGCGGGTGCGCCTTGTTCGGGCGGCTCTTGAACTCGGGGTGGAACTGCACGCCGATGAAAAAGTCGTTTTCGGGAATCTCCACGGTCTCGACGATATAGCCGTCGGGCGATGTGCCGCTGATGCGAAGCCCCGCGGCGGTCAGCGCGTCGCGAAATTCGTTGTTGAACTCGTAGCGGTGGCGGTGACGCTCGGAAATTTCGGTCTTGCCGTAGGTGCGGTACATCTGCGTATCAGTCAGCACCTTGCAGGGGTAAGCGCCGAGGCGGAGCGTGCCGCCCTTGGCGACCTCGTCGTTCTGGTCGGGGAGAAAATCAATGACCTTATGCGTCGAGTTTGCATTAAATTCGCCCGAGTTCGCGTCTGCGAAGCCGCAGACGTTCCGCGCGAATTCGATGACCGCAATCTGCATACCGAGACAGATGCCGAGGTAGGGCAGATTGTGCGTGCGGCAGTAGTTTGCGGTGACGATTTTGCCCTCGATACCGCGGTTGCCGAAGCCGCCGGGGACGATAACGCCGGAGCAGTCGGAAAGCACCTCTGCGACGTTGTCCGCCGTGACGGTCTCGGAGTCGATCCACTTGATGCGGATATGCGAGCCGTGCACATAGCCCGCGTGGCGCAGCGCTTCCGCAACCGAGAGATAGGCATCGTGCAGTTGCACATACTTGCCGACAAGGCCGATGGTGACGGTTTTTGGGCGGTTGTGGATACGGTCGAGCATTTCGTTCCAGTCGCTGAGGTCAATCTGCGGCGCGTCGATGCCGAGCTCACGACAGACGATTGCGGAGAAATTGTGCTTTTCAAGCATAACCGGTGCTTCGTAGAGCACGGGCAGCGTGATGTTTTCAATGACGCAGTCGGGCTTGACGTTGCAGAACATCGAAATCTTGCGGAAGATTTCGGGCTCAAGCGGCTCGTCGCAGCGCAGAATGATGATGTTCGGGTTGATGCCCATGCCCTGCAGTTCCTTGACCGAATGCTGCGTTGGCTTGGACTTATGCTCGTCCGACCCGCTGAGAAAGGGAACGAGCGTGACGTGAATGAACAGACTGTTTTCTCTGCCGACCTCAAGCGAGACCTGCCGCGCCGCCTCAAGAAAGGGCTGGGATTCGATGTCGCCGATGGTGCCGCCGATTTCGGTGATAACGACGTCGGCGTCGGTCTTTTTGCCGACCGTGTAGACGAATTCCTTGATTTCGTTGGTGATGTGCGGAATGACCTGAACGGTCGAGCCGAGATATTCGCCGCGGCGCTCCTTGTTCAGCACGTTCCAGTAGACCTTGCCGGTCGTCAGGTTGGAGTAGCGGTTCAGTTCCTCGTCGATGAAACGCTCGTAGTGACCGAGGTCAAGGTCGGTTTCCGCGCCGTCCTCGGTGACGTAGACCTCGCCGTGCTGGTAGGGGCTCATCGTGCCGGGGTCGACGTTGATGTACGGGTCGAGTTTCTGCGCGGCGACCTTCAGCCCGCGCGATTTGAGCAGCCGACCGAGGCTGGCGGCGGTAATGCCTTTCCCGAGCCCGGAAACCACACCGCCCGTGACAAAAATGTACTTGGTTTCTTTCATTTTATCTATCTCCATTTCGGTATCACTCAAAAATCAGCTGTCGTAGGTACGGATCACGTCTTCCGCAATCTCGCGCCGACTGCGGCGCGTGTCCATCGCCTGCTTTTCGATGTAGTAATGTGCGTCCGTTTCGTTCATCCCGAGGTGCGAAATGAGTAGCCACTTCGCCCGGTTGACAAGACGAATATCCATCATTTTCTCTTCCAGCGTCTTCGCCCGCTGCTCCATTTTGGCAAGCCGCGTCGAGACGGCGGCGAGCAGTTTCAGGGACGTGTAGAGCGTCTGTCGCTGGACAGGCTTCGGCAGGGTCAGGATCCCCGCATCTTCGGCGCGGAAGGACACCTGCTCGTAGAGATCTGCCTTGGTTAAGAGGAGAACGCCCATGTGCCCCGTCGCCGCGTCCAGCGCGACGGCCGCGATGTCCTCCGGCGCGGCGCCGCTTTTGCGAAGCAGCTCGCATACGTTGGAGACGAACGCGTTCCAGCTGTCCTCGGGATTCTGCTCCGCCCAGCCGCTCTGCGGGTAATAGGTCGGGTATTCGCACGTCGCCGTCGCGGCGA
>SFNW01000175.1 GCA_004554105.1 Clostridiales bacterium | reverse complement strand
ACGACTTCTTCGTTCAGACCGAGGTTCAAAATGGTGTCCATCATACCGGGCATGGATGCACGCGCGCCGGAACGGACGGAAACGAGCAGGGGGTTCTTCTTATCGCCGAACTTCTTGCCGGTGATCTCCTCCATCTTGCCGATGTAGGTCATGATCTCCGCCATGATCTCGTCATTGATCTTGCGACCGTCTTCGTAATACTGGGTGCACGCCTCCGTGCTGATGGTGAAGCCCTGGGGTACGGGAAGCCCGATGTGGGTCATTTCCGCCAGGTTTGCGCCCTTACCGCCGAGCAGTTCACGCATGTTCGCGTTCCCCTCGGTAAACAGGTAGCAATACTTTTTTGCCATTCTTGTTTTCCTCCAAATATATTTGTATGTTTGCTAACAGGTCGGGGCGGCTCGTCCGGCGCCGAAACGCCGAAAAGCCCGAAAACAAAGCCGTAAGGCGGTCTGCGCCCGACGACTTCCTTTCATTTGCCACGGATATTCTACCACAAATGTCCCTTTTTTGAAAGTTTTTTTATACACGCGCGTAAGAGTTTACATTTTGTTCATAAATTTTCGGCGCGGTCAGAGGGAGAACGCGCGGATTCCTCGGATGCAAGGTGAAAAGCGCAGCCTTTTTGTGTCTGCGGGCTTGTATTTTTGCCCCGTGTGTGGTAGGATAAAGCAGATGTTTCCGTAGCTCAGCAGGATAGAGCGTCCGCCTCCTAAGCGGAAGGTCAGCGGTTCGAATCCGCTCGGGAACGCCAGAGAGCCGCCTCCTTCCGGGAGGCGGCTTTTTGTTACCGGGCGCAGATTGACCTTAGGAGTGATATCTTCCCGAATCAACGGCTTGCGGGGAAAGGGAGAATATGTCATGTTTAGGATAGACCCTGCCTCGCGAGAGGGGCTCCCCTGCGGAATCGCGGCAGGCGCTGCCCTCGCGTCCCGGGGATTTAGGAAACACCGCGTGACACCGTTTTTCGGTTTGCTGCCCGCCTTGCGTGCCGCGAACGGGGGGCGCAACCGCGCCCGGACGAACATTGTGCGGGACGGAATCCGCGCCCGGACGAAAATTGTGCGGGACGGAATCCGCGCCCGGACGAAAATTGCGCGTGACGAAAACCGTGTCGGGGCGGAATCCGTCGCTCGGGCGAGCCGTGTCGAGCCGCATCGGGTTCGGGCGGGGGACGTCAGTCGATCAGGTGCCCGTCCTCCGAGACGGTGACGACCTGCCACGGAATGAACTTACCGCTCGCGCGGAGCGCCGTCTTTGCCGCCGCTTCCAGCCCGCCGCAACAGGGCACCTCCATGCGGACGACGGTCAGGGAGCGGATGTCGTTCTCCCGGATGATCTCCGTGAGTTTTGCGGTGTAGTCCACGGCGTCCAGTTTCGGACAGCCGATGAGTGTGATTTTCCCGCGCATGAAGTCCTCGTGCATACGGGCGTAGGCATACGCCGTGCAGTCGGCGGCGATCAGGAGTTTCGCGCCCGCAAAGTACGGGGCGTTCGTCGGCACGAGTTTGATCTGGCAGGGCCACTGACCGAGCCGCGACGGCGCGAAGCCGGGAAAACCGGGCGTCGCCGCGTTGTCGGCTGTGCCTCCGGCGTGACCGCCCGCCGCGCCGTCCTCTGCCGTATCGCCGCCGAGACGGCGCAGACGCTGACCGGGGCAACCGCCGTGCATAGCGGGGGCTTTGACGGTCGCCGGGGCAGGGGGATTCCCGCCGTCGGCGGTGGTGTGGAGAGGTGCGCCGCCTGCGGTTTCCGGTTTTTCGGTTTCGGCGTTCGCGGCGGCTTTTTGCGCCTGTGCGGCTTTGACCGCGGCTTCGTCGTACGCCGCCGCCTCCCGCACCGTGAAGGTAATGGCGCCCGTCGGGCAGGCGGGCAGGCAATCGCCGAACCCGTCGCAGTAGTCGTCGCGCAGAAGGCGTGCTTTACCCCCCACCATGCCGATCGCGCCCTCGTGGCACGCGCTCGCGCAGGCGCCGCAACCGTTACATTTTTCTTCGTCTATATGAATGATTTTACGAATCATCGTTATTCCTCCGTTTCTTGACTTTGCACCTCTATCATAGTATCATAGAACTGAAAAATCGGTGGTTATAACCACGAAAGTCGGGTTTTTATGAAGATTTCAGACCTTTTTCTGTGCGCGGGGCTGTCGGACACGGCACTCGCGGAACTGCGCGATGCCGGGCGGCTCATGACGCGGCGGTACCGCCGCGGCGAGGTGATCCTCCATGCGGGCGACGACACGCGGTCGGTGGGCGCGGTGCTCTCGGGCGCGGTGCTGATCGAAGCCGTGGGCGTCACCG
>SFNW01000174.1 GCA_004554105.1 Clostridiales bacterium | reverse complement strand
TCCAGCCCATTGCACTGTAACGCGTCAGGTCGGCGTGCTTGCCGATGGGGGCGCAACTTATCTTTATCCACGGGCGCACTGCCTTCACCTTGGCGGCGATTTTGCGTACGCAGCGCGTCACGTTGTCGCGCCGCCACTGCGCCTTCTGCGCCGCCGAAAGGCCTTTGCCGTATTTCTTAAAGGTAGCGTTGTCGTTGAAAGCAATGCTCTTTTCGGGATAACGGATATAGTCGAGGTGAATGCCGTCAACGTCGTACTTCCGCGCCACTTCGGCGCATAGTTCGGCGAGATAGTCGTCCGTACCCGGCACACCGGGGTCCATCATCCATTGGTCGCCGCAGCGTTGGCAGAGTGCGGGCCGGCGTTTCGGCAGGGCGCGGTTGCCCAAAGCCTTGACGGCCTCGGTTTTCCCGATGGGGAAACTCACCATCCAGGCGTGGCACTCCATGCCTCGGCGGTGGCACTCCGCGACGGCAAATGCCAAGGGGTCGTAAAGCGGGGCGCGTGCCGGCACGCCTGTGAACACGCCGTCCCAAGGCTCAATGTCGGAGGCGTACGCCGTGGTGCCGCGCAGGCGCGCCTGGAAGAGCACGGTGTTGATGCCTGCCTCGCGCATACGGTCGAGCAAGCGGCAGAGCGTCTGCTTCTGTTCCTCTGCGGCGGCGGGTGTAGAGGCAGCGCGGCGCGGCCAGTCTAAGCCCGAAAAGGTGGTGAGCCACACGGCGCGTATCTCGCGCTGCACAGGCACGGCGGTTTCGCCGCCGCCAAAGGCGCGGGCGGAGCAAAAGGCCGAAAGGCAGAGACAGGCGAGTAGGAGGCGGCGGAGCATCTTCTTGAAAGGGTGATTTTTAAGAGACTCTAAGGTTTCTGTAGTCACAATATTTTGTATAATTCGATGGCTGAATTAGTTATAGAATTTGACAAAAACCATAAAAACCGCTTGCTTTGTTTGAAGCCCAAGGGCACGCCGCCGGTCTTAACGCCGAGCCTGCGAGCCTAATCGGCTCGCGCTCGTCCTTAATCCCTGCGGCTGCGGTCGGTTCCCGCCCGCTTCAAACGCCGCAAGCAAAAAACAGAAAAAAGTAATGCATTTCTTCTTTACTTTTTACAGGGAAAAATAATGTCCACTTTTTTCTGTTTTTTGCTTGTTCTGTGTGGGCGGGCGGGAACCGACCGCCGCCTTAGCAGATTAAGCACAGACAAAAGTCGGCAGACTTTTAGGCTGGGATTAATCGGATAAGGCGAGCGATAGCCCACACAGAACAAGCGGTTTTGATTGTTTTTGTTTAATTCAACCAACGCATATTTTATATAGAAAGGACTTTATTTCAGTTTTTTGAGGAGGGGCTGCAAAGTGCCTTGCGGCACACCGAGGACAGCCGCTTTGCTGATGTCGGCGCGGGCGGCGGCATATTCTTCCATGGCAATCAGCACTTCGGCGCGTGCAGTGTAGAGGTCGCCGCGCTCGCCATCGAGTTTAATGGCCGTGTCGTAGTCGGCGCGTGCCAGGGCGTGCTTGCCGTCGGTGGCGAGCATTTCCGCCCGCAGCGCATAGGCATCGGCATTTTCGGGGTGCTGCGCCACGAAGTCGTTGAGCCGCACCAAGGCTTCCTGCCTGCGCCCCTCGTCGCGGAGCGTCATCAGGAGTAGCAGCGTGGCGTTCTCATTGTCGGGCGTGAGTTTCAGCACCGTTTCGAGGTCGGTCCGTGCCGCCGGGGCGTTGCGCAGTTGCATCTGCGCCGCCGCCCGCATGAAGAACACCTGTGCGCGGCGTTCGTTGGTCAGTGTGCGTTGCAGCAACACGTTGCAATCTTCTATCGCCATCGTGGCATTGCCGCTGCCCAAAGCAGCATTGGCGCGGTCGGCACGCACTTCGGGGTTGTCGGGCTGCTCTTTGAGCACTTGCGTGAGCAGTTTCACCGCCTCGTCGTAGCGTCCTTGCGCCAGGGCGATGCGTCCGAGGTTATGGCGTACTATGTAGTTGCCCGGCGCATCAGGGCGCGTGGCAATGGCGGCGCGGAATTGCTTACGGGCTTCTTCGAGCGAGTCGGCATGGAGCGCATTGAAAGCGCGAACAAGATGGTCGGCATATTCAATAGAGTCGTTGCGCTCGCGGCGTGCCACGTCGCTCTCTCGCTTGTAGTCGTCGATGGTTTTGCCGCGCACCTTGCCTTTGTTGTCAAGGTCGATGATGGTCTGCGCCGACAGCGTTGTCCCGAACAGGCAGAGCAGGACACAGAGCAAGGAGCGGCATACAATATTATATATATACATAGAATTTTTTTCAAAGATTGGCCACGCGCATAATGTCTGCGAACACACCGGCTGCTGTCACGGCAGCGCCTGCGCCGTAGC
>SFNW01000049.1 GCA_004554105.1 Clostridiales bacterium | reverse complement strand
GCGACGGAAGGAGTTTTTGCGCAAAGCAAGAAAACTCCCTCAGTCAAAGCGCAGGCGCTTTGACAGCTCCCTCGGAGAGGGAGCCTTAGGATAGCATGGGTAAACCAATCCTTCTTTGAAAATGGAGTTTGTTTTAGAGAATTCAAAAAGACAGCCCATACGGCTGCCTTTTCTTTTAAATTATGAAGTTTTTGCGGGTTCTTAGGGGGCTTTTTTCAAAAAGCCCCCCTAAGCGTCCCTTTCCTTTCTCACACAATCTTCACGCGCAGCCAGCCGCCGAGCGTTTCCTCGGTGACGCTGCCCGCGTCGTCGTTTTTCAGCGTGGCGTCGAGTTCAAAGAATTCGACCTTGCCGAGCAGCGCACGCGGCATCGAAAAGACCGTAATCGCACCGTTTTCGTCGCCCGCCCAAGCGTCGAGCGTTCCGCAAAGCGCGGTTTCGGCTTCGCCGCCGAAGTTTTCTGCGGGGTCGTCATTCTTGAAAAACCAAGACTTGCCCCCGAGATTTGCACCGAGCGTGTAGACCTCCCGCCCGACGCGCACGCGCAGCTCGATGCTGTCCGCCGCCGTCAGATAACGGTCGAGACGGTCGGCGCGAAGATAGAACTTTTCTTCGTCATAAGCCACACGGAGCGCACACTGCGCCTGCGACGCCGCACCGAGGAAGAGCGCGTCGGTGTTGCCCGCCCAGCCGGGCGTGCGCGGCAAAGCGTCGATGCGGTGATTGAGATATAGCCGCCCGAGCATCAGGTCGTTGTCGACGCGCAGCAGTTTGCCCTCGGGCGAGCGGAATTCGCGAATGTTCGGATAGGCGGAGATCAGGCAGTGCGGCGTGTCGACCGTCAGCGAGCCCCAGTAGCCCCACTTCCCGTCAAAGGTGACGAGCGGCTCGTCCACGCGGAAATTTTTCCCGTGTTCGTCGCCGTACAGAATCGTCTGCTTGCCGTCGCGGTTGAACGAGAGCGGCGTTTCGCCGCTCGGAAAATGCGCGATGTAGGGGCCCGCGCCGTTTGTAAAGGCAAACGCCTTGTCGGTGGGTCCCGCCTCGTCGATGTCGAGCGGGCGCGCCCAGTTGTCGTGCGAAACCGCCGTTGTTACGCGGAAGCGGTAGTCGCCGCAGTCGGATTCGCAGGCAAGCGCAATGCTGCCGTCGCCGAGTTCGACCGCGGTCGCCATCTGGTCGGTGAAGCACTTCGTGCCGCTCGCCATTGTCGAAATATAGCTCTGCGAAACGCGGTGCGCGGCGTAGGGCGCGTCGGTCACGTTCGGCGTCCAGCTTTCGCCGCCGTCAAACGAGCGGATCATCGCCGCGCCGCTCGAGGTCTTGATAAGACTGTCGGTGCGCACCGCAGGGTCAAGATAAAACTTCGGCGCGGAGTGCGAAAAATAGATTTGGATTTCGCCGCTTTCCAAAACGAGGATATACGGCTCCCAGTTGCGCCCGACATAGATGACGCGCTCGTCCGAAAAGGTTTTGCCGTTGTCGGTCGACTTTTTCAGCATCAGCCCGCCGTACTTTGCGTCCAGCACATAGCCCTTGCCGTAACGGAAGGAGCAGACGACCAGCAGATCGCCGTTCGGCAGTACGGCGGCGTCGGGCGTCGCGTACATGAATTTGTCTTCCTCGCCGTCATCACGCAGAACGGGGTGCGCGGCAAAGAGTTTTTCGCGTGGCGACCAGCGGACAAGGTCGTCGCTGCGCGAGAGAAAGACATTTCCGCCGAGGCGGTAGTCCATGTGCAGGAGAATATAACTGCCGTCCTGCAGCTTTTTGACGCGCGGATAGTAGACGCGCGGCGAGATTGCCGCGTTTGTCTTGCCGTCAAGCGTGATGCTGTCGCGCCGCGACGGCGCGAGGCGGTAGGACGCGCATTCGCCTGCGTGCGAATCGGGCAGGGCGGGGGAGGTATTCAGTGCTTTGATGGATACGGGTTGCATAGTTATTTCCTTTCGCAGTTGATTCCTGCTTCCATTTTAGCAAGCCGCGGTCCGCCATGCAATAGCATTTTTGCAGGAAAACCGCTGCGGTCTTTTGGCTTTTGAAAAAAGCGGGTAAAGAATTCCTTCCGTCTCGGCAAGTGGGTCGCTTCAATCCCGCATTGCCTCTCATCGCACAAAAGCGCGGTAGAAGGCAGTGCAATCGCTTTTACGAAAACAGTGTGATGGTTTCTTTGACCTTGGTGTAATCGGCGGGCTTGCCGCTGCCGTTGCCGATAATGACTTTGCCGTCCTCGATGCGGTAGGGCTCGAGGAAAACATAGCGGTGTGAACCTTTTTCGGTCGAAAGGTAGGCGTGATAGCAGATGAAGCGGGTGTGCGCCGCGTCCTCGAAGAACGAGGCGTGACCGCAGCCGAACACCTTGTCCGACATCGAGAAAATCGGCGTTTTTTCCTTCTTCCAGTCCTCGATATTTTCGGGGTCGCCTTCGAGCGTGAGCTGACCGAGGGCGTAATACTTCGTCCAGTAGCCGCTGCCCGAATAGATGATGTAGACCTCGCCGTTATCGCCGTAGACCGCCGTGCCGCCCTCGACGACGCGCGGGCGAATCTTGCCGTCCTTGCCCATGCCGAAGCCGTGCATTTCCCATTCCTCGGTGGGACGGATAATGACGTGCGCGGTCTCTGCCGTATAGGGACTTTTCAGCCGTGCAAGGCTGACGCGCTGATGAAAGTCCTCGGTCTGCCGTCCGCGCTCGTCGACCCACATCGCATAGACATGACCGTTTGCCCGCAGAATCGTCTGCCCGCAGCACCATGCCGTGTTGAATTCGGGGTCGACGGGCGAGGCGAACTTCTCGGGGACATTGCGCTCGCCGGTAATCGGGTTGCCGTAATGCGCAAAGGGCGAATGCGGGTCCTCGCTCTTCAGAACGTACATACGGTGATTGATATTCTGCCCGTCGTCGGCGGCGATGAACAGATACCAGCCGGCGTGTTCCGCGCCGAAATCACTTGCCGAGAAGTAGTGAATCTCGGGCGACCAGAGGTCTTTGGAATAGAGATGCCCCTCCTCGGGCGCAAAGGCGACGATGCGCTCGCCCTCGTTGATTTTCGTCGGGTCTGCCGAGCGGCGCAGGACAATCTGCCGCGCCGCGGTGGTGCAAAGATAAAATTTGCCCTCAAAGGGGAACATCCACGGGTCTGCGCCCTGACAAATCGGGTTGGAAAATTCAATCGTTTTCATAGTCTCTCCTCAAAATCATACAAGCTCGTGTTGAAAAGACCGTCGGCAAAAAAGCCGACGGTCTCATCGGTTCAGGCGGAAATAAACCGCAGCGCGCGGAGAACGTCCTTCAGCGTGTTGCCGCTGTCGTTAAGAACCTGCCGCAGCAGAAGCAGCACGTCGGCGATATCGCAGACGCCGTCGCCGTTTGTGTCATATTCGGCGTCATAGGCGGCGCCGATGTGCAGGGTTTTGGACACGCTGTCGAAGGCATTCCCGTCCTCGTCCAGTACGTCAAGGCGGAAGGTGTAGCGACCGTCCTCAAGGGTGCAGTCATAGGAGACTGCCTGTGTCAAACTGCCGGACAGAATCTGCTCGCCGTTTTGGTAAAGGTTGTAGGACGCCGCGCCGGAAGTCCGGGCAATGTCGATGATGACATCATTTCCCGTCACCGAAATTTTCAGCGTAGGCTTTGTCTCTGCGGCGATGCAGGTGGTGCTTGCGCTGGCGATGACTTGGTCTCCGTCCTTGACCGAGACCCAGTATTCATACAAAACTCCGGGAACAACGTCCGTATCCGTAATGGTTTTGTTGGCGGTTGAAGCAATCAATTTGTTGTCGGTCATCCGATAGAATTCATAGGAATCGGCACTCTCCCGGTCGGTGACGGTCAGCGTAATGCCGCCGCCGACCGCTGTTTTTGCAGTGAGCGTCAAACGCGGCAGCGGAATATAAACCGTCTTTTCCTCTGCCGGCGCACTCTCCAAGCCGTTTATAACCGCAGTAACGGTGTACACATATGTATGCTCGGTCTGAATGCCGGAATCAATATAAATGCGGCTTTGCGTCTCGGCGAGCAGTACCTTTGACAAAGCCCCCTCTGCGGCATCATACTTATAGATACGGTAACCGTCCACCGTTTGGGTATGGGAGAGACGCAGCAGAATCGAGCTTGAATTGGTGGCAAGAATACACGAAAAAGTCGGCGCGGCAAAGGCAAACTGCGCGGTCACGGTGCCGGACGCCGTGCCGTAATACCGCGTGCCGTTATAGTCGACATAGGGAACGGCGAGGTATTCATAGTCGGTGTTCGGCTCGATGTCGCTGTCGGCATAGTCAATCGTGCCGTTTGTCAGATCGGCGAGCAGGACAAAGTTTCCGCTTGCCGCATCTTTCTTGCGGATTTCGCAGCCGCTTGCACCGTTGCTGTAAGAAGCCGTGAGCAAAATCTGCCCGCCGCTTCCACTTGCCGTAAGGCTTGCCGTGCTGTCAATCGTGACCTCTGCCGTAAAGCTGTCGGCGTCAAGCATATCGAGCAGAGCGGAAGATGCCGACCGCTTCGTAAAGTTGACCGCCGTAGAGATCGACGCGGGCTTTGCGCCGTTTGTAAAGCGGAGAACGCCGTTGCCTACGCCGTTCGACAGCGAATAGTCGATGTAGCAAGGCTCGATATAGGCGTTGCGCCCCGCGCCGCTTTTATTGCCGTATACGTCCGCCGGATAGGCGTGATAGACGGCAAAGAGGTTATCCGCCGCGTCGCGGATAAAGAACGCATGACCCGCGCCCTGCATCGGGACGCCGGTATAGTGGTTGCCGTTTGCGTCATTTGCGCCGAAAACCGGATTGTTCGCGTATTTGACCCACGAGGATTCAAGCGTCGGGTCGCCGCCGTTCCAGGTCAGCTGACCGAGACCGTAATTCGACCAGTAGCCGTCACCGCAGTAGATGAGGAAGATTTCGCCGTTTTCGCCGTAAATCGGCGCGGCGCCCTCAACGACCTTGGGGTAATAGGTTTCGTCGCTCAGACCCGAGCCGATGGTCTCCCAATACTGCGTCGGATAGAGGATTGCGCATGGTTCGGTTTCAATCTGCCAGGGGCTTTTCAGCTTGGCAATCATGATTTTCTGACGGAAGCTCGACGTGCCGCGGTACTCCTCGGCGACCCACATGGCGTAAATACCCTTGTATTCGCCGTTCGGAATGCGCAGAATCGTCTCGCCGCAGCTCCATTCGGTGATGATTTCGCCGTTTTGGTCGAGAATGGGCTGCGAAGCGTAGGTCGTGCCGGTCGTCGGGTGGACGTAAGGACCGTCGGGCGTCGTGCCACCTGCGGATCTCAGCGTAACCATGCGAATGGCGGACGAGTCGTCGCCCTTCTTGCGCAGCGCAAGGTACATATACCAGCCGGCGTAGTCCGCACCGAAGTCGTCCGCCGAGAAATAATGCAGCTCGGGCGACCAGGTGCCGTTGACTTCGGTATAGCCGAAGGTGTTAATGGCAGTCGTGTCCGACGCCGATTTGTAGACGAGATTGTCGTTAAGCGTCGGAGACGCCAGCCCGTCCAGCGTCGGAGACTTAATCAGCGCGATGTTCGACGAGCCTGTCATGGTCAGATAATAGTTGCCCTCGCAGAAGACGAGGCAGGGGTCTGCCGCGCCCGTGCGGATTTTCGTCCCGTTTGCCGAATCAATGATAATATTTTGATAGACGGTCTTTGCAAGCGTCTCGGACAGCACGAGGTTGACCTTGAGATTGCCGTCGCCGGTGTGACCGTAGATGCCGGCGCAGCCCGAATAGTCGCCGCCTGCAAGGCGGATCTTGCAGTCCCCGTTCAGCGTGCCGCCGAGGATTGACATACGAATCGTGCCGCCGATTACGCCGCCGTTCACAGTCAGCGTAGTGTCCGCCGTCGCCGTTCCCGTCGTCGAGAAGAAGCGGGTATTGGCAATTCTGCCGCCGTTCACGGTTACGTTGATTTCCGAGCCGGCTGCCATAATGCCGGCGCCGCCGACCTGCAAAAATTCGGTCACGCTGCCGCCGTTGATGACGACGTCGGCGCACTGGAGGGCGGAGCTTGTGCCCGCGTTGCCGCCGCGAATGCGCTGCCAAGTGCCGCTGTCGACCGTGAGCGAGCCGCCGATAAAGGTGGTTGACCCCGAAAAGCCCGCCATGATACTCGGATAGTTGTCTGCATAGGCGTTGCAGGTGATCTTGCTGCCGAAATGCACGGTGTTTCCGTTGCAGAAAATGGCGCGATAGGTTTTGGTCGGCGTAAAGACGATGTTGTCGACGTCTACGTCGCCCTTAAAAGCGAGGTTTGCGCCAAGGGTGACTGTGTGCCCGCCGCCGTCGAGCGTGATTTTCTCCGCATTCGCAGGGAGCGAGAGCGCCGAGGTAATTGAGATATTGCCGGTGAGCGTAACCCTACCGCCGGTTGACGAAAGTGTGGTAAAAGCGGACTCCAGACCGCTTGCCGAATCAACTGTGACAGTCGTTTCCGCAGCGGCGAAGAGCGTGCAGCAGAGACAGAGTACACAGAGAAATACAGCGGAAAACAGCATCTTTCCGAGATGTTTCATGAGTTGACTTTCTCCTGACTTTATTTTTATTCAACGGTGACGCTTTTGGCAAGGTTGCGCGGCTTGTCGATGTCGCAGCCGCGTGCCGCAGCGACGTGATAAGCGAAGAGCTGGAGCACAGTCGCCAGCGGGATTGCGGCAAAGAAGGGGTCGCAGGGCGGAATGTACAGCACGCATTCGGCTTCCGCCGCGGCGTCCTTCGCGCCCTCGCGGGTGACGAGCAGCACCTTTGCGCCGCGCGCCTTGACCTCGCGGATATTGCTGATCATTTTCTCATAGAGTGCCTCGTCGGTGGCAAGCGCAACGACCGGCATTTGCTCGGTGATGAGCGAAATCGTGCCGTGCTTCAATTCACCTGCGGCGTATGCCTCGCTGTGTATGTAGGAAATTTCCTTCAGCTTGAGCGAGCCCTCCATCGAAAGGTAGTAGTCGACGCCGCGCCCGATGAAGAACAAATCCTCATAGTCCGCAAACTTCAGCGCCGCCGCCTTGATGTCGGCTTCGGTCGCAATCGTCTTGCGAATGATTTCGGGCATCTCGCGGTAGAGCGTTTCGGTGTACGCACGCGCTTCCGCCTCGCTGATATTGCCGCGCAGCAGCGCCATGCGAATGGTGAGCAAATAAATCAGCGAAATCTGCACGGTGTACGCCTTGGTCGAGGCGACCGAAATTTCGGGTCCCGCCCAGGTGTAGATGACGTTGTCCGCCTCGCGCGCAATCGTCGAGCCGATGACGTTGACGATGCCGAGCGTGTACGCGCCGAGCGACTTGGCAAGGCGCAGTGCCGCGAGCGAGTCGGCGGTTTCGCCCGACTGCGAAATGATAATCACGAGGTCGTCGGGCGTGAGAATCGGGTTGTTGTAGCGGAACTCGGAGGCAATCTCCACCTTGACCGGCACGCGGCAGAGCGATTCGATTGCCGCCTTGCCGACAAGCCCTGCGTGCATGGCGGTGCCGCAGGCGACGAAGGTCACGCTCTTTGCGCTGCGCAGCCGTTCGTCCGAAAGCTTTTCGCCCGAGAAGTCGGGCAGCATACCCGCAATGCGCGGGTGCAGCGTCTTTTCGACGGCGGACGGCTCCTCGTTGATTTCCTTAATCATAAAATGCGGGTAGCCGCCGCGCTCCGCCGCCTCAATCGACCAGGTTGCGGTTTGCAGTTCGGGGTGCAGCGGACGCTTGTCGATGTCCATAATCTGCACGCTACTTGCCGAAATGACCGCCATTTCGAGGTCGCCGAGCTGATAGTAATTTTTCGTGTGGCGAAGAACTGCCGCAATGTCGGAGGCGATGAAGTTTTCACCCTCGCCGACGCCGACAATCAGCGGATTGTCCTTCTTGATGGCAAAGAGCTTGTCGGGGTAGTCGGCGAACAGCACGCCGATGGCGTATGAGCCGACGATCTCGCGCATGGCTGCCGCCAGCGCGTCGAGCGGGTCGCCGCTCTCGCCGTAGCGCAAATCAATCAGTTTTGCCGCGACCTCGGTGTCGGTCTCGGAGACAAAGTCGTAGCCCTTTTCGATGAGCATGGCGCGCAGCGGCGCGTAGTTTTCGATAATGCCGTTGTGGACAATCTGAATCCGCTCGTTGCCGTGCGGGTGGGAGTTGATGTCCGAGGGCGCACCGTGCGTTGCCCAGCGCGTATGCCCAATGCCGCAGTGTGCGCCGGCAAAATTGCCGTGTGCGGCGAGTTTTTCCTCGAGTGCCGCCACCTTGCCGACCGATTTCAGCACCGAAATACCGCCGTTTTCAAAAGCGGCGATGCCCGCGGAGTCATAGCCGCGGTATTCGAGCGCGTGAAGCCCTTCGAGAATGACCTCGGCGGCTTCGTTTCTGCCGATGTAACCTGTGATTCCGCACATAATAAGTATACTTTACGGCGCACGGGCGCTCATCTCCCGCCGCCGTCTCATTTCTTTTTAAATTCTGCGCTTTTTCCGTGTTGTCTGACGGTTGCCCGTCGGTTTTGCCGGAAAAATACGGCGGCAGTTTCGCCGTCGGGGCATCCGCCGAATCGCGGCGCATGGCGCGCGCTTTCTCGATACTCCCCGAACCTCGTTAACCGCATTGTATGCGGTCTGGCGCTAAAGGAGAAGTGAAGAGAGAAGAGTGAAAAGTGAAGAGATCGGGTTGATTTTCGCGCGGTGCGCGAAAATCTTCCTTATTATATACAGTCTATTCACGTTTCACGCTTTGCTCTTTTTCTTCCTTTTGTGAGCGATGTATTTCAAGCGGGGTGTGCGCCCCGCACGAAATCAATAGACTTTCAGTTTTTCCTCGATGCGTTCGGCAACCTGCTTGGCAATCGCTTCGGTGAACGCCTCGTCCTCCCCCTCTGCCATAATGCGAATCAGCGGCTCGGTACCCGAGGGGCGCACGACCAGTCTGCCGCGGTCGCCGAGCTTTGCCTTGCCCTCTTCGAGAATGGCGTGGACGTCGTCGTCGGTGTAGAACGCGAGTTTGGCGGCGTCGGTGGTGCGGATATTGACAATGAGCTGCGGATATTTGGTCATGACGGTCTTGAGTTCGGCAAGCAACTTGCCGCTGCGGTGCAGGTGTGAGAGCAGCTGCACGGCGGTGAGTTGACCGTCGCCTGTCGTGGCGAAGTCCTTGAAGATGATATGTCCCGACTGCTCGCCGCCGAAGACGTAGTCCTCAAGCAGCATTTCTTCAAGGACATAGCGGTCGCCGACCTTGGTCGCCTCAAAGTGAATGCTGTTCTTCTCGCAGAAGCGGATAAAGCCGAGATTCGACATAATCGTGCCGACAACCGTATTGTTTTTCAGCTTGCCGCGCGTCTTCATGTCAAGTGCGAGAATCGCCATAATCATATCGCCGTCGACGACCTCGCCGTCGCCGTCCACGCAGAGAACGCGGTCGGCGTCGCCGTCAAAGGCAATGCCGATGTCAAGGTGCTTTTCCTTGACGCAGGCAATGAGGCTCTCGAGATGCGTCGAGCCGCAGGCGGCGTTGATGTTGGTGCCGTCGGGCTTGTCGGAGAGCATGACGCAGTTGACGCCGAGCGAGGAAAAGAGTTTTTCGGCGGTTCTTGCGGACGAGCCGTTCGCGCAGTCAAACGCGACGGTCAGCCCGTCAAGCCGCTCGTTTGTCGTCGAAGCGATAAAGCTTATGTACTCGTCAATCGCCTCGGGCTTCGGAATCAGCTTGCCGATTTTTGCGTCGGTCGCGGGCTTCGGCATCGGCACTTCGCCGAGCACCATCGCCTCGATATTCTCCTCCAGTTCGTCGGCGAGCTTGAAGCCCTCGCTGTTGAACACCTTGATGCCGTTAAACTCATACGGATTGTGCGATGCCGAAATCATGATGCCGGCGCGCGCCTTATAACGGCGGGTGAGATAAGCGACGGCGGGCGTCGGCACAACGCCGAGGTTGATGACGTCATACCCGACCGAAAGAATGCCTGCCGCGATTGCCGAGGCGAGCATATCCGAGGAAATGCGGGTGTCCATGCCGAGCAGAATCGTCTTTTTGGCACCGCTCCTGCCCTTGGCAACGCCGATGGAGGCGGCGACGGCGCGCCCGACCGCAACGGCGAGTTCGACCGTCAGCTTTTCGTTTGCAACGCCGCGAATGCCGTCGGTTCCGAATAATCTACCCATAACTTTATCCTTTCTGCGGTACCGCGCGGGTTACCGACTTTCTTTCATCACGATGTTCTCTGCGGTTTTGTAGATGCTGTTCTCGCGGACGACGCCGCGCACGCGCGAGAGCGGGTATATGTTTGTGTGCTTGCCGATGACCGTGCCGGGATTGAGCACGCTGTTGCAGCCGACCTCGACAAAGTCGCCGAGCATCGCGCCGATTTTATAAGCGCCGGTCGCGACTTCCTCTTTGCCGCAGCGAATGACGATATTCGTGCGGTCGCTCTTGACGTTCGAGGTAATCGCCCCCGCGCCCATGTGCGAATGCCAGCCGAGAATCGAGTCCCCGATATAGTTGTAATGCGGCGTCTGCGCGTCGTCGAAGATAATCGAGTTCTTGATTTCGCAGGAGTTGCCGAACACCGAGTTTTTGCCGATAATCGCGCTGCCGCGGATAAAGGCGCAGTGGCGCACCTCCGCGCCGCGGTCGATGATGCAGGGCGCACCGATGTAGGCGCTCGGGAACACCTTTGCGTCCTTCGCAATCCAAACGCCCTTCTCGGGGTGGTCGTAAAGTTCCTTCGGCAGCGTCTCGCCAAGCGCGAGAATGAAGGCTTTGAGTTCCTTCAGTGCCTCCCACGGGTAAGTGTATTTCTCAAGCAGTTCTTTTGCTATCGTGTGTTCAAGGTCGTACAGGTCGGTCACGGTCGGAATGTTGCTCATGTCAGCCCTCTTCTTCTATTTTTGTAATCATGTCTACGCGGGTCTGGTGGCGACCGCCCTCAAAGGCAGTGCCGAGAAAGGCGTCGACGAGGTCGCCGGCAAGCCCGTAGCCGACCACGCGCGCGCCGAAGCAGAGAATGTTTGCGTCGTTATGTGCGCGGGTCATGCGCGCCGAGAAGGTGTCCGAGCAGCACGCCGCGCGGATTCCCTTGAATTTGTTGGCGACCATGCTCATGCCGACGCCGGTGCCGCAGACGAGAATGCCGCAGGTGTCCTTGTCCGCGCTCTGCACCTTGCGGGCGACCGCCGCGCCGAACACGGGATAGTGGCAGGAGGCGTCCGAGTCTGTGCCGCAGTCGGTCACGTCGTAGCCCTCGGCAACGAGTTTTTCCTTGATTTGCTCCTTGAGCGAATAGCCGGCACTGTCCGCGCCGATGACAATATGCTTGAAAATCATGGTGTATGCCTTTCTTTTATGATTCTGTGAAACGGCGCGCCGCCTTATCGGCGGTTTGCCGAAGCCTGTTCTTTTTCCAGCCGCTCGCGCTCCGCCTGCGGCAGACGCAGGTAGACGGGGGCAAAGGCGGCGTCGCCGACAGTCTCGCCGCGCATCGCCATACGGTAGGCGGCAAGCCCCACGCTCTCGCCGTCGGCGAGCAGCTTATCTTTCGGGGCGAGCCGCACCGGCAGCCCGTCGAAAAACGGCAGGGCAACCTCCGCGCCGTCGCCGACCAGCGTGACGGCGGGGTAGGCTTTCAGCCGGTCTGCGATTTGTTCGCCGCTCTCGGCGGCGTCGGGGGTCAGGCGGCGAACCTCGCCGCGCCCGATTTCAAACATCGCGGTGTAAAACTGTCCGCGCCGCGCGTCCATCAGGGCGCAGACGACGCCGTCGGTGTCGCGCAGATTGTACGCCAGCGCTTCGAGTGCGCTGACTGCGGCGCAGGGCTTGTTTCTGCCGAAGGCAAGCCCCTTTAAGGTCGCCGCGCCGATGCGCACGCCGGTAAACGAGCCGGGACCTGCGCTTGCCGCAAAGAGGTCGATGTCGTCAAAGCCGAGCGACGCCTTTTCAAGCAGCCGCTCGACAGAGGGCAGCAGCGTCGAGGAATGCGTCCCCGCGTCGTCGTGCATTTCCTTGCAGAGCAGCGTTTCGCCGTCGAGCAGAGCGGCGGCAGCCGCCTTGGCGGTCGAATCCATGGCAAGTATAATCATGTTGCTTCGCTTTCCTTTCGGGCGGGGTACGCGACCGTAATGCGGCGTCCGTCGCCGCCGTCGGTCTTTTCGACGGTGACCGTGATGCGGTCGCTCGGCAGAGCAAACGGAATCTTCTCGCACCATTCGCAGAGCAGCCAGCCCGCGCCGAGATAATCGTAATAGCCGGTCGAGTAGAGGTCGTCCTCGCCCTCGATGCGGTACATATCAAAGTGGAATACCGGCACTTTGCCGCCGCGGTATTCGTTGACGATGGTATAGGTCGGGCTTTTCACCCGTGCGGTCGTGACCGCCGAGACAAAGCCGCGCACAAACGCGGTCTTGCCGACGCCGAGGTCGCCGTACAGGGCGACAAAGCCGCTTGTCTCACCGCGTCCAAGCAGGTCTTCGGCAAGCGTGCGGCCGACTTTCTCGGTCTCCTGCTCGGCGCTCGTGAGATAGGTTTTGGTTTCCGGCAAAAGCGGGACTCCTTTCTCGGAGGATAACAATATATAATATAATAGCATAAACCGCGATGAAATGGAAGAGTTTTTCATCGATTTCGCACAAGATTTTGAGTCGTTTGTTCAAAAAACGGCGCAAATGATTCAAATATAAAATAATGCTTGACAAAAACGCGGGGACTTGCTATAATGGTTTTACCTCTGTCGAAGAGGGCTTTTTCGTCGTGCCGTTCGGTACGCGCGCTTTTCCTTCGGCGCAAGGCGCTTTCGGCGTGAGGGAGGTACGGCGGCTGATGCCGCAGACGGGCATTTGCCCGAAAAACAAACAGGAGGTGCCGACATGAGAGTAAAGATTACCCTGGCGTGCAGCGAGTGCAAGCAGAGAAACTACGAGACCAAGAAGAACAAGAAAAACGATCCCGACAGACTTGAGATGAACAAGTACTGCCGTTTCTGCAA
>SFNW01000048.1 GCA_004554105.1 Clostridiales bacterium | reverse complement strand
AGCGGCACTGATAGATCAGCCAAGCCGCTTCCAAAGAGGTGAAGGGATAGTTCTGGCTTTTCAGGTATTCCCGGATATCCCGTGAGTTAATAAAGCGAAAAATGTCCATAGTTTATTCACTCCGTATAAGAGAACCACATAGTCCTCGTTCAATTTGCGCAGATGCTTTGCCGATTCGGCAAATGTACACTACTTCATAATACGCCTCCTCCCATACTATCAATATAACCGTCTGAAATTGCGAACTTAGTCCCTTTTTACAAAAAATATTCATATTTTTTGTTTACTGTGGGTTTCTTGAATCCTGGCAGTACGACTATCCTTATATAGCCAAGATACCTGCCATTGAAGTCCTCGCACACCCCACCACCAAAACTGCTTAAAAGCAGTAACCGGAAGGCAAAATGCCTTCCGGTTACATACCGCCTTCAATTCTCCGTTAATGACATCCCGCGCACGCCTCTCGGTTTTTTTAATACAGTGAAACGGGAACACCGACATCGGCAAGCAGGGGCAAAAACTCCCGCTCAATCTTCCCGCGAAATGCGGCCTTGTCGTAGTTTTCAACCGTGAAAACGTCCGTCCTGCCAAGGTCTTTTGCCTTGGCAAGACCTGCCGTGTGATACGGCTCAATGTCAATTTCGGTGACATGGCGCAATTCTTTTGCAAGGCGCGCCAGATAGGCAAAATGCGCGGCGTTGTCTTGCACACCCGGGACAATCGGACAGCGCAAAACGCTCTTTGCCCCGTGCGCATCAAGCAGACGCAGGTTGTCGTGCAGACTTTGCCCGTCGCAGCCAACATACTGCCTGTGCGTCTCTCCCGGAATCCCCTTGATGTCAAAGAGAAAGAGGTCGGTGTATGCCGCGGCGGCAAGCAGGTCGGATTCTTTCGCCGCGCCCGAGGTCTCAATCGCGGTGTGCAGTCCGTGCTCTTTTGCCGCCTCTAAAACGGCAAGCAGAAACGCCGGCTGCATAAACGGCTCGCCGCCCGAAATTGTCACGCCCCCGTCCTGCCCATAAAAGGGACGGTCGCGGAGTGCTGTGGCAATAACCTCGTCGACGGTGGATTCGTAGCCGATTTTTGTGCGCGCGCCGCTCGGGCAAGCACCCGCGCAGGCAAAGCAGTGAACGCAATTCTCATGCGTGCAGGCCTTTTTGCATTCGCCGCAGCCGATACAGCTTTCGCGATGAAAGGAAAGCTCGGGCAACGGAGATTTCGACTCGGGGTTGTGACACCAAGCGCAGTTCAGCGGGCAGCCCTTGAAAAAGACGGTGGTGCGGATACCGGGCCCGTCGTGCAGACAAAACCGCTGCACGTCAAAGAGAATGCCGCGCTCAGAGCGTGTGTTCATTTCGATCGATAATCTCCTGCTGCATTTCGGGCGAAAGCTTGACAAAGTAGGCAGAGAAGCCGCCGACCCGCACGAGCAAATCCCGATGTGCCTCGGGGTGTTCGCGGGCATCAAGCAGGGTTTCGCGGCTGACCGCATTGAGCTGCAGCTGGAATCCGCCGAGTTTCATAAACGTGCGAATAAACTCTAACATTTTGTCCTCGGCTTCTCCCTGCATACAACTCGGCGTAAACTTCATGTTGGTCGCAAGACCGCCCATAAAGTCGGCCTGGTCCCAAGAGAGACAGGAAAGCATAGCCGCCGTCGGGCCTTTGGTTTCACGCCCCTGCACGGGAGAAGAGCCCGAGGAGAGCGGATATCCGGCGCGGCGACCGTCCGGCGTTGCGCCCGTGCGGCTGCCGTGCGTGGCGTGCTCCCAGTACGAGAACGCACCGGGGACGAGGAAAGAGCCGCGATAGGTAAACAGCCCTTTGCAGCCGGCGAGAATCGCATCGGAAACCCGCTTTGCCATTCCGTCGGCAAACGGGTCGTCCGTGCCGTAATGCGGCAGTTTATTGATGATTTTAGCCCGCAGTGCCTCGTTTTCCGCAAAGTCGTGCTCGCAAATCGCCGAAAGCTCGGGGAGCGTCAGCTCGCCGCTTTCAAATACCAGTTTTGCGATGACCACGAGCGAGTCCACCGTGTTGGAGAATCCGAGGAAATTCGGCTCGACAAAGTTGTAGCGTGCGCCGCCCGCGTCCACCGCCGATCCCTTGACAAGGCAGTCGTTGATCAGGCAGGATGCACGGTAGGGCTCGCGTCCGTTGCGGGCGCGTTCCATTTGCGCGCGGTTGCGGAAAAGGTTGCGGCTGGCAATTTCGTCTGCCAGCACACGCTCAAATCCGCGGAAAAAGTCATCGAAATCCTTTGCGTCCGCGCATTCTTTCATCGCGCGCAAAAGAATGGCGGGGAGATTGTGATAGGGGGAAACCACATGAATGCCCGATTTGCCGACGGGCGTCATCTCCACGCAGCCGGTATTGCAGTATTCGTGCGCGTCGCAGTCGGGGACGCCCATGCGGCGAAAGCCCTCGACAATCGTGCGATCATTGAAGAAGGCAGGCTGCGCGCAGCCCATTGCGTTCAGTCGAATCGCCTTGCGCAGCAGCTCTTCGCTTGTGCCGTCGGTGACCGCAAGGCTGACCTTGCCGTTGGCACTGCGCGCATATTCGATGGCTTCAATCGCAATATGCGTAACTTCGTTTTCCACCGTGTTGCCGTACTCGTCCGAGCCGCCGACCATGGCGTCAAGTGCCACGTTCGGCAGAATGTACGCCTCGGGAAGCAGCAAAAAGCAAGCGTAGAGCTCCACCGCGTCTTCGTGCGTGATGCGTCCGGCAGCGAGGTCTGCATTGTACAAATCAATCAGGTATTGGTCCACACGACCGAAGTAGAAAAGATCCCACAGCATCACATTGTAGAAGTGCATGGATTCGAGTCCCTCGCGGAAGGTGCGGGCGGGCTTTTCGGGTACCTGCGACATCATCTCGGCGATGTCAAGCAGCTCGTCGCGCCGCTTGCCGGTGGCGGTTTCCGCCATTTTGCGCGCCTTCTCTTCATAACGGTGCTGGAGGCGCACCAGTGCCTCAAGCTCCATGCGGCAGCAATCATAGAACTCGATTTTTTCGATGTTCTCGGGCAGATTCGGATTCAACGCGCCCGCGCGGCAGTTGACCTCGTCAAGCAAGCCCTTGACACCGACTTTCAAGAGCTTTCGATAGTCAAGTGCCATGTGCGCAGCGGTAATCGGCGCGTCTGTGGGCGCCATGTAATAGGCTTTCTCCAGCGTGTCAAGCTCCGCCTGCTCCTCGGGAGACAGCGGCGTGAGGTCGGGCAGACCGACAAGCAGCTCGCCGTCGTTGATAACCGGCTCCATATTGTCGAGCAGGTAGGCATCTGCGTGCGCCGTGCGCATACGCGTGGAATAGAGATACCGATTCAGATGGCTTGCCGACAGGTCGCGCAAAAAGTTGAGTTTTTGACGGCGCGCGCGGTGAAACGTGACGCGCTCGACAAAAACGGGGCTCTGCATATAGAATTCGCGAAGGGTCTGTATACGTTCAATCGCTTCTTGTTTCATGGTTAATCCTCCGTCAGCAGTTCAGACCGCCGTTAATGTAAATCGGCTGCCCCGCAATGCGATTGCTCTTGTCCGAGGCAAGGAATACGGCGAGGTCTGCGATTTCGTTTGGATATGCCATGCGGCCGAAAGCACTCGGCCATGCGTCGGATTTTCCCTCCGACCAGTTCATCATTTCGGTGGTGACCGGTCCGGGCGCGATGTTGGAAATGACAACGCCGAGTTTAAAGAGTTTCTTTGCCATGCCTTGGCACATTCCCATGACGCTCCATTTCGACATACCGTAGGGCGTGGGGTGCGGCTGATGTCCCGTCTCCGAGCTGATCACCACGATTTTGCCCTTGACTTCGCGGTCGTTGTTGTCAAGGAAGTAGTTTGCCGCGGCCTGAATCGAGAAGAATGCGCCTTTGACATTGATGTCAAAGACTCTGTCCCACCCCTCTTCGGTGACGGCAAGAAATTTTTCGTGATCGACCACGCCCGCATTATGAATGACAACGTCAAGCCCGCCCATCGCCGCGGCGGCAGCCGCCATCATGTCGGGCGCTTTTGCCACGTCCGAGACGTCCCAAACCAGTGTAGATGTCTTGACGGGATATTCTTTCAGCTTGTCACAAACAGCGGTGAGCGTGTCGGCATTTCTGCCGGTTAATACAAGGTCTGCCCCCTCTGCAGCGCAGGCAAGCGCAATCGCTTCGCCAATGCCGCGGCTTGCGCCGATGACCATAATTTTCTTAGAAGAAAGTATCATTTCCTTACCTCGCAATCAGGCAAAATGCCCGCTTTTTCCAAACTCTATTTTTCCATACAAGCAATGGAAAGTCAAGGAGATTTGGCAAAGTCGCGAGATTCGTTCGTCGAAAACTACAAAACTGCCGAATAGTACAAAATGCCCGTTTCCAAAGTCAAAACCGCAAGCCGCAGGATTTCTCAAAGCAGCAAAAAAACGCCCCGCAGGGCGTTTTTTTGTTGCTTTACAGCACCTTCGACAAAAAGTCGATAGTGCGCTGATTTTGCGGTTGCTCGAAAATCTGCTTCGGCGTTCCCTCTTCGAGGATTTTGCCGCCGTCGATGAAGAGGACGCGGTCGGCGACCTCTTTGGCAAAGCCCATTTCATGCGTGACGACGACCATCGTCATGCCCTCGGCGGCAAGTTGCTTCATGACTGAAAGCACCTCGCCGACCATTTCGGGGTCGAGCGCGCTCGTCGGCTCGTCAAACAGCATGACCTCAGGCTCCATGCAGAGTGCGCGGACAATGGCGATACGCTGCTTCTGCCCGCCCGAAAGCTGCGACGGGTACGCGCCCGCGCGGTCGGCAAGCCCGACACGCGTCAGCAGTTCCATCGCCTTTTTCTCGGCGTCCGCCTTGGACTTTTTGAGCAGTTTGGTCGGCGCAAGCGTCATGTTGCGTAAGATAGTCATGTGCGGGAACAGATTGAAATGCTGGAACACCATGCCCATTTTGCGGCGGTGCAGATTGATGTCGACCTTGGGGTCGGTGATGTTGACGCCGTCAAACTCAATCGTCCCCGCCGTCGGGGTCTCAAGCAGATTCAGCGAGCGCAGAAAGGTCGATTTGCCCGAGCCGGACGGCCCGATGACGACGACGACCTCGCCGCGCTTGATTTCCGCGTCGACGCCGTCGAGTGCCTTGATTGCACCGTCCTTGTAATACACCTTGAGACCGCTTACGCGAATCAGTGCGTTTGAATTATCGCTCATTGCTGCGCAGCCTCCTCTCAAGCTTGCCGACAAGCCACTGTAAGAATACGACGACGACAAGGTAAACCAGTGCGACCGCAATCAGCGGCATAAACGCGCTGTAGGTGACGCCGCGGATAATATCGCCGCCGCGCGCAAGGTCGTTGAGTCCGATGTACGCCGAGACCGAGGTCTCCTTGAGCAGCACGATAAACTCGTTTGCCAGCGCGGGCAACACCGCCTTGAAGGTCTGCGGCATGATGATGTAGAGCATCGTCTGCGCGTAGCCGAAGCCGAGACTGCGTCCCGCCTCCATCTGCCCCGCGTCAATCGACATGATGCCGCCGCGGACGATTTCGGCAACATACGCGCCCGAATTCAGACCGAAGCAAATGACCGCCGCAAGGAATTTGTCAATGCCGATCGGCATAAAGATGACAAAATAGATAATCATGAGCTGAACGAGCACCGGCGTGCCGCGCAGTACGGTCAGATAAATCTTGCAGATGGCGTTGGCAAGCTTCAGCTTGCCGGTCTTTTCATTCGTGCAGCGGACAATGGCGACCAAAAAGCCGAGGACGATGCCGATGATGACCGCAAAGAAGGTCACGCGGACGGTCACCCAAAGCCCCTTGGTGATGTAGCGCCAGTTGTCGTTCTGAATGAAATTGCGGTAGAAGTCGTATTTCAGGTTGTTGAACCACTTGACGAGCGGCACCGACACATCGGGCTGCTTTGCGCTGTAGTTCAGCTTGACGCACTCGGTGAGTCCCTTTTTGAGGTTGGTATTGACCGTGACCGCGGCGCCGTCGACCGTGATGCTTTTCAGCGCGGTGACCTCTTTTGCGGCGGAAACCACGCCGCCGAAGCAGGCGTCGACCACCTCGTCGGGCGTATAGACGACGAAACCGTCCTTCGTCTCATAGAGCGTAATCGTAATCTCACGCATTACGGGCTCAGCGCTTTCAAGCAAAGCGAGCAGCTTGCCGTCGATTTTCAGCTTGAGCTTGGTCGAGGTCATTTCGATGCCGGTCGCGGGGTCTATCGTATCGACATTGAGCAGTTCGTCGGTATGCGCACGGATAACCGTGCCCGCGTCAATGGTCGTGACCTCGCACGCCGCCCGTATATCCTTGGAAACGCCGTATTCCAGCTCTTTAACGGTCACGCGGCTCTCTTCGGCTATGTACTTGACGGAATTGCGCGCAAGTTCGCCCGGCATGGCGTCAAGCGCCGCGTCAATCAACGCCTGTGCCTCGTCTACGGTCAGCTCCGACGCCGTCATATTCGACTTTGCGAAGAAAACGCCGACCAGCACGGCGGCGACAGCGACAAGCGCAATGACCGCACCGAGCAGTATCTTTTTCTTTTTCGTCATTTCGGACTTCCCCTGTAAATATCAAAAAACAGGGGCGGGGGACGAAAGCGCCCCCTGCTCCCATTCTTCGGTTCTGTGTGGATTATTCTGCAGAGATGTACTTTGCAACGATGGTGTCGACCGTGCCGTCCGCAATCAGGGCTTCGAGTGCGCCGTTGATCTGATTGAGCAGCTCGGTGTTCTCCTTATTGACGGCGATTGCGTATTCCTCAACCGCGTATTCGGTGCCGAGAATCTCAAGTCCCTCATTCTGTTCGACAAATACCTTTGCGGGCTGGTTGTCGATGATGACCGCGTCAACATCGCCGCCGATCAGCGCGAGGACTGCATCTGCGCCCTTGTTGTACTTGATGACGTTGTCTTCGCCGTAGTCGCCCGAAGCGTAGATGTCACCGGTCGTTGCGAGCTGAACGCCGATCTTCTTGCCTGCGAGGTCGTCAAGCGTCTTAACGTCCGAGCCGGTCTTGACGATAACCGACTGAATGCCGGTTGCGTAGCTGACCGAGAAGTTGACGCTCTCGAGACGCTCGTCGGTGACGGTCATGCCCGCCATGCCCATGTCAACACCGCCGGAAACAACCGAGGTGATGATCGAATCGAACTTCATGTCTTCGATGACCAGCTCCATGCCGAGTTTTTCGGCGATAGCGGCTGCGATCTCGGCGTCGATGCCGACGATCTTGTCATTTTCGTAGTACTCATAGGGCGGGAATTCCGCATTGGTCGCCATGGTCAGGGTCTTCTTGACCGCGGGCGCTTCGGTTGTTGCTTCGGTTGTTGCTTCGGTGGTGGCTTCGGTCGTTGCTTCGGTCGAAGCATCGGTAGCAGCGGTTGTTACGTCCGCCTCGGTCTTGCCGCAGCCGACGAAGCAAACGGCGCACAGCATCGCCGCAAGTGCCAGGCACAAAAGTTTCTTCATGTTTTTCATTGTCTTTCTCCTCAACATAATGGTTTGGGACTGCGTCCCTCGTTGATGTTACAAGTATACGCTTATAATTATTCATTGTCAATATGCAAAATATGAAAATAATGCGCATTATATTGGACTATAAATACGCATTATTACTAATTTTACAGTTTTATCTGTACGAATCAATGAATACAGATTCGGAATTATATGAATATTATTCATTCATCGGTGTGATTTCGCCCGCGGCGCTTTCGGCGAAGAAATCGCGGATTTGCGCGGGCGTATAGCCGTTGCCGAGCGCCCACATGAGTTTGGTCACCGCCGCCTCGGTCGTCATGTCATAGCCCTGAATCACGCCGACGTCGAGCAGTTTTTTGCCGACCTCGTAGAGATGCAGATTACTGCTGTCGTACAGGCACTGACTGCAGGTGACGACCGAAATGCCCCGTTCGACGAGCGTGCGGAGTTTGCCCGCGAGGTCGCGGTGGACAAAGTGCATGCCGCCCACGCCGAATGCCTCGACCACGATGCCGCGATAGCCCATCGCGCAGAGTGCGTCGAACACGCGGGGCGAAAGCCCGGGCGTCAGCTTGACGAGGAAAACCTCGGTGCTGACCCTGTCGCAGAGCATCGGCTCGCCCTGCCTTTGCGGCAGCACGCTCTCGTCGACAACCAGCCCCGCCGTCGTCACCCGCGCCGCATAGCGGCGGTTGACGCTCTCGAAGGCGTCAAAGCTCTCGGCGCGGACCTTGACCGCGCGGCAGCCGAGCATCACGCGGCGGTCAAATGCGACAAACACGCCCGCCCTGCCCGACGCCGCCATCAGAAAGGCGGTGCGCAGATTGTCAAACGCGTCCGAAATCGGATTCCGCATCGGAAGCTGTGCGCCGGTCAGCACGACCGGCAGGTCGATATTTTTCAGCATGAACGAAAGAATCGACGAGGTGTACGCCATCGTGTCGGTGCCGTGCGTGATGACGATACCGTCAAGTCCTTTTCGCCGTTCAAACACGCAGCGCGCGATTTTGACCCACTCCTCGGGCTGAATATTCGAACTGTCGAGCCGCATCAGGTCACAGACCTCGATGTCGTAATAATCGCGCAGCCGCTCGACCTCGGCGGCAAGAATCTCGCTGCCGGCAGGGACAAGCCCGTCCTTGGTGCTGACCGAGGCTATCGTGCCGCCGGTCGTGATGAGCAGAATTTTTTTCTTCGGGTCGGTCATCGTCTTCTCCTGTTGTTTGAAATCTGTTTTCATTTTACCGCAACTTTGCGCATTTGGCAAGCGTCTCTTGCAAGCGCGTGTATTCTGTGTTAAAATGAAGAAAAAACGAAAAGAGGGTCGCCGTGGCAAAACGCAAAAACGAAATCACGCTGCTGTCGCTTGCAATGTGTCTGCTCGTCATTTTCATTCATGTGACCTCGTGGACACTGCCGAATCTCGCAAGGTCAAGCCCGCAATATCTCGCCCTGCTCTTCCCGTGGCGGCTCTCCGCCTTTGTCGTTCAGGGATTCCTCTTCCTGTCGGGCGTGCGGCTCTTTCTCTCGGACAAGCCCTTTTCCTACGGTCGGTTTCTCGCCGACCGCGCAAAGCGGATTCTCCTGCCGTATCTGCTCTGGGTCGCAATCTATTATGCCTATTTCATCGTCATCGGCTGGTATCGGTTCAGCCTCGGCGACCTTTTCGAGTATGTTTTTCTCGGCACGCTCTGCTCGCATTTCTACTTTATCATTATCCTCGTTCAGTTTTATATCCTCATGCCGCTCTGGCGGTGGCTGCTTTGCCGCTTTGACGCGCGGCTGGTCTGCGGCGCGGCGGTCGTGCTGACCGCGCTGTTCAAGTTGTTTTGTCACTTCCCCTACGACGACCGCGTCTTTCCCGCCTATCTCTGCTACTTTCTCCTCGGCGCGGCGGTCGGCAAAAGCTATGCCGCCGTAACGGCGTGGCTCAAGAAGCGGCTGCCGGCGCTTGCCGCCGTCTTTCTTGCGACTGCTGCCGCCGACCTGTATTTTACCTACCGCTCGCAGGTACATGGCGAGGTCTTTCGGTGGTTTGAGGCATTGCACCTCTGCTACTGTCTTGCGGCGATTTTCTTCCTGTTTGCGCTGTTTGCAAAGCTCTGCGAGCGCATCGACCGTCTGCCCGCGTTCGTGACGCTCTGCGACAGGAGCAGCTATCTGATTTATCTTTCGCACATTCTGCCGATTTACATTGCCAACGATCTGATTGCCCGCGCGGGAATTTCCGATATGCTCGCCGCATATCTCTGCCGCTTCGCCTTTACCTATCTTGTCACCTTTGCGGGCTGTCTCCTTTATACCGCACTTAAAGAAAAATGCAAAGAAAGGCTCTGCCATGCCAACCGATGAAAAAGTCAAAGCCGCGCTCGAAGCACTTGCGGACGATCAGCTTGCAAAACGCGAATGCTTCGGCGGTGCCGCCGCCGTCCTGCGGGACGGCGAGCCGATATGCGAAACCTACTTCGGGGACGAACGCTTTTCGCGCCGCTCGCTCTTTCGCCTTGCCTCGATGACCAAGTTATTCACCGCCGCGGCGGTGATGCAGCTTGCCGAAGCGGGAAAGCTCTCGCTTTCCGCGCCTGTCTCGACCTATCTGCCCGCCTTTGCGCACCTGAAGCGCGGCGTGCTCGGCGCGGACGGACAAATCCGCGACGCCGCCATGCCGCACCGCGAAATCACGCTGTTCGATCTGCTCACGCACACGGCGGGGCTCGGCGCGGATACGCTCGGCAACCGCGAATACGATTTGACGCCGCCCGCGGAAAAGGTTTCGCTCGCCCGCGTCACCGATTGGTATGCGGCGCAGTTTCACCTTGCCTTTGAGCCGGGGGAAAAGGCGGCGTACAGCGGCTTTGCGGGTTACGACGTCCTTGCACGCATCGTCGAGGTCGTCTGCGAAATGCCGTTCGGCGAAGTTCTGCGCAACCGAATTTTCGAGCCGCTCGGCATGACCGATACGACCTTCAAACCGAGCGCCGAGCAGTACGCGCGGCTCGTGCCGATGCACAAGCGGGTGCGCGGCGAGGACATTGAAGCCGATTTTCACGGCGCGGTGTTCCGCGGACTGCCGACAAGCTATGAAGCGGCGGGCGCGGCGCTCGTCTCCTCCCTGCCCGATGTCGTTCGTTTTCTTGCCGCGCTTGCGCGCGGCGGCGAAGTTGACGGCGTCCGCATTCTGCGCCCCGAAAGCGTCGAAGCAATGGTTTCGCCGAAGCTGCCCGACGGCTTGCCCGGCTTACTTTCCGGCGAGAACAACGCGTTCGGCTGCTTCGTCATCACCGGAACGCACCGTCTGCCGCGCGGCAGCGTCTACACGCACGGCGCATACGGCACGCACGCGCTCTGGCTGCCGAAGGAAAAACTGCTCGGCGTCTTTCTGAAAAACTCCTGCTTTGATATGTCTCCCACCTCGCACAGCACAATTCTGTTTGAAAACGCGCTGCTCGGGCGAACATAATACAGAATATACCGACGCTTTTGCTTGATTTTGTTGTTTTTGCAACCGTATTTATTTTGCTCTCCCGATAGAATAGAAGCAGAAATCAAACACGGAGGGTATCGAAATGATCCGAAAAATTATTGAAATCAACGAAGAAAAATGCAACGGCTGCGGTGCTTGTGCCGCGGCTTGTCACGAGGGCGCAATCGGCATGGCAGGCGGCAAGGCAAAGCTGCTGCGAGACGACTACTGCGACGGGCTGGGCGACTGCCTGCCCGCCTGCCCGACCGGCGCAATCACCTTTGTCATGCGGGAAGCCGCCGCCTACGACGAAAAAGCCGTTCTCGAAAACAAGAGCAAGCAGGCTGATGCGCCGATGCACCCGCACGGCGGCTGTCCCGGCTCGCGAATGCGCACCCTGCACCGCGAAAGTGCGGCGCAGAGCGCACCCGCACAGGGCGAGAGCCTTTCACAGCTCGGTCAGTGGCCCTGCCAAATCAAGCTTGTTCCGATCCGTGCGCCCTATTTTGACGGCGCAAGCCTGTTAATCGCCGCCGACTGCACCGCCTACGCCTACGCGCGGCTGCATGAGGATTTCATGCGCGGAAAGATCACGCTCATCGGCTGCCCGAAACTCGACGGTATGGATTACAGCGAGAAACTGACGGCAATCCTGCAAAGCAACGACATCAAAAGCGTGACGATTGTCCGCATGGAGGTGCCCTGCTGCGGCGGTCTCGAAGCCGCGGCGAAGAAAGCACTGCAAAGCAGCGGCAAGTTTCTTCCGTGGCGGGTCGTCACGGTTTCGGTCGACGGAAGAATAATAGAATAGTTCAAAATTATAAAGAAGAAGGGGTTTTTATGTGTACCGCAGCAACCTATAAGACCAAGGACTTTTACATGGGCAGAACGCTCGACTACGAGTTTTCCTACGGCGACCGCGTGACAATCACGCCGCGAAACTTTCGCTTCGATTTTCGCCACGCGGGGCGTATGGACAAGCATTACGCCATCATCGGCATGGCGCATATTGCGGACGGCTATCCGCTCTATTATGACGCCATCAACGAAAAGGGGCTTGGCATGGCGGGGCTGAATTTCGTCGGCAATGCGGTCTACACCGCCCCGCAGTCGGGCAAGGAAAATGTCGCGCAGTTTGAGTTTATCCCGTGGGTGCTCGGCAAATGCGCCTCGGTCAAGGAAGCGCGGACGCTGATTGAAAATATGGCACTCGTCAACACGCCGTTCAGCGACAAGCTGCCCGTCGCCGAGCTGCACTGGATTTTGGCGGACAAGGACGAGGCAATCACCGTCGAATCGGTGAAAGACGGCATCAAAATCTACGACAATCCCGTCGGCGTGCTGACCAACAATCCGCCCTTTGATGTGCAGATGTTCGGTCTCAACGACTATATGCACCTCTCGGCAAAGCAGCCGAAAAACACCTTTTCCGAGCGTCTGCCGCTCACGACCTACAGCCGCGGCATGGGCGCACTCGGTCTGCCGGGCGACCTCTCCTCCGCCTCGCGCTTCGTCCGCGTGGCGTTCACAAAACTGCACTCGATTTCGGGCGATTCGGAGGCAGAGAGCGTCAGCCAGTTCTTCCACATTCTCGGCTCGGTCGACCAGCAGCGCGGCTGCTGCGAGGTTGATGACGGCAAGTACGAAATCACGCTCTACACCTCCTGCTGCAACGCAAGCAAAGGCATCTACTATTACACGACCTACGAAAATCACCAAATCACCGCAGTCGATATGCACAAAGAAAACCTCGACGGCGACGCGCTTGTCGGCTACGCGCCGGTAGAGGGCGAACAGATTTACAGGCAGAATTGAAGGATAGAACGGTGAGGGGATTCGGGGCGCTGCCCCGAATCCCCGCGCAAGGGGCTGTTTTGTAAAAAAGCCCCTTACGAATCCGCAAAAAACTTTGGAAGAAGGCTCGCGGACGCGCTCCGCTTTTCAAAACCATACAAAAAAAGGCGGCATCTGCGGTGTGTTCTAAAGGACAGTCGCAGGGGTAACGGTGTAATCCGAAAGGGTTACACCGTTTTTCCTTGTTTTAAGCCACATTTACAGGGCTT
>SFNW01000047.1 GCA_004554105.1 Clostridiales bacterium | reverse complement strand
TTCCCGAATATCCGTTTCGGAAAGGGCAAGCTGCTGCCGCCCCATATCGATTTTCGAGATGTCCAAGAGCTCCTCCACCAGCTCCGTCATGCGGTCGCTCTCCGCCAAGATCACCTCTGCCGCGCTGTCCGTGTCCATGACGCCCGCCTGTATGCCCTCCGCATAGCCCTGTATCGCCATAAGCGGCGTTTTCAGCTCGTGTGAGGCATTCTGGAAGAAGGTCTGCTGCCGCTCCGCCTCCTTCTCAATATCACGGCCAAATCGGAACCCCAGCAGACACATGACGGAGGAGATCGCCAGCAGCACCCCAAAGAACGCCCAGTTCAGCGTCACGATATAGCGGGTGATGGGCCCGATATCTATGTACATGATATAGGCGTACGGCTTTTCCCAATCGTCCTGCTCCTCCTGCACGGACATGAATATCAGGTGATGCCTGTCCGTTTTGAAGGTATAGCATTGGTTGAGCGATAGTTCCCGCCCCTTGCAGTATTCTAGCAGTTTTTTCTCCAGGCGATATGCGTCCCTGTTCCAACCGCTTGATTGATTGGCACTATCCAGCTCTAAAAATACGATGTTTGGCGTAAGGAAGTGCTCCTCTGTGTCATTCCATCCATCGTCAAAAAAGGATTCATCGTCGGTATAGGGGATGGTGCGGTTTTGATACTCGGCCTCGCTGATGAGCGCCTTTTCGGCGAGCAGGCGGTTGGTCAGATCGGGGTCGGTGAAGTGGTCCTCGAGATAGTGAACGGCGGGCTTGATGACGTCGTAGCTCTTGCCCTCGCTCGCGTGCAGGTATTCTTTGTACAGGCGGTTCAAAATGCCGTAGAAGGTTTTCATATTGCTCAAAAACTCGTTTGGCGGCTTGATGAGCGAGACCTTTTCGATTTTCTGGAACTCCGCCATATACGCCTCGGTGCTTGTTGTGTCGAAACTGATAAACTCCTTCGGGGCAAAAGCGTCGGTCGTATAGAAGTTGATAATCGGGAACTCGCCCGCCTCGACGCAGGACGAATCGTAGGTTGCGCCTTTCGGCAGAATGAGGACGTGATTCCGGTCGGAAACGAATGTTTTGCCGTTATGGTAGTAGATCATCTTGCCGCTTTTGGCAAAGCAGAGCGCGTGCGCGCGCCGATTGACTCTGCGCCTGCCCTCAAAGCGGGGGTTGACGACCGTGAGTACGTCCGCAAACGCGGTCACGACCAGTTTTTCAATCGATTCCATGGCGATACTCCTTTCACCGGCTGCTTTTTATTTTGCACGTCTTGTATCATTTTTTATATCATTTTCGTCAAGCGGGCGCAATAGAGTTTTTCCAAAACGACCGAAAAAGTATCACGTTTTGCAAAACAGTGTCGCTTTTCCCATTGCGGCGCAGACTGCGGAATGCTACACTTATATCGTAACACGGCGCGAAAGCGGCGTAAACCCGAAATCGGCTGTAAGCTTTGCAGCGGGTTTTGCATTGACTTGTCGCGCCGAAATGGTAGAATGCAGATAAAAGCAGACGCAATCTTGCGCCGATTGACCCGGAGGTAGAACCATGAAACCGACATTTTTAGGATATAAACGTCCGCCGCTCGTCGATATGATTATCGTCGAGACGCCGACGCAGTTTGTGACCAATGTGCGCAACGCGACCTACGACGGCGCGGACGCGTTCGGTATGCAGATGGAGCGGCTGCGCCCCGAATTCCGCAACGAGGAGACGCTGAAAAAGATGTTCGCCTATCTCGGCGACCGTCCGCTCTATATCACCAACTACCGTGGCGCGTACAATCACGAGATGTCCGACGACGAACGCCACGAGCAGCTGATGCTGGCACTGCGCTGCGGCGCGACGCTGCTCGACATTCCGGGCGACACCTTCGACCCCACGCCCGGCGAGCTGACCGAAAATCCGACGGCGGTCGACAGGCAGAAAAAGCTGATTGACGACATTCACGAAAAGGGCGGCGAGGTGCTGATGTCCTCGCATATCCTGCATTTCCTCCCCGAGGAGCAGGTGTTGGACATCGCGCTCAAGCAGCAGAGCCGCGGCGCGGACATCGTCAAATTTGTCACCGGCTCGGACACCGAGGAAGAACTGATGGCGAATTTCAAGACGATTCAGACGCTGAAGCGCGAGCTGAAGGTCCCGTTCCTCTTCCTTTCGGGCGGACGCTACTGCAAACTGCACCGCACGCTCGGACCGTATTTCGGCGTTTGCTGGTGGCTGTGTGTCCAGAGTTACGACACGTTTTCTTCGCGGGAGCAGCCGCTTCTGCGTGCGATGCACAATGTCGTGGAAAACCTCGACATTCTGCCGAACCGACCGCTCGACCTTTAATTTGCCTATTCTCTCTTTATTCTCTCTCTTTGCCGTGCCCGGCGCGGCAGCCCCGTTTTTGCGGCTTCGCAAGACGGGGCTTTCCGTTTTTTTGTCCGTCTGCCGCGGCTTTTGGGAAATCAGTATCGCTTTTTATAAAAATGGGTCAAAATTATCATTGAAAACAGGCGCGCGTGTTTGTTATACTGAAAACGAACATAAAACGGCGCGGCTTGCCGCCGCTTTTCGGACAACCCGCGCAAAGCGGGCGGTCGGCGCGGCATCGCGTCGGCAGGACAGCAAAAAACAACTCCCGTGTCTCAACGGAAAGGAGTCGACAGAATGAAAATGACGAAATGCCGCTTTGCGGTTTGCCTGATTTTCTTGCTCGCGGCAACGGCACTCTTGGCGTCGGTCTGCGCGGCGGCGGAGGGCAATACGGTGTACCTCGACGCGCGCGGGGGCAGCGACGCGCACTCCGGCAGAAGCGCGGCGGAGGCGTTTGCCACGATGGACGCCGCAATCGCGGCGGTCAAGGACGGCGGCAGCGTGGTGCTCGTCTCGGACTATACGGTAACGGAGCACTACACGCAGCCCGCGCACGCGGGCGAAATCGTCCTCACGTCGAAGGACGGCGCGAAGGATTACGGCGGCAAGCTGATTTTCGATGTGACGGGCGAAACGCATTACCGCCTGTCGGGTCCGACGGTCTTCCGCGATTTGAAAATCGAGCTCGGCAATTTCGTCATGTTTGCGGCGCAGTTCAATCCGCTGACCTTTGACACCGGACTGACCGTCACAAACGGCGAAAAATACGCCTTTGTCATCGGCGGCTATCAGACGCCGTCGAGCGCATCGCTCGCGTCTGACCTCGATTCGCAGATTACAATCAACAGCGGCTCGTTCTATAAGCTGTGCGGCTTTACGCGCACAAAAGGCGCCGCGACCATGACCTACACCGGCACGGCGCACATCACGGTAAACGGCGGCTCGGTACGCGACATTTACGGCGGGTCGCTCTACAATCACTATTCCGGCAGTGCCGAAATTACGGTCAACGGCGGTAGCATCGCCACGGTTTCGGCGGGCGGCGACGGCACGCGGCGCCTCGACGGCAACGCGGCGGTCACGGTAAACGGCGGCACCGTAGGCTCGATTGATGTCAACAATGTCGTCGGCAACGCGACGGTCACGCTCGCGGGCGGCAATGTCGGCGGCGTCGGCGTTTCCTATGCTTCGGACGCCGTGCGCAAGCTCGACGCGCAGGCAGGCTCGCAAAAGACGCTTGCCGCAAACCCGCTGCGCTATACTGAGGCACAACTTGCACGGTTTGAGAAAGACTTCGACCGCTTTGAAAATCTCGCGGTCGTCTATGTCGCGACCGGCGCGTTCGGCGGCGGTCTGACCGCGAGCGACCCCTGCTCGCTCTCCAAGGCGTTCGCACTTTTGAAGGATTTCGGCGGCAGAATCGTCGTCAATAGCAAGTGCTATTCCGACCTTGCGGCGGAGCTCGGCAGCTTCGGCGGCGAAATCACGCTTGAGGGCGTAAACGGCGGCGAAATTGTCTTCGGCAGTCGCGCTTCGCTCTGCTTTGCGGGCGACCTTACACTGAAGAACATCACGCTGACGCAGACCGAGCGGCTGCATCTTTGCGTGCGCGACGGCGTACTTTCGCTCGGCGAGGGCGTCCGCGTTTCGGGCGGCAGACTCGATTTGACCGGCGCGGGCGCGCACTCGGCAATCACGGTAAGCGCAGGCAACGTCGGCACGGTAACGGTCGGCAGCGGCAACGGCGGCAGCCATTCGCTTGTTCTGCGCGGCGGCAGCGTCGAGCGCATTCTTATGAACGACGGCGGCAAAGCCTTGTCGCTCAGCCTTGCCCTTGAGGGCGGCAGTGTCGGCGGCATTACGGCGGCGGCAAACTGTGCCGCCGATTCGCTGAGCCTCAGCCTGCGCGGCGGCAGCGTCGGCGGCGTTTCGCTCGGCGCACAGTCCGCCGAGGTTGTGCTTGACCTCGGCGCGGCGGCAGTCGGCAGCGTTACGGTTGCGGAAAAACTCGCGCGCGGCAGACTGCTGACCGAGGACGGGGCAAATCAGACGCTTGTCGACGCGCTCCGCGGAAAATTCGCGTCGACGGCGACCCCAAACCTCATCTATCTTGCCGACGGCGGCAAGGGAAGCGGCAAGAGCGCGTCGTCGCCCGTCGGCGACCTCAACCACGCGATTGCGCTGCTCGGCGGCGACGGCACGGTCGTCGTCTGCGGCAAATATACCGTAGGCGGCAATTACACCGTGCGGACGCAGAGCGGCAAGGTCACGCTGACCGCAAAAGACTATGCGGCGGACTATCGCGAAAGCGGCGCGGCGATTGCGATAAACGGCACGCTCTCGCTCGGCGGGGAGACGTTCCTTGAATCGCTCAACTTTGAGGCGGGCGGCGGCTCGACGATTTACGCCAAGGGCTATCCGCTGACAATCGGGGCAGACGTTTCCACCGAACTTACGGGCGGCAACGAGGTCTATATTTCGCTCGTCGGCGGTCACAATGTTCTGCTCACCTCGTACACCACGAGCCTGACGGTCAACAGCGGCGACTGGTATAACATTCGTGCGGGCTACAACACCACGCGCCTGATTTCGCACGGCGTACATTCCTCGCTGACGATCAACGGCGGTACGATTCACGGCTATGTTGCGGGCGCGTCGCGCGGCAACACGGCGGGCAGCGTTAACATCACGGTCAACGGCGGCGAGCTGCTCCGCGGCATCTTTGTCCTCTACGAGGAGGACGGCGCGGGCTACAACCTCAACTACGATGCGACCGTGACGCTGAACGGCGGCACGGTACACGGCGCGGTTGCGCCAGCCAAGGGCTTCGGCACGAAATTGCACGGCAGCTTTACGCTGAATGTAAACGGCGGCTCTTATGCGCATCTCACCGATTTGCGCGGCACGGCGGTGTTCGGCGGCGACATGACAAGCGTATTAAACGTGTCGGGCACGGTCGACCTCGAAAAAGAGGAGAGCGGCACGCTGACCTTTACCAACTATCTGCGGCAGAACAACGCCGACCCCTACATCTTCTATTACGACGGCTTCTATTATTACACCTGCACCGGCGCGACCACAATCGGGCTGATTAAAGCCGCCAATATTTCGGACCTCAAGACCGCGGCGGCGTACACGATTTTGGAGCCGACCGAGGGGCAAAACCTCTGGTCGCCCGAAATCCACTACTTCTCCGAAGCCGACGTCGGCAAGGAGAACGCGGGCTGGTATATGTTCATTGCCTATGACGACGGCACGACGGCAAACCAGCGTCAGCACGTCGTCAAGTGTCTTGACGGCGACAATCTGCTCGGGCGTTGGGGCGACCCCGTGACCGGCGAGGTCAACAAGCCGCGCCGCGTCGTGTTCCGCGACCACCCCGAAATCAACCGCGATATGCTCTGCGGCGGCACTTCGGTTATCCGCATCGACGGCAAGCCCTATCTGACCTATGTCAGCGAGGAGGCGCGCGGCACGGCGGACTTCCACCAGACCATCAACATCGTCAAATTTGAAAATCCGTGGACAATGGTCGGCGACCCGACGGTTATCTGCGTACCCGAATACAAGTGGGAGATGGGCGGCTACGGCGAAAGCTCGGCAAGCCCCGGAAGCTGGTATCCCAAGGTCGTCGAGGGCGCTGCGGCGGTCTACGGGGACAACGGCGAGGTCTATCTGATGTACACGGGCAGCGGCTACTGGACGATTTACTATCAGCTCGGCTTCCTCAAATTCACGGGCGGCGACCCGCTTGACGCGAAGAACTGGGTCAAAAATCCCGAGCCGGTTTTCTCGCTCTCGGACACGGTTAACGGCTGCGGCCACGCGTCCTATATGACCGACGCCGACGGGACCAAGTGGGCGTGCTATCACGCTTACCTCGGCAAGGACACCTCGACCAAGCGCAATTCCTTCATCGAGCCGTACTATGTGAGCGCCGACGGCGTCGAAATCGGCAACCGTTCGGGACATCCCGCACCGCTCGATACCGTCTATACAATCAATGTGAACAAGACGCCGCTCGGCAAGAAGATTTCCGGCTTTGACAAGGTGAATGCGAAGTGAGAAAAGCGAGAACGGAGGAAACTATGAAAACATTGAAATTTCCGCGTCTTTTCGCGGCGGCGGCACTGCTTTTCGCCGCGCTCACACTGTCTGCGGCAGCGGCGACGGTCGACAGCGCGGACGCGCTGCTTCGGCTGATGAACGACCCCGCCGCGTGGAGCGGCGACTATACGCTCACGGCGGACATCGACCTTGCGGGCAGGGCGCAGTCGCCTATAGGCAATTACGCGACCCCGTTTACCGGCAGCTTTGACGGCGCGGGGCATACAGTCAGCGGGCTGAACATCGCCGCCGGCGAGGCGGCGGGCTTCTTCGGCGTGCTCGAGGGCGCGACGGTCAAGGACCTCGCGGTCGAGGGCAGCGTGAAGAATACCTTTGAAGCCGCGACTGCCGAGATGCGCGTCGAGGGCAGATATGCCGGCACGGGCGGCGTTGTCGGCGTCGTCCTCTCGGGAACGAGGCTTTCGGGCTGCGTCAACCGCGCGTCGGTCGAGGGCTTCGGCAATGTCGGCGGCGTCGTCGGCGTGGTCTACAATTTCGCACCCGAGACGGTCGACATTGTCGACTGCACAAACGAGGGGACGGTGTTGTCGCACCGCGGCAACGCGGGCGGACTCATCGGCAGAATTTACACCGCCTCGACCGCGTTTCCCGCAGTGACGGTTTCGTCCTCCGCCAACCGCGCGGATCTGACGCTGACTTCCGAGGACCGCAACCGTCTCGGCGGCATCTGCGGCTATGTTCGCTCCGAGGCGGGGCTTGTCCTTATTGAGGACTGCGAAAATACAGGCAAAATCACGGCGTCGAACAGCGGCGCGACGCTCGCGGACTATCCGTTTGCGGGCGGCATTCTCGGCAGAGCCGAGCTGACGGGCGATTCCTCTGCCGCACTGCGGTTGGTCGGCTGCACGAATACGGGCGCGGTCGACAGCAGTAAGTACGCGGGCGGCATCGCCGCCTACATCAACCGCGCGGCTGCCTGCACCGACACCGCGACTGCGCTGTACGCCTGCGCCAACAGCGGCAGCGTCGGCGGCGGGCAGTGGGCGGGCGGCATCGTCGGCTATTCGGAGAGTAAATCGGCAACGGGTCCGCGCACGACGGTCGACAACTGCCTAAACAGCGGTTCGGTGACCTCGGCGGAAAATGCGGGCGGGCTTATCGGGCGCGGCTGCGGCTTTGATCTCTCACACTGCGTTTCGCTCGGCAAGGTCGACGCGCCCGCGGCGGGCGCACTTATCGCCGAGACGGCGGTCGCCGCCTGCACGGTAACGCATACGCGCTACGCAGCGTCGGCTGCCGACAGTGCGGTCGGCGCAGGGACGCTGCACGGCACGCCGACCGACACCCGCGCGCTTGCGGAAACGGAAATCGCCGACGCAAATGCCTATGCGGGCTTTGACTTTGAGACGGTTTGGCAGATGAGCGCTTCCGCACCTGCGCTCCGCACCGATGCGGCGCGCTTCACGAAAGTCCGCGCCTACACGGACAGTTTTACCGACGTGACGCGCGACAAGTGGTTTTACGGCTTCGTCGGGCTTGCCTATGAATACGGGCTGGCCAACGGCACGAGCGGAACGACCTTCTCGCCTGACGGCAAATTCACCGTGGCGCAGGCGCTGACTGCGGCTGCCAACATTCACACCGCGTATTTCGGCACGAGTGTTCCCGCCGCCTACGCGGGGCAGGTCTGGTACGCGCCCTACGTCGAATACTGCGTGCGCTACGGCATCATCGGGCGCGGGCAGTTTGTAAACTATGACGCCAATATCACGCGCGGCGAAATGGCAGCGGTCTTTGCAAACATTTTGCCGAGTGACGCCTATACCGCGCACCGCGACGGTATGCCGGGCGACGTTTCGGCTTCGCTTGCCTGCTATGCGGCGGTGAAAAAACTCTACGCCGCGGGGATTGTCGGCGGCGATGCGGGCAGCGGCAATTACCGCCCGAACGACAGCATTGCCCGCAGTGAGGCGTGCGTCATCTTCACGCGCATCGCGGCGGCAGCCGAGCGCATCGGCTGAGCATTCCGAAATTTTTCAAAGGAGATGTACCCTATGAAAATGAAAAGCGCATTTCGCCTGCTTCTTCCCGTTTGTCTGCTTGCGCTGCTCTGCCTTTCGGCATTTGCCGCAGGCGAGACGGTTATCTCGGACGCGGCTGCGCTCGGCAGACTGATGGACGACCCCGCCGCCTGGAGCGGCAGCTATCGCCTCGGCGCGGACATCGACCTCGGGAGCGTCAAGCAGTCGCCGATAGGCAATTACGAGACGCCGTTCACCGGCAGCTTTGACGGCGCGGGACACACGATTTCGGGGCTGAATATCAAAGCCGACGGCACGGCGGGACTCTTCGGCGTGCTTTCGGGCGCGAGTGTCACCGACCTTACGGTGAAGGGCGGCGCGGTCAACAGCTTTGCCGCGACCGACGCCGAAACCAAGCTTGATGAGAAGTATTCCGGCACGGGCGGCATCGCGGGCGTCGCACTCTCGGGGACGACACTGAAAAACTGCGTCAGCCGCGCAAGCGTCAAAGGTCCATGCAATGTCGGCGGTCTTGTCGGCATCATTTACAACTATGACCTGTTTTCGGTCAGCGTGACCAATTGCGAGAATTACGGCGAAATCAGCCCCGCGCTCGGCAATGCGGGCGGGCTTATCGGACGCATTCAGGTCAACTCCTCGGCGACACCCGCGGTCTATGTCGGCGGCTGCGTCAACCATGCCGACGTCCGGTCGGTTTCCGAGGACCGCAACCGCCTTGCGGGTATCGCGGGCTATGTCCGCACCGAGGCGGGCGTCATTTTGATTGAAAACTGCGAAAACGAGGGCAAAATCACCGGCGCAAACAGCGGCGCGAAAGCGTCGAACTGCCCGTTCGTCGGCGGCATTGCGGGGCGCATTGAAATCGTGACCGACGCTTCCTCCGCCGTGCGGATTCTGAACTGCAAAAACACGGGTGCAATCGAAAGCTCACATCACGCGGGCGGCATCGCGGGATACATTAACCGCTCGGATAAGGCACTTGAAACCGCAAGCGAAATCGTCGGCTGCCTGAATACGGCGGCGGTGAACGGACCTTCGCACGCGGGCGGCATCGTCGGCTACAGCGAAAATCGCTGCGCGGCGGACGTGCGCTCGGCAATCAAAAACTGCCTGAATACCGGCGCGGTCACCTCCTCCGCCTGCGCGGGCGGTATTGTCGGGCGCTGGTACGGCTTTGATATTCTCACCTGCTTCGTCGCGGGAAATGTCAGCGCGACCGACCTTTGCGGCGCATTTGCGGGTAAGGCGGATGGCTCGGTTTTCTGCGAAATCGATTCGGTTTACCTCGACAGCGTCGCGACGCTTGCCGTCGGCGAGAGCAATCCGCTCTGCGTCGAGCTCGGCGCAAAGAGCGTCGGCGCGGCAATTGTCGGCAAGACCGACAGCTTTCCGGGCTTTGACTTCAAGACCGTGTGGACGATGGAGAAAAACGGTCCGACGCTGACCGCGTTTGCAGGCAGCAAACTGCCGCAGACGACGACCGCGCCTGCGACCGAAAAGCCGGACGCCACCGAAGCGACCGAAACGACCGAAGCGACGAGCGCGGAGAGCACAGCCGCGACTGCCGATAGCGCAGAGACGGCAGAGTCGACCGCCGAGACGACCGCGTCGACCGAGCAAACGACCGAAGCAACCGCAGAGAGCAAGGAAACCGCAGTGTCGACCGCATTGACTGAAGCGACCGCCGAAACGCCCGAAACAGAGGGCGGCAGCAGCACGCTTTGGATTGCCCTCGGCATTGTCGCCGTTGTCGTCATCGCCGCGGTTGCCGCTGTTGTCATCATCAAAAAGAAAAAGGCATAAGCCTTTGCACGGAGAGACAGCTAATCTATGAAAAAACTTGTTTTAACCCTTTTGTTCTGCCTGCTTGCGGCGTCGCTTTGCGCCTGCGGCGGCGAGACGCCCGCGCAGACGGGCGCGGACGCTTCAAGCGAAGCGTCCGTCCCTTCGGACGGCGCGGAAACGCTCGGCGTTCCCGAGACTGCGGACTACGGTGGCGAGGAATTTTGCATTCTGTCTGCGGGCAATGTCGCCTACGCCGATTTTGCGGCGGGGGAGGACGCCTCCACGCCGCTCGACAGCGCGCAGTATAAGCGCAGGGCGACGGTCGAGCAGAATTACAAGGTCAAAATCACCGAGACGGTCGAAAAGGCGTATTCCTCGGGCGGCGGACCGGGCTATAAGAAAATCAGCACCGACGTCAACGCGGGCGACAGCAATTACGACCTCGCGCTCATCGCGGGTTATGATGTGTCGGTGCTCGCCTACAACGGTTTGCTCTACGATTTGAATTCGATTCCCGGCGTTGACCTTTCCAAGTCGTGGTGGGACCAAAAGGCAAACGAGAGCCTTGCGGTCAAGGGCGTTATGTTCTTCACCACCGGAGAAATCACGGTTTCGGACAATGACGTTGCCTTTGTCGTCCTGTTCAACAAGGATTTGCGCAACGCGTACAACCTCGATAATCCGTATCAGCTCGTCTATGACGGAGAGTGGACGACAGAAACCTTCGCCGCACTCTGCAAGACGGTCACCGAAGACCTCAATCAGGACAGCGCGATGGACGAAAACGACCGCTTCGGTCTGCTCGTGTGGGACGACTCGGTCATGGGCTTTGTCAACGGCGCGGGACAGCGCTGCTGCACGATTAACGACGACGGCATCATCGAGCTGACGCTCTACAACGAGACGACGGTCGCCGCCCTCGACAAATACTTCTCCATCATTTACGATACGCAGTACGCGCTGACCTACCAGCGGAACGGCGTCGACCCGCTGGAGATGTGGCAGGCGGATAAGGGTCTGTTCTGGCTGACCACGATGAATCGCATCCCGCAGCTCCGCGGCATGGAGAGCGACTTCGGCATCCTGCCGTACCCGAAGCTGAATGCCGAGCAGGAGGACTATTATACGACCGTCGCGCCCTACAATTCGCAGTTTATCTGCGCGCCGCTGGTGCAGGAGAATCTTGAGCGCACCGGCGTCGTTGCCGAGGCGCTGGCGTATTACGGAAAACAGATTGTCACCCCCGCGTACTACGACGTCAACCTCATCGGACAGAGCACGCGCGACGAGGAATCCTCGGATATGCTCGAGCTCATCTTCGACAACCTCGTTTTCGACATCGGCTACTACTACCAGGTCGGTCCTTACAATAAGGAGCTGATTCGCATGGTGCAGGAGCGCAATACCAACTTCACTTCGATGTACGATTCGTTCAAGACCTCCGCAGAGCGCCTGCTCGAGGTCATCAACACCTACTATCAGTCCGCCGTCTCCGGCTGGACAAAATAATCCGCAACGCAAAGTAAAACGCAAAACCTCCTGCGGCAGAATGCATGCAAGTCTGCCGCGGGAGGTTTTATTGTAATTTGCTTGTATATATTTAGGGTAGGTTTTGAATAAACAGCTCGGGGACTTTCGCCGGAGCGCATTGCTTTATTCATCGACTCCGAGCAACCACAAGGGGGAAACATTCAAGCATTTTGCAAGAATCATCAATTCATAGTCTGCCACAAAGCGCGTCCCGATTTCTATTCTTGATATGCTGTCGCGCTCGATGACAGCACCGCATATTTGCAAGCGCGCCGCAAGATCGGCTTGTGTGATGCGCTGCCGCGTTCGCGCTTCGTGTACTCTGTCGCCGCAAATATTCTTTTTTCCGTTATAATCATAGATTTTCATATTTTCGCCTTCTTTTTATGCTAAAGTTCTGAATTTATCTTGACTTTAGCACAAAAGCCGCGTATAATTGTGTTAAAGATTAGAATTGCGGAATAATGCGAATCGGTCGGAGACAATACGGGTGAGGAAGAGCAAAAACTGTGCTGTCGGTATCATTCCTTTGCCGGTCGGCAACGGGTGTCTCTCCGAATCAAGAGTATACAGTATCGATATGCTCGAACAGGGTTGAAATTCCTTCCGTAATTTTGTATTATTTTAACAATCTGCTTTTTTTGTGAAAGACTTGACTGCCGTCATAATTTTTGATATAATGACAAAAAATATATTTCATACTGGGCAAAGTTTGCTTTCATCAAAGAATAAAATCAAAAGAAAGGTAGCATTCGTATGAAAAAAATCCTTGCTTGCGTAATCTCCTTTACCATTTTGCTTTGCATATTCGCTCCCTCTGCTTTTGCCGCCGAGTATGCAGACACCGAAAACCATTGGGCGGAAACGGCGATTGAACGCTGGACGGGCGCCAAGGTTATCTCCGGCGACGGCGACGGGAATTTCCGCCCGGATGATTCCATTACCCGTGCCGAGGCGGCACAGCTCTTCTGCAATCTGCTGAAGCTGAAAGATACTGCCGATTTGAGCGCATACACGGACGTTGACCCGAATGCATGGTACATTCCCGCGCTTTCCGCCTGCGTTGCAAACGGTATTATTTTGGGAACCGGGGACGGTCTGCTGGACCCGAACGGTCTTGTGACTCGCGAGATGATGTTTACCATGCTTGCGCGCGTACTCCATGTCGAACCCGAATCCACTTTGATGGTAGGCGTTTATGACTCGGAAACCATTTCCGATTGGGCAGCCGGATATGTCAATGCTTTGATTAATCACGGTTATATCAGCGGCGTTGCGGTTCAAGACGGGAAACCGGTTGTTTGCGCCGATTCGAGTATCACCCGTGCTTCGGTTGTGCAGCTTTTACATAAAACTATTGTTTTC
>SFNW01000046.1 GCA_004554105.1 Clostridiales bacterium | reverse complement strand
CATAACAGGCAAAAACACTTGATTTTGCGGGTATCGGCAGGGCGGGGGACGAATATATTTTTCCGTGGGGGTGATGCGGCACGGGTGCGCTGATTTTAGCACTTGATAGGGTCAATCAATATTTTTTGTCGATTTCTGCCGCATTGCTTGTGCTGCTTGCGGGGGTGTGGCTGGCATGGAGATTCGGCGCATTTTACCTGCTGCACCCGATTCGGACGCTGCGTGCCATGCCGTTTGAAGGGGGCGCACGGCAGATGCTGCTCTCGCTCGGCGGCACAGTGGGGGTCGGCAACATCTCGGGGGTGGCGGTCGCGCTTGCCTTCGGCGGCGCGGGGGCGATTTTTTGGATGTGGGTGGGGGCGTTTGCCTCCATGTCGCTCAAATATGCCGAAATTATCCTCGGTATGCTCTACCGAAAGCGGGAGAACGGTCGGTATCGCGGCGGTGCGCCTTATTATATAAAGGAAGCGCTCGGTAAGCGAGCCGCCGCTTTCTTTGCCGCGCTGCTCGTCCTCGACAGCGTCGCGGTCGGCGGCGTGATTCAGAGCAGCGCGATTGCCGAGGCGGCAGAGAGCGGCTTCGGGCTGTCGCCGCTCGTCTGCGGTGTCCTGCTCGCGGTTATCTGCGCGGTCATTTTCTTTTTCGGCGCGGATTTGTTCGGGCTGTCCGCCGTGATTGTGCCGCTTATGTCGGTCGGCTATATCGCGGCGGCACTCGCGGTCATCTTTGTCAACGCGGCGCGGCTGCCGTCGGTGCTCGGGCAGATTTTCACCGAGGCGTTTTCCCCCGCGGCGGCGGGCGGCGGCGCACTCGGCTTTCTGCTTTCGCCCGCGCTGCGGCAGGGCATCGTCAAGGGGCTGTTTTCCAACGAGGCGGGCTGCGGCACGGCGGCGACGGCGCACGCCGAGGCAAAAGAAACAGTCCCCGCAAGGCAGGGACTGTTCGGCATATTCGAGGTGTTCTGCGACACGGTGCTGCTCTGCACGCTGACCGCGCTGGCGATATTGACTGCGCTCGGCGGCGACCTTGCGGCCTACGGCGCACACGGCGTGCGCGTCTGCGCCGCGGCGTTTCGCAGCGTGTTCGGCGGCGCGGCAGATCTTTTGCTGTTCTTCTTCGTCTTTCTCTTCGCATTTGCCACGATTTTGTCCTACGGCTATTACGGCAGGGAAAGCCTGCGCTGTTTTCGAGGCGGCGCACGGTTTACAAACGGGTTTATCGCGGCGTACTGCCTGTCGCTGCTTGTCGGCGCGGTCGCCGCGCCGCAGGCGGTGTGGACCGTGTCGGACGGCATGATTTGCCTGATGCTGGCGGTCAACACGACGGCGGTGCTGCTTAAGGCGAAAGAAGTCACAGCCGCGCACGACGCGTTTTATGCCCAAATCGGAAAGTATTCGGCAAGAGCGTCGAGAATGCGCTCCCGCGCGTCGGCTTCGGCAAAAAAGGTGAGCGCCATATCGGACAGCGAGACAAAGCGGGGCGAAACCTTGTATTTGGTGCAGAATCGCGCAAAATGAAGCGTCAGTCCCTTGTCGCCGCACAGCCCCATGCCGTGAATCGTGTATTTGCAAAGGCGGGGCGGCTCGCGCGACTCGCCGTCTTCGTCCGTCCCGCGCACGCCGACGACGAGGTCGTCCCCGCACAGCGTAAAGAGCGCGGGGCGAAGCCGCTCGCCTGCGAGAAACGACGCGACGCTCTCTGTATCGGCTTTTTCAAACCGATACAGGCACACGCCCTCCTCCGCGGTAAAGCCGCGTATATCGGTTAAGTACATAGAAAACTCCGCAAAAAAGGCTGCCGACCGCGTGTAAACGCAAATTTCGACAGCCTTGTTTTTTTCGGACTGCGCGCGGCAGTCCTGCTATTATAATACGCGGAGCGACGAAATAAGTCCGAGCGCGGGGGCGAGCGCGTCAAACTCCCGCTCGGTAAATCTGCGTTCGGTCAGGTATGCGCCGACGCTTCCGTCGAGCGTCTCAAGCGTGCCGAGCTTGTCCGCAAGCGCGGTCTCGGAGAGGGAGGAGCGCAGATAGCGGCGGCAGGCAAATTCACCCGAGGGGGTAAGCGTGTCGGCGGTCGCCGCCTTGAAGACGGGGGCAAAGGAGGTCACGCCGTCGCGCAGGGTGGCGACGATGTCGGTGCAGACCGCGCTCGCGGTCGGCTCTGCGCCCGCGCCTCTGCCGTAGAACATCGTTTCGCCGAGCGAAGAGCCGTTGACCGAAATGCCGTTGAACACGCCGTCGACGTGGGCAAGCGGGCTTGCGTTCGGGCAGACGAAGGGCGCAACGATGCAGCAGGGCTTGCCGCCTGCAAGCTGCATTCTGCCGAGCAGCTTGACCGCTCTGCCGCTCTTCTTTAAGAGCGCGACGTCGGCAAGGTCGATTGCGCGAATGCCCTCGGTCTTGACTTCGGCAGCCGCGGGCAGCACGCCGGTCGCAATGCCGGTGAGAATGCAGATTTTGCGGCAGGTGTCGATGCCGTCGACGTCGGCGGTCGGGTCTTTTTCCGCATAGCCCTTCTGCTGTGCCTCGGCAAGCGCGTCGGCATACGCTTTGTCCTTCTGCTCCATCTCGGTGAGAATGTAGTTGGTCGTGCCGTTCAAAATACCGCTTATCGCGGTGACTTCGTTGGAAAGAAAGTCGTTTGCCAAGGGGCGCACAATCGGAATGCCGCCGCCGACGCTGGCTTCAAACGCATAGGCAACATTGTGCGCGGCGGCGATTTCAAGCAGTTCTTCGCCGAAGGTCGCGACGACCTCCTTGTTGGAGGTGACGACGCTCTTGCCCGCCTCAAGGCAGGCTTTTGTAAAGTCGTAGGCGGGGTGTGCGCCGCCCATCATTTCGGCAACGAGCGTGACCTCCTTGTCGGCGCGAATCACTTCAAAGTCGTGGACGACCTTGTGCGCAAAGGGCGTGTCGGGAAAGTCGCGCAAATCGAGGATATATTTGACCTCAATCGTATCGCCGAGCCGCTTGGCAAGCAGGTCGCGGTTTTGTTCAAGCAGGTCGAACGTCCCTCTGCCGACGACGCCGAGCCCGAGCAGGGCAATCTGAATCATGTGTGTTCTCCTTGTGCTGTTCTTATTTGCAAAATTCGTCGACATAGTGCGTGATGGCGTCGGTAATAATCGTCACCGCGTCCTCGGGACCGCGCACTTCATTGACTGCGGTTTCCTTGTTTTCAAGCGCCTTGTAGACGCTGAAGAAGTGCCGCATTTCGTCAAAAATGTGCTTCGGCAGCTCGTCGATGCTCTTGTACTGGTTGTAGGTCGGGTCGCTGAACGGGATCGCGATGATTTTTTCGTCGTTTCTGCCGTTGTCGACCATCGAAATGACGCCGATGGGGTAGCAGCGCACCAGCGTCATCGGCTCAATCGACTCCGAGCAGAGGACGAGAACGTCCAGCGGGTCGTTGTCGTCGCCGTAGGTGCGCGGAATGAAGCCGTAATTCGCCGGATAGTGCGTCGAGGTGTAGAGAATGCGGTCAAGCCGCAGCAGTCCGCACTCCTTGTCCAATTCGTATTTTTTCTTTGAGCCCTTGGTGATCTCAATCACGCATTCAAAATCGTGCGGCGTGATGCGCTTCGGGTTCATGTCGTGCCAGATGTTGCTCATGTTACTCCTTCTCTTTCTCAGAGGCTTTCGGGGACTTTTGCGTCGATGGCGGCAAAGAGGTCGGCGACGACCTTCTTCACGGCGTCAAGCGCTTCGTCCTTCGGTACTTTGATGTTGACGCTCTTGTCGCGGGTCGAAATCTCGACCAGTCCTTCGCCCATGTTGCGGGGGCTGACGACGACGCGCACCGGCGTACCGAGCAGGTCGGCGTCCGAGAACATGACGCCTGCGCGGACGTCGCGGTCGTCGTACATGACCTCGATGCCGTCCTTCTGCATCGCGTCGTACAGCCCGTCCGCAAAGGACTTGCAGGCGGCGTCGTCCGAACGAACGCAGCAGAGCTGAACCTGCCAGGGCGCAATCGAAATCGGCCAGACAGGACCGTAGTCGTCGTGGTGCGCCTCGCAGACCGATGCCGCAAGTCTGCCGACGCCGATGCCGTAGCAGCCCATAATCGGGTTTTTCGCCTCGCCGTTTTCGTCGAGGTAGGTCATGTTCATGGTCTTTGTGTACTTCGTGCCGAGCTGGAAGATGTTGCCCACCTCGATGCCGTTCGAGACCGTGAGCGTCTTTTTGCCGCACGCAGGGCAGATGCCGCCGACATACGCCTTGGAGAAGTCGTGATACTCGACCTTGCCGTAGTCGCGCTCGGCGTTGAAGCCGGTGTAGTGATAGTCGACCTTGTTTGCGCCGCAGACGAGGTTCTTCGCGCCCTCGAGCGAGCGGTCGAAGAGCAGCGTCGCCTTGCCTTTGAAGTCGTGTGCGCCGATGAAGCCCGCGACGATGCCCGATTCCTCGGTGATGAGCGCGGGGTGAATCTCCTTGCCGAGGAAGTTGCGCAGCTTGGTTTCGTTGACGTCAAGGTCGCCGCGCGTAAAGACGACGATGTAGTCGTCGGTGAGGTTTTCCTGATAGACGACCGCCTTTGCAGTCTTGGTGACCGGCACCTTCAAGAAGTCGCAGACGGCTTCGATGGTGTGCGCGTCGGGGGTGTGAACGAGGGTCAGCGGCTCTTCGGCTTCGGCTGCCGCAGGCTCGGTGATGCAGTCCGCCGCCTCCATGTTCGCACTGTATCCGCAGTCGGGGCAGATGACCAGCGTGTCCTCGCCAATCGGCGTGAGCAGCATGAATTCATGCGAGACGCTGCCGCCCATCATGCCCGAGTCCGACTTGACTGAGACAACCTCGGGAACGCCCGCGCGGGCAAAAATCCGCTCATAGGCGCGGTGGCAGCGGTCATAGTAGGCTTCAAGGTCCTTCTGCGAGGTGTGGAACGAGTAGGCGTCCTTCATCGTAAATTCGCGCACGCGAATCATGCCCGCGCGCGGGCGCGCTTCGTCGCGGAATTTGGTCTGAATCTGATAAATCATAAAGGGGTACTTGGAGTAACTCGTAGCGTATTCGCGGACGAGCTGCACCGCCGCCTCCTCGTGCGTCATGCCGAGAACCATCGGCGTGCCGTTACGGTCCTTGAAGCGCAGCAGTTCGGACGCGATGCTCGAGTATCTGCCCGATTCCTCCCAGAGCGAGGCGGGCATCGTGACGGGGAAGAGTACCTCCTGCCCGTCGATTTTGTTCATTTCCTCACGGATAATCGCCTCGATTTTCTTCGAGGTGCGCAGCAACGGCGGGAACTGCGAGAAAATACCGCTCGCCACAAATTTCATGTAGCCGCCGCGCAGCATCAGCGCGTGGCTGTCGATGATGGCGCCCGCCGGTCTTTCCTTGAAGCGGTCGCCGACAAGTTGACTGAGTTTCATATAGGTTGCCTCCGAAATAAGATTCAATAGAAGAATGAAAAAACAAAAGTCCCGAGCCGCAGCTCGGGACGGAATGCTCCGTGTTACCACCCGAATTCGGAGTTTCCTCCGCACTCTGTGACGGCAGAAGCCGTCCGCGCGATAACGGGCGCACCGTGCGGCTCGTCGCCGCAAACTCGGAAAGCGGGTTCGGCAGCAGTCGGATAAAGCCTCGCACCGTCCGGCTTCTCTCTGGAATGCGTTCTGCCGCCTACTGTTTTTCCTCACAGTTTTTATTTATGCTATCACAAGCCGCCGGATTTGTCAAGCTTTTTTGCCCGCAAATGCGCCGCTCCGCGCGGCAAAAACGAGTATAGAAAATCAGATAGAGGGCGAAAACCCTCTCCGTCATGCGGTTGCTTCGCAGGCGATGCCGTTCTCGTAGAGATATTCGGGTGCTATATCTATGTCGCCGTCTTTCCATACCGGCACGCCGTAATCAATATAGACCGCGCCGAAAATCGCTTTATCCGTAAGCGGAGCAAAAGCGGGAGAGGAGAGCAGCGGCTTGAAGTCGAATGTTTTCGCTTCGCTGGTGTTGAATCTCACCCATAAAACATAGTCGCCCATCGGGCGCACGCCGCAGACCTTGACCGGCTGCTTCGGCTCGCCCGCGTATGCGATGCCGTCAACGATATACATAACTTCACCTCATTTCAACGGGTCTATTTTCCCGAACGGTTCATTTCTGTCGGTTTTCGTCAATATGCGACACATAAAAAAGAAACTCCCGCCGAGCCGTGTACACCCCAAAAGAAAACCCTGCATAGCAAGGCGGTATCCGCGGCTCTGCTTTGCGCTTCCAACGTCCGCGGCGGTCGAGCCGCCGCGGGAGGCCTGCATCCCGACAGAGCGATAAAGATTCCATTTTTTCATTGTAGGTTCCGATATGGTAGTGTATCACGAACTAAGCAGGAAGCTCAATACCAGTATATGCGCGGCGGCGTATTGTATACTGCCTGCCGCGGATTGCTAAAAATTACTCGGCGTTGCCGTCCTCGTCGTAGTCGACGGTGTTGAACAGCTCGTCTTCAAAATAATCGGCAACGCGGTCGAACTCCTCGTCATCGTCGATGGTGACGAGCGTTTCCTCACCGGTTTCGTCCAGCTCAAGGCGGAGAATGACATACTCGTCGGCTTTCTCCTCAACGGGGACGAGCGCAAGATAGGTCTTGCCCTCAAACTCGCACGAGCCGATCAGCTCAAACTCGCTCTCCTTGCCGGTTTCATCGGTCAGCGTATAAATATCGCCGTCGTAAATTTCTTCCATTGCCCTAATCCTTTCGGTATTTCGTCGTTTTGTTTTCTGACTCTATTGTAACAACAGCGCGCCGTCTTTGTCAAGACGCTTTCCGAAAAATCAAACGCTAAAATTCAAGCAAATCCGACAGAATATAGTTGCTGACATACATGCCCTTGACGGTGAAGGCGATGCGCCCGACCTTGGCGCGCATAAAGCCGCCCGCGATGTAGCGTTCGAGTTTTTTGCCGTACTTCGCGAGAAAATCTCTGCCGAAGGTCGCCTTGTATGCGTCGAGCGACAGCCCCTCGAAGAGGCGAAGCCGCAGCATGACGTATTCGGTCTCTTTCGTAAAGACGTCGATGTCGGTGCATTCCGAGAGAATGCCTGCCATATCGCGCGGAGATTCCATTTCGCGGATATAGGCGTCCATATCGGAGACATAGGCATAGCGCTGATTGTTGAAATACGAGTGCGCCGCCACGCCGAAGCCGAGATAGTTCTCGTCGAGCCAATAGCGCAGATTGTGCCGTGAGCGGAAGCCGCGCCGCGCGAAATTGCTGACCTCGTAATGCTCAAACCCCGCGTCGGAGAGCGTTCTGTGCGCGTCGAGATACAGTTTGTACTCGGTCTCCTCATCGGGCAGGGGGAGACTGTCGCGCCTTGCGTAAAAGGGCGTCCCCTCCTCGATTTTCAGCCCGTAAACCGAGAGATGCTCGGGCGAGAGTGCGCGGACAAAGTCAAGCGTTTTCGCAAAGCTCTCGCGCGTCTGGTACGGAATGCCGTACATCAAATCAATGTTGATGTTCTCAAAGCCCGCCTGCCGCGCGTCGGCATAACTTTTCTCAAAGTCGGCGCGCGTGTGAATGCGCCCGAGCGCACGAAGCTCTGCGTCGTTTGCGCTTTGCAGTCCGAACGAAATGCGGTTGACGCCGCTCTTGCGCAGGGCGCGCAGCGCACGGCGGTCGACCGTGCCGGGATTTGCCTCCGCCGTAATCTCGGCGTCCTTTTCGACGTCAAAGGCGTCGCGCACGCAGTCGAGCAGGGCGTGAAGCTGTTTCGGCGCGAGCAGTGTCGGCGTGCCGCCGCCGATATAGACCGTATCGACGCTGCAGCCCTGCGCCGCGGCGGAAAAATCCTGCATATTCAGCATCAGCGCGTTGAGATAACGCTCGATTTCGCGCTCGCTTTCGGGCGGGTGCGAGCAGAAGTCGCAATAGCCGCACTTGCTTTTGCAAAAGGGAATGTGAATATAAATGCCGAGCGGTTGTTTTTCCTGCATAGTCTCCATTTCCGAAAGTGGGGTCAGTTGTCGTCGCCGTCGAGCTTGAGCACCGCCATAAACGCCTCGGGCGAGACCTCGACCGTGCCGAGACGGCGCATCTTCTTCTTGCCTTCCTTCTGCTTTTCGAGCAGTTTCTTCTTTCTCGTAATATCGCCGCCGTAGCACTTGGCAAGGACGTCCTTGCGCATCGCCTTGACGGTTTCGCGGGCAATGATGCGATTGCCGATTGCCGCCTGAATCGGCACTTCAAAAAGCTGACGCGGAATGTTGTCCTTCAGTTTTTCGGCGATGCGGCGTGCGCGGGCGTATGCTTTGTCCTCGTGCACGATAAAGGAGAGGGCGTCGACCTGCTCGCCGTTGAGCAAAAAGTCGAGCCGCACGAGCTTCGACGGGACATAGTCCGAAAATTCGTAGTCGAGCGAGGCATAGCCCTTGCTGCGGCTTTTCAGCGCGTCGAAAAAGTCGTAGATGATTTCGTTGAGCGGCAGGATATAGTGCAGCTCGACGCGCTCGGTGTCGATGTACTTCATGTCGATGAAGGTGCCGCGCTTGTCCTGGCAAAGTTCCATGATGCCGCCGACAAATTCGGTCGGGGTGATGACGCTGGCGCGGACGACCGGCTCCGCCGCCTCGGCGATTTCGTCGGGCGAGGGATAGTTCGAGGGGTTGTCAATCATGCGCACGCTGCCGTCGGTCATCTTGATTTTGTAAATAACGCCGGGCGCGGTGGTGATGAGGTCGAGGTTAAACTCGCGCTCAAGCCGCTCCTCGATGATCTCCATGTGCAGAAGTCCGAGGAAGCCGCAGCGGAAGCCGAAGCCGAGCGCGACCGAGGTCTCCGGCTCGAAGAGCAGTGCCGCGTCGTTGAGCTGGAGCTTTTCAAGCGCGTCGCGCAAATCGCCGTAGCGTGCGCCGTCCGCGGGATAAATGCCCGCAAAGACCATCGGATTGACCTTCTTAAAGCCGGGCAGCGGCTCGGTTGCGCCGCCCTCGGCAAGCGTGATGGTATCGCCGACACGGGTGTCGCCGACGTATTTGATGCTTGCGGTGATGTAGCCGACCTCGCCCGCCGCGAGTAAGTCGCGCTTTTGCAGCCCGAACGGCTCCATGCTGCCGACCTCGACGACGTCAAATTCCGCGCCCGTGCTCATCAGCTTGATGCGGTCGCCCGCCCTGACGACGCCGTCCTTGACGCGGACATAGACGACGACGCCGAGATAGCTGTCATAGTAGGAGTCGAAAATCAGACATTTGAGCGGCGCGTTCTCGTCGCCGGTCGGCGCGGGAATGTCGCTGATGATTTTGTCGAGGACATCGCCGATGTTCAGTCCGGTCTTTGCCGATACGGCGGGGCAGTCCTCGGCGACGATGCCGATGACGTCCTCGATTTCGGCGCGCACCTTTTCCACGTCGGCACTCGGCAGGTCGATTTTGTTGATGACCGGCACGATCTCAAGATTGGCGTCGACGGCGAGATAGGCGTTTGCCAGCGTCTGCGCCTCGATGCCCTGTGTCGCGTCGACGACGAGCAGCGCGCCGTCGCAGGCGTTCAGGCTGCGCGAGACCTCGTAGTTGAAGTCGACGTGACCGGGCGTGTCGATGAGGTTGAGCGTGTACGCTTCGCCGTCCTTGGCGGTATAGTCGAGCCGCACGGCGCGCGCCTTGATTGTAATGCCGCGCTCGCGCTCGAGGTCCATGTTGTCGAGGAGCTGTTCCTCCATGTCGCGCGCCGAAACCGTGCGCGTGTATTCAAGTATGCGGTCAGCCAATGTCGACTTGCCGTGGTCGATATGGGCAATGATTGAAAAATTGCGGATGTGCTTCTGTCTGTCGCTCACTTTGAACTACCTTTCAAATCCGTGTAGAGTCTTTGATGTAAGTATATCATAAGTGCCTCGCACCGTCAAGGTTTTGACAGGCGGATTTCCGCAAGGTCATTTATAAAAAGTTTGACTTGAGATTCGATTTATAAGACAAAATCGGCGTTCAGGATTGCATTCGGCGCGCGGATAGGGTAGAATGAGGGTATAAAAGGAAGAACAATCGTTTACCCGTGTTTCTCGGAGGGCGTTATGAAAAAGAGACTGGCTGTTTTGCTGATTACCGCTATTGTTTTGTTCGGCGCGGCGATGCTCTGCCGCGCGGCAGAGACGCCGACGGTCTATGTTGACGACAGCGGCAGCGACAGCGCGGCGGGAACGGCGGACGAGCCGCTTGCCACGCTTTACGCGGCGTTTCGCGCCCTGCCTTCGGGCGGGCGGGTCGTCGTGCGCGGCACACTGCATACGGGCGCGGTCGTTTTGCCCGCCGCGGACGGCCTGGTCACGCTGACCGGCGCAGACGAAAGTGCCGTGCTTTCCATGGGCGGAAACATCACCTTTCAAAGCGCGGTCGAGCTGGAGAATCTGCACATCGCGGCGACGGTGAAGAATCTTGTCTTTCTCTGCGGCGGCAATTATGCGCGCTTCGGCGAGGGGCTGACCGTCACGACGAGCGGAAGCGGTGTCACATTGCCCGGCATTACCGCAGGTTCGAGCGGCGCGGTCTCGCCGAACGGCACTTACCTTGAAATTTGCAGCGGCTCGTGGTATCGCATTCGCGGCGGCGCGCGCGGCACGTCTTCGGCGGCGCAGAGCGGCGACGTCTGCCTTGTCATTCGCGGCGGCGAGTTCAACAGCACGTTTGACCTCGGCGGCGATTCGGCAATCGCGGGCAATGCGTATCTGTATATTTACGGCGGTCGCTTTAAGGCGAGCGTCAACGGCGCAAGCGCGGCGGCGACCGAGGGCAATGTGTATATCACGATTGCGGGCGGCGAGTTTTTGTCGACGGTTTGCGCGACGCGCGGCGGCGCTATCGGCGGCGATGTGACCTGGAATCTGCTCGCCGATGTGACAAAGCCGATTACCCTCGGCAGCGGCACGGTGAGCGGCAGCGCGACGGTGAAACGGAAAGCAGGCGTGAGTGCCGCATCTTCGGGGTATACCGTCGTTGAAATCAGCGCCGCCGATGCGGCGGCAATCGAAGCGGCGGACGCGGCGGTAATCGAAGCGGCAAAGGCGGCAAAACTGCCGAGCACGGTCGATAAATTCGGCGAGCGCGACACCTCGTCCTGCGGCAGCGCACAGAAAACCGACCTTTCGGTTTCCGACCGCCTCGGCGACGTCAATGACGACGGGAAGCTGTCACTGCTCGATGTGCTGAATACCCTGCGCATGGCGGGAAGCGGCATCTATTCCGAACGCGCCGATACCGCGCTGAGCGGCAGAGTGACCCTGCGCGACGCGGCGGCGATTTGCCGTGCGGTTGTCGGCGAGAAGAACAGCGTCACGCCCGCGATTGAAGCAAACGAGATTTCGGGCACGCTTTCGCTTTACGGCGGCGCGGCGGTGAAGAATGGCGAAATCACGCGCGGCTTTGCGTTCGGCAGTACCGAAAAGTCCGTGTACACGCTCTATACCGACGCCGACCTCGGCGGCAATGCAAAGGTAGGCTTGTATTTTTCCTGCGACCTTTCGGACGGGCTTGACAAGGTGAGCGGCAGCTATTTCGAGCTTGACGCGGCGGCACAGACGGCGAGCGTCTACCGTGTGACCGGTGGGCAGTACCGTCTCGTCGGCGAGCGCGCGGTCGAGCTGTTCGGCTCGCGCATTCGCCTTGAAGTCGAGTATGCGGACGGCGCGGCGACACTGTATCTGATTGACAATGCGCTCGACCCCGACCCGTATCCGCTGTTCAATCTGGTGCTTGAGGCGGCGGGGAAGAGTTGCGGCGTCTACGCGGAGGACGCGTCGGCGGCTCTTCCCGTGCTCGGCAGCTTTACGCCGCACGCGGGCGCGACCTATACCAACGTGATTTTCGAGCAGTTTACCGACCCCGAGGTTTTCTTTAAAGACGGAAGATACTATATTTACGGCACACAGTCGAGCACGCAGAATTACGGCGTGAAATGCTATTCAACGGCAAATTTCCGTATATGGAAGGACGAGGGCTATGCGCTTGCCGCGGGCAATGCGTTCGGCGACGGCGTTTTCAAGGCGGCGAACATCGTGGAGTACGGCGGCGACTATTATCTGTTCTATATGGCGAAGTCGAATGAACTCGGTACCTCGGTCACGGCGTATGCGACGGCAAAGTCGCCGACGGGACCGTTTAAAAACGAGACCATGCAGCCGCTGACCGGCGACTTGGATTTCATCGGCGGACAGCCGTTTGTCGATACGGACGGGCAGGCGTATCTGATTTATACGCGCACGACGGGCGGCAATAAGCTCTACGGCGCAAAGCTGACGCTGGCGGACGGAAAAGCGGCGGTCGACCTCTCCACCGAGACGCTGCTGCTCACCGCAACCGAGCCGTGGGAAAATGCAAAGGCGTCGGTCGTCGAGTGCGGCTATATCGTGCGGCACGGCGACCTCTACTATCTGCTCTATTCGGGCGGCAACTACAATTCGACCTACGGTACGGGCTATGCAACGGCGAAGTCGCCGCTCGGTCCGTATACGAAGTATGAGAAAAATCCGATTCTCGTTTCAAACGACCAGGCGTTCGGCGTCGGCGCGGCGACCGTGTTCCCGTCGCTCGACGGCACGGAGCATTTCATCGCTTATCTGCGCAATTTTTCGCCTACGGTAACGCGCCCGCTCTGCACCTGCGTCGATCGCATTAAATTTGTGAAGAATCCCAAGGGCGGCGACGACCTTCTGTGCGTCTACGGGCCGACCGTCACGCCGCAGCCTGTGCCGAGCGGGCTTGGCAAGGCGTCGATTGCGGGCGGACAGCGTGCGCGGTTTATTTGGTAACGGCACGGCGATTTTTTCGGAAAAGGCTTGACAAGCGGTCGAAGACCGTGTATAATCAAGAGGTGCGCTGATAAACCACGGCGCACAATGCAGAAGTACTCAAGTGGTGAAGAGGCGCCCCTGCTAAGGGTGTAGGTCGGGTAACCGGCGCGAGAGTTCAAATCTCTCCTTCTGCGCCAAAAAAGGCAGTCCCAAAAGGGACTGCCTTTTTTGGCGCAGAAGGCATGGCTTTTCTCGCGCCGGAGGCGCACAACCTCGTAGGGGCGGATTCCATATCCGCCCGCCGCAAACGTAAAATACATCTGTACAGTTGCAAATGCCTTTTGGAAAAATCAATAAATTTTATACATTGCCCCGACGATATAGGCATTGACAAACTGGCGAAAAAGCGATATAATATATACAAACCGACGAATCACAGGAGACCGTTTTATGGAACCGATCATGCGCGGAACCGGCAGAATTTTTTACTGCGGCTATTTGGGCGGGAAAAATTACG
>SFNW01000045.1 GCA_004554105.1 Clostridiales bacterium | reverse complement strand
CAAATATCAAACAGAAAATATAATAATATATTATAATCCATCTGCCGCGCAAATGCAATCTATTTTTTCGCCGTTTTGCGGCTTTCTTTTTGTGCATGTCGGCAAAATTCCCGCATCGGGCATTCGCCGCACTGCGGTGTGCGCGCCGAGCAGACCTCTCTGCCGAACCAAACGATGCGGTGGCAGAAATCCGACTGAATCGGCTTTTCGACGCAGGCGTCGAGGATTTTTTCGATTTTCGCGGGATTTTTCTCGCTCTCGGGGTAGAAGCCGAGCCGCCCGCAGATGCGGATGCAGTGCGTGTCGGTGACGATGTTCGGCTGTCCGAAGACGTCGCCGAGCATCAGGTTGGCGATTTTGCGCCCGACTCCGGGAAGCGTCAAAAGCTCGTCCATCGTGCGCGGCACTTCGCCGTGAAAATCCCGCACGAGAATCTCGGCGGTCTCCTTGATGCTCTTCGCCTTGGTCTTGTACAGCCCGCAGGGCTTGACCGCCTCCTCGAGGTCGGCAAGGTTGCTCTCGGCAACCGCTTCAAGCGTCGGAAAGCGCTCAAAGAGCGTCTTTGAAACCAAGTTGACCCGCGCGTCGGTACACTGCGCACTCAGCCGCGCCATAATCAGCAGCTTCCACGCCTCGCCCTCGTATTCGAGCGAGCAGGTCGCGGCAGGATAGAGTGCTTCAAGCACCGCCGCCGTCTGCTTTGCCAAATCTTTTTTCGTCACTTTGCTTCCTCCTCGGCATACGGAGATTCGTAGGTCTCGCCCTTGAGATAACTGTCGTACATGGCGCGCGCGGTGTACGCCGCGTCGGTGCCGTTTGCACCCTGCTCGATGACGACCGAGACGACCATCTTCGGCGTATCGTAAGGGGCAAAGCCGACGAACAGCGCGTTATCCGAGCGGTCGCCGCCGACCTGCGCGGTACCCGTCTTGCCGCCGACCGTGATGTCGTAATTGCGGAAAATGCGCGCCGCCGAGCCGCTCTCGACCACGTCCTTCATCGCGGACTTGACGGTCGAAACGATGCCCGCGTCGAGTTCGACCGCGCTCATCACCTCACACTCGGTCTCGGAAAGCACCTCGCCCGACGGATAGGCGTGTAAGCTGCGTAAAAGATGCGCACGGTAGCGCGTGCCGCCGTCAAGCAGCGTCGAAATGTAAACGGCAAGCTGCAGCGGCGTAAAGACGTTGTCCGACTGCCCGATTGCCGCCTGCAGCGTGTTGCCGGGATTCCAGACGTTGCCCGTGCTCTCGCTGTATGCGGGACCGGCGAGAATGCCGGTCGATTCGGGCAGTTCGATGCCGGTCGGCTCGCCGAGTCCGTAGACGCGGCTGTACTCGGCGATTTTGTCGATGCCGAGGCGGTAGCCGACCTCATAGAAGAAATAGTTGCAGGAGTTCTGAATCGCCTGCACGACGGTTTGTGCACCGTGCGTGCGCCCGTTCCGCAGATAAATCCAGCAGCGCGGGTGATAGTCGCCGAAGTTGTACACACCCTTGTCGACAATGACGGTGTTCTTCGTAATAACGCCCTCCGTGAGCGCGGCGGCGGCAACGCCGGGCTTGTAGGTCGAGCCGGGCGTATAGGTGCCGAGCAACGCACGGTTGTAGAGCGGGCGGGATTCATCGGTGCTGAGCGCCGCGTAGTTTTCGACATATTCCGACAGCTTGTAGGTCGGATAGGACGCGGCGCAAAGCAGTTCGCCCGTCGCGGGATCAATCGCGACCGCCGCGCCGCTGTGCGCGTCCTCGCCCTCATGTTCGCCCGGCTTCGGCTTTGCCGATTCGCGAATGATGCGAATGTTGTCGGCAAGTGCATTCTCGGCGGTGATCTGCAGGTCAATGTCGATGGTCAGGCGGACGTCACTGCCCGCGACCGGCTCTTTGACGATGGTTTCGGAAATCAGGTTGCCGTATTTGTCCTCGACAATCTCGCGCGTGCCGTCCACGCCGCGCAGAATGTCCTCATAAGCCGCCTCCGCGCCCGAAATGCCGACATAGGCGTCGCCGCTGTAACCCGCTTCAATATAGTCATCGAGCTTGTCGGCGGGAATCTTGCCGATTCTGCCGAGCAGATGCGAGGCATAGCCGTCGTAGACGTAGGTGCGCGACGCCTCCTCGGTAATGAGAATCTGCCCGATGGCGCACTCCTTGACATAGGTCAGCGTCCGCATATCCACGTCACGCGCCAGCGTGTACGGCTCGACGCGGCTGAACTGGCGGTATTCCATGTCAAAGCGAATGCGCATCAACCGCTCGGTCGTCTCGGCATCGTAGAGGTCGGTATAACTTTTTTCGCGCTTGTTGTAGGTCGAAAGCCCGTAGCGCACGCGCAGAAAGGCAAACAGCTCGTCTTCCGTCGCGTCCTCCTCCAGTTCAAGGCGGCGCAGCAGCGCGGCAAATTTCGTCTTATTTGTCTGACTTGTAAAGAATTCTTCGTTCTTTTGATAGTTCGGAAAACTCCCGTCAAACGGGAAGGTCTGCTCGGCAAGCGTATAACTGCCGCCGCTGTCCTCTACAGCGGCAAGCGTATCGAGGATAACCGTGTTGAACGCCGCCGCCGCTTTCGGCATCGCGCCGTATTCGAGGCTCACGTCGTAAATCGAGGTGTTGATGACGAGTGCCTTGCCGTTTCGGTCGTAGATTTCGCCGCGCTTGGCTTCGACCTTTACATAGCGCGTGTAGGTTTCTTCCTTGATAATGTCGTAATAATCCTGTCCCGTAATCTGCACGTTGACGAGGATTACGAGATAGACCGCGCAGATGAGGACGAACAGCGCGCCGAGCGCGCCGATTCGCACAGCGGTATGCAGTTTGCGCACGGTTCTCCCTCCTTTCGCACGGAAATCGTTTAATCGGGTCTGCGTTCGGTCTTGCGGCTCAGAAAGCCGAACAGCTTATAGAGCGGCAGTGACAAAACGAGCGACAGACAAAATTCGTACAGCGCGTCGATGAGAAGCGGTGCGCCGAGCGGCATTTTCCATGCGGAAACCGCATAAAACAGCCCGATAAGCCCGTAGAAAAACAGTCCCGCCATCGTGTAGCAAAGCCATGCAAAAAAATTCTTGGCAAAAAAGCGCTCGTACAGCCACGCGCAGACGAGCGCAAACAGCGTGTAGAAAAACGGCAAAACGGCACTGCCGAAGCCGCAGACCCCCGCGTGCAGTGCGCCGAAGCAGACCGCGAAAAGGCTTGCATAGCCCGCGCCCTCGAAGTAAGCGAGCAGCGAAATCGCGGCAATCAGCAAATTGGGCGTGACGCGCGTCAGCCGCAGCGCGGGCAGAAAGGAATCGGAAAAGAGCAAAAGTATGAGGCAGACGGCGGTATAGACCGCCGACTTGACAAGCGTCGTCTTTTGCAGACGGATTCTCCGCGGCATAGCATCGCTCCTTTCTTCAAAATCGGGAAATACGGCTTACTCTCCGTCGGCAGCCGTGTCGTCGGCGGCGGCGTCTGCCGCCGCGTCGGACTTTTCGGTATAAACTTCGTAGCTTGTGAGAATCATCGCGCGGGTCAGTCCGGCAAGGTCGGCGGCGGGGCGCACGACCGCGAGCTTGGTGTGGTCGTAGGGGTCGCCCGTGACATAGGCGACCTCGCCGATGACAAGGCCGCGCGGATACACGCTGCCAAGCCCGCTTGAAACCACCTTGTCACCGACCTCGACGTCGGCGTCAAAGGGCAGATAGCGGAGCAGGCAAAGCCCGTCCTCACGCCGCTCAAAATCGCCGCAGACGATGCCGACTTCTCCGCTGCGCTCGATATACGCGCCGATAGAGGAATCGTAGTTGAGAATCGTGGAGACGCGGCAATAGGTCCTGCCGACCTCGGTCACTCTGCCGACAATGCCGTCGGCGGTCAGCACCGGCATACCGACCGTGACGCCTGCGCCGACGCCCTTGTCGAGCGTAAAGGAGGACGCAAAGGTCCCCGCTTCCCTGCCGATGAGATTGGCATCGCAAAACGTGTAATCGGTATGTGCGCGCTTGATGCCGAGGTAGGCGCGCATCCACGCATTTTCGCTTTCGAGCAGTTCGGCGCTCTCGAGTTTGCCGCGCAGCTCGTCAAGCTCGGCGGCAAGTGCCTCGTTTTCGTCCTTCAGCCGGTCGAATTCGGTAAAGTATTCGCCGTAGCCGCGCAAGCCGTCGCCGACGGCATACGCGCCGCGCAGAAGCGGCGTGAGCAGTGAGACCGCCGCGTCGCGCACAAAGTCGCCCTGCCCCATCGCGCCGAGAATTGCGGGAACGCCGCCGAGAATAACAAGCAGCGTGAGCAGAATGATAAAAGCCTTGCTCTTAAAGAAATCGTTCAAGCGGCATTCTCCTTTCAAAATTTAATCGAGTCTTCCCTCGTAGAAGATGTTATCAAAGGCTCCCTCGCCGAGGGAGCTGGCGCGTATGCGCCTGAGGGAGTTCATGCGTATCGTTACTCCTTCCGTCACGCTTCGCGTGCCACCTCCCTCATGGAGGGAGGCTCAATTAGAATGCGTATGAAAAGAATCCCGAAACAAGCTTTGATGAACTCGGAACGCCATTCTCTTTCCTTTATTTCGCCTTATACTGCGTCAGGTACGGATAGCGTTCGGGGTGCTCGATGTATCTGCCGAGTCCGATTGCCGCAGTCTGCAGCGGCTTATCCGCGACGGTGACGCGAATGCCGGTAATCTGCGAAAGCAGAATGGGCAGTCCGCGCAGCGACGCGCCGCCGCCGGTCAGCAGAATGCCGCGGTCGTAAATGTCGGCGCAAAGCTCGGGCGGCGTTTTTTCCAGCACCGTGCGAATGCCGTCGAGAATCTGCTCAATCGCGTCGCCGATGGCGTCTCGCACATCGGCGGAGGTAACCGTGAGCGTCACGGGCAGTCCGCTTGTATTCTTGCCGCGCACCTCCATCGAGCCGACGTCGGTCTGCGGGTGTACAGAGCCGATGCGCAGCTTCAGCGTCTCGGCGGTCTTCGGACTGATGCTGACATTATAGCGCCGCTTGATGTAAAGCATAATCGCGTCGTCCATGCGCACGCCTGCCGTGCGCACCGATGCGGAGGCGACGATGCCGCCGAGTGAAACCGTGGCAATTTCGGTCGTGCCGCCGCCGATGTCGATGATAAAACTGCCGCGCGGCGCACCGATTTTGATGCCCGCCCCGATAGCGGCGGCAATCGGCGCTTCAATCAGCGTGACGCTGCGCGCACCCGCGCCCGCCGCAGCGTCCTCAAAGGCGCGGCGCTCCACGCCGGTCAGCCCGAGCGGCACACACACGGCGACCTTCGGGCGGTTGAAAAACAGCGGTCCGGTCACCTTGCGGATAAACTTGCCGAGCATATCAACGGTCACGTCGAAATCGGCGATGACGCCGTCCTTAATCGGGCGGAAAGCGAGCAGCTCGCCCGCGGTTTTGCCGACCATCAGCCCCGCCGCGTCACCGACCTCGATTGCCTGCATGGTGCGGCTGTTTACCGCCGCTACAGACGGCTCCTGCAAATCAATGCCCTTGCCCGCGAGGTAAATCAGCGTATTCGATGTGCCGAGATCAATGCCGAGATTCTTCGACATATTGACTTTGGACAGATTTAGGTTCATATCAAGCGTGTTCCTTTCCGAGAAAGCGTCAGTCGACGGTAATCAAATCAAAGTAGGAAAAGCCCGCGTCGGCAAGCAGACCGCGCACGAGACGGGGCGGCAGTCCCATGACCGAGAAAAAGTCGCCCTCGATTTTTTCGACCAGTACCGAGCCGACGCCCTGAATGCCGTAAGCACCCGCCTTGTCGAGCGGCTCGCCGGTCGCAATATAGGCGCGTATCTCCGCCTCGGTAAAGGAGCGCATGTGGACGGCGGTCACATCGACCGCGGTGCGCGTTTTGCCGCCTGCGCAAAGGCAGACACCGGTGCAGACATAGTGCCGCCTGCCCGAAAGCAGCGTCAGCATACGCAGCGCGTCGTCCGCGTCCTTGGGCTTGCCGAGCGGCGCGCCGTCGAGGTAAACGAGCGTGTCCGCCGCAAGGACGAGTATTTCTTCGCCGTCGGTTTCGCCGTCGGCAAGCAGGTCGGCGGCGGCTTTTGCCTTGCGCTCGGCGAGCAGCGTCCCCGCCGCCTCCATGCCGATGCCGACCGGCAGACTTTCGTCCGCTTCGGCAGTGACAATGTCGTAGTCGAGCCGCATCAAATCGAGAATTTCGCGTCTGCGCGGCGATTTGGAAGCAAGGTAAAGTTTCATGGCAGTCGTCCTTTGCATTCTATTTTGCCTTCCCCCTTGGGGGAAGGTGTCAACGATAGTTGACGGATGAGGGGTAGGACACGAAGTGTCCGTTTGCGCGGTTTCGGTTGCGGCAGCAACGCTGTCTGCGACGGCTACTCCCTCATTTCCCGCCTACGGCGATACCTTCCCCTTGCGGAAAGCCTTATTTCAGCCGGCGGATTTCGCCGGTCGGGGGCAGGTGCTTTTCATAGGCGTCGAGGACGCGGAGAATCTCCGACGCACTCTCGACCGAGAAGATAAAATGCTGCCCGCCCGCGGGAAGCTTGTCTGCGGCATAGGTCGGCACGCAGTTGAACAGCAGGTTGCGGTGCGGCTCCTCGCGCAAAATCGGAAACCGCTTGCCGAGGCGGTCGACGAGCGCGGCGCGGTCGCTTCCGCAGGTCTCGCAGCCCGAAGTCTCCTTTGCGGCACACTTTTCGAGCAGCATGAGCGGCACGCGACCGTACACAATCGAGCGCACGCTGCCGCCGATGTCGCGAAGCTGCGCCGCCGTCAGTTCGGGCGAAAGAATCAAATCGCAAAAGCCGCTTGCAAGCGCAAATTCGGCGGCGGCGGCATTCGTCACATTCAGCCGAAAGTCGCCGTGCGGCATAAGTCCCGCTTCGCGGCAGAGTGCAAGGTGTCCGTAATTGCCGCAGAGCGCGTGCCGTGCGCCCTTTTCATAGGCGCGGCGCAGTTTCACGGACACGCCCGCCCGCTCCGAATCGGGAATCACGCCGGGCAGCAGAACGCCGAAGACGCGCGGCGCGTCACAGGCAAGATACTCCGAAAGCGGGAGAAATACAAGGTCAAAGAAATCGTAAAAGCGGTCGTCGACGGGCAGATTTTTTGCCCGCATGACGAGCGCGGTGCGCTTATTTCCGTCGGTTTTCGGCGTTCGGCGCACCGACGCGGGCATTGCTTCCCGCAGCACGGTGTGTTCGCGCTCGCCGAGCGCGCCGTAGGCGTCAAGCGCCGCGCGGCGCAGTGCGTTGATTTCCGAAACGCGCAGAATCAGCCCGTCGTCGAGGTCGATTTCGATTTTTTCGGCAAAATACGGCGTGCCGCCGAGCTTTGCCAGATTCTTTTCAAGCGCGGCGGCGTCGAGCGGCGCGGTACGCGCTGTCTCGGGCACTGCGCCCGCTTTGGTCACGCTGCCCTGCGCACCCGAAACCGTCAGCGTAAACGGGCAGCCGCGTTTCAGCAACGCATGAAGCGTCAGCGGACTCTTTTTTGTCAGCCCCGCGAAGGGCTCGAGCGCACGGCTGCTCTTCACGTCGTCCTCGCGGCGCGTGCCGAGCATCGTGTGATTGATTTTTCCGTCGAAATAGCCGGTCGTAAAGCCGCTGCGCGAGAAAATCTCGGCAAGGCGGCTCATCTCGTCGGGCGTCGCGCTGCGCCGCCCGTCGAGCAGGCGGCGGTAGATTTCGGTCACGCCGAACACGTATTCGGGTGCTTTCATGCGCCCCTCGATTTTCAGCGACGCCGCGCCGCAGTCAAAGAGGTCGGTGATACGCCCCGCCATCGACAAATCCTTTAAACTGAGCGGATACTTCCCGCTTTTGTCGGGCAGGCGGCAGGGCTGCGCGCACATACCGCGGTTGCCGCTCCGCCCGCCGACCATACTGCTGAACAGGCATTGCCCGCTGTGGCAGACGCAGAGTGCGCCGTGGATAAAGGTTTCAATTTCAATCGGCGAATTTGTACAAAGCGTTTTCAAATCGGGCTTTGACAGCTCGCGCGCCGCGACCATGCGGGTAAAGCCGTGCTGTGCGAGAAAGATTGCCGCATCGGTATTATGCCCCGAAAACTGCGTGCTGGCGTGCAGCGGCATCGTGGGAATATACCGCCGAATCAGCGACGCCGCGCCAACGTCGGCGATAATCAGCGCGTCGACGCCCGCCTCCTCGAGGAAGGCGGCGTAATCGAGCATTGCCGCCGTCTCGCGGTCAAAAATCAGCGTGTTGAGCGTGACGTAGCTCTTGACGCCGAACGCGCGGCAGAGCTTTGCGGCGCGGGCAATCTCCTCACGGCTGAAATTCTTCGCAAAGGCGCGTGCGCCGAAGCTCTCGCCCCCGAAATAGACCGCGTCCGCGCCCGCTTCGATTGCCGCTTCAAGCGCGTCAAAGCCGCCCGCGGGCGCAAGCAGCTCGGGCAGTCGTCCCGCGCTCATCTGCGCTTCTGTCTGGCTTCCAGCTCGTCCACCCGTCTCGACAGCCGCTCGTTTTCCTCTTTCATGCGGGCGAGATTGGCGGTGTACAGTTCAAGCTGCGCCTCGAGCTTGTCGAGTTTCTGCTTGGCACTCTGCGCCTCGGAAAACGAGTCGAGGGCGCAGAAAAGCGCCGCCTCGGTCTTTGAAACCTGCCGCGACTTCCAAAGTGCGCTTTGCAGTTTTTCGTTCAGCGCCTTGGCAAGCGCACTGACGGTTTCCTCGTCCTCGTCGCTCACGACGCTGACCGGCATATCGAGCAGAGTGATGGTATATTTCTGTTTCATGACAAATTCCTCGGCTTTTTCGTCTTTTCCTTGCATTCCGAATCCAAATGCAGTATAATAAACTCGTTTAATCTTATTTATTATACTATATTCTTTTGCTGTTTGAAAGAGTTTCGGCAAAAAAACTTCACGGACTTACGGAGAATGCGGCAATGAACATTACGGCAGACTATAAACGCATCGTTGTCAAAATCGGTTCGTCGACCATGACGCACGAGACGGGCAAACTGAATCTCTATCGGCTGGAGACGCTGGCGCGCGTGCTTTCCGACCTCAAGAATGCGGGGCGCGAAATCATTCTGGTTTCAAGCGGCGCGGTTGCGGCGGGCGTTGCCAAGGTCAATGCCAAGCGACCGACCTGCACGCGCGAAAAGCAGGCGCTCGCCGCCATCGGGCAGAACGAAATCATGAAAATCTACGGCAAGTTCTTCTCGCTGTTCGGCTATACCGTCGCGCAGGTGCTGCTGACCAAGGACGTCATCGACAATCCGACGCGCCGTGCGGCGGCGGAGGCGACCTTTGAGGAACTGCTCAAAATGGGCTGCGTGCCGATCATCAACGAAAACGACACCATCTCCTGCTACGAGCTGGAATTCGGCGGCAACGACCGCCTTTCCGCCTATGTCGGCGTGGTCTGCCGCGCCGACCTCATCATCAACCTGACCGACATCGACGGCTACTACGATGAAGACCCGCGCAGAAATCCGAGCGCCAAGCTGATTCCCCGCGTGGAGCGCGTCACCGACGAAATGGTCGCCGCCGCAGGCGGCGCGGGTACCGAGCGCGGCACCGGCGGTATGCAGGCAAAGCTGCTCGCCGCAAAAATTGCGGGCGAAGCCGGCATTCCCATGCTGATTATGGCGGGAACAGACCCCGAAAAGCTCTATAACGTGTTCGGCGGCGAGGTTATCGGCACGTTCTTCGCCGCAGGCAAATAAGGAGAACAAAATGGAGATAAGCGAATACATTCTCTCGCTCGAAAAACGCGCGAAAGCGGCGTCGGCGGCACTGAACTGCGCGTCCGACGCGACCCGCTGCGCCGTGCTTGAAAAAATCGCCGAAGCGGTCGAAAAAGAGAGCGCCGCGATTCTGCGCGCCAACGAAAAAGACCTGGAAAACGCGGCGGCAAACGGCGTTGCACCGCAGATGCTCGACCGCTTAAAACTGACCGAAAGCCGCCTTGGCGGCATGGCGGACGCGGTGCGCGCGCTGATTCGTCTGCCCGACCCCACGGCGGGCGAAAAGACATGGACGACCCCTGCGGGGCTGACGATTCACGAAAAGAAAGTGCCGCTCGGCGTCGTTGCGATGATTTACGAGGCGAGACCGAACGTCACGCTCGACGCGGCAGCGCTCTGCATAAAGAGCGGCAACGCCGCGGTACTGCGCTGCGGCAAGGAGGCCATCGAGACGAGCGCGGCGCTGCGCGACTGCATCTGCAATGCGCTTGAAAGCTGCGGTCTGCCGCGCGACTGCGTCGTGCTGGTCGAGCGCACCGAGCGCGAGGGCGCCAATGCCCTCATGACGATTCGCGGCTACATCGACGTGCTGATTCCGCGCGGCGGCAAGGGACTGATTCAAAACGTGGTCGAAAACGCCAAGGTGCCGGTCATCGAGACCGGCGCGGGCAACTGCCACGTCTATATCGAAAAGACCGCCGACCTCGACATGGCGCGCCGCATCATCGAAAACGCAAAGGTACAGCGCCCCTCGGTCTGCAACGCGGCGGAATGCCTGCTCTGCGACCGTGCGATTGCAAAGGAGTTTCTGCCGCTCCTTGAAGCCGACATGGTGCGTTGCGGCGTGGAAATCCGCGCCGACGCAAACTGCATCGGGCTGTTTCAGCATGCAGTCCCCGCGACCGAGGAGGACTTTTTCACCGAGTACAACGACCTGATTCTTTCGGTCAAGCTTGTCGAGACTGTCGACGAAGCCATCGAGCACATCAATCTGCACGGCACCAAGCACAGCGAGGCAATCGTCACGCGCGACGGCGAAGCGGCAAAACGCTTCACCGAGCGGATCGACGCGGCGGCGGTCTATGTCAACACCTCGACCCGCTTCACCGACGGCGGCGAATTCGGCTACGGTGCGGAAATCGGCATTTCCACGCAGAAGCTGCACGCGCGCGGACCGATGGGGCTTGCCGCGCTGACCACGGTCAAATATGTCGTCACCTCGGACGGCGCGGTGCGGAAATAATACGGATTACAAGGAAAACAATATGAAAGAAGTTATACTCTGCAAATACGGCGAACTGGTGCTCAAGGGCGCGAACAAGGCACATTTCGAGTCGATGCTCGTCCGGCGCGTCCGCGCACGCGCCGCACGCTACGGCAGTTTTTCGGTGCGCAATGTGCAAAGCACGATTTATGTCGAGCCGCAGGACGAAGCCTGCGACCTTGACGGTGCGCTCGAAAGCATGACGCGCACCTTCGGCTTCAACAGTGTGACGGTTGCCGCCGTCTGCGAAAAGAGTCTCGAAAGCCTGCGCGCCTGCGTTGCGGAATATCTGCCGCGCCGCATGGCAGGCGTCCGCTCGTTCAAGGTCGAGGCAAAGCGCTCGGACAAAACCTTCCCGCTCAAGTCGCCCGAACTCTGCGCCGAGGTCGGCGCATTTGTGCTTGAAAGCATTCCGGGCATTCGCGTCGACGTGCATCACCCCGAGCGGGTCGTGCGCGTCGAAATCCGCGAAGCGGGCGCGTATATCCACTTTGACCAGCTTCACGGCGCGGGCGGTATGCCGACCGGCTCAAGCGGACGCGCGCTACTGCTGCTCTCGGGCGGCATCGACAGCCCCGTCGCGGGCTTCATGATGGCAAAGCGCGGCATGACGGTCGACGCGCTGCACTTTGAGAGCTTCCCCTACACGAGCGAACGCGCACGCGACAAGGTGCTGTCGCTTGCGCAGAAGGTGACCGAATACTGCGACGCGATGTATGTACACGTCATTTCGCTGACGCACATTCAGGAGGAAATCCGAAACAAGTGCTGCGAGGACTACTTCACGCTGCTGCTCCGCCGCTTTATGATGAAGCTTTCGGCGCGCACCGCCGAAACCTGCCGCTGCGGCGCACTGATTACCGGCGAGAGCCTCGGTCAGGTGGCAAGCCAGACGCTCGAAGCGATTCGGGTGACCGACGCGATGGTCGATATGCCGGTTTTCCGCCCCTGCATCGGGCTTGACAAGGAAGAAATCGTGCGCATCGCACGCCGCATCGACACCTACGACACCTCGATTCAGCCCTATGAGGACTGCTGCACCGTCTTTACGCCGCGTCACCCCAAGACCCGTCCCGAGCCGGAAAAGGTCCTCGCCGAGGAAGCCAAGCTCGACTTCGACGCCCTCTGCGACGAAGCCTTTGCCACCATGTACACCTACAAAATCACCCCCGACGCGATTGTTCGGTTGAGAGAAGAAAAATAAAATAAAAGAAAAGAACGGAAAAACGGCGGGGGAAACTTTTGTGTACAAAAGTTTCCCCCGCGCCCCTTTCAAAAAACTTTGAAAGAAAAGAGAAAAAGAACATTCTGACCCGTAGGGGCGGATTCTCACACTTTTTCGTGCAGATAAAATTCGGGCAAATTTGCCTTCCCCCTTGGGGGAAGGTGGTGCGAAGCACCGGATGAGGGGTAGCCATTCGCAGAATGGCGTCACGGCGGTTATCTTGGAACTTCTTTGACGGACGCTTCGTGTCCTACCCCTCATTCCCCGCCTCACGGCGGTTTTCGACCGTATCGTTCGGGGCAGCGCCCCGAATGCTTCACGCGCCGCAGGCGTGCTTCACGGCGCAGCCGCTTCACGTTTCCCAGAGGGAAACGCTTCGATTTTCTTTTCCCCGCGCCCCTTTCAAAAAACTTTGAAAGAAAAGAGAAAAAGAACATTCCAACCCGTAGGGGCGGATTCTCACACTTTTTCGTGTAGATAAAATTCGGGCAAATTTGCCTTCCCCCTTGGGGGAAGGTGGTGCGAAGCACCGGGTGAGGGGTAGCCATTCGCAGAATGGCGTTACGGCGGTTATCGACCGTATCGTTCGGCGCAGCGCCCCGAATGCTTCACGCGCCGCAGGCGTGCTTCACGGCGCAGCCGCTTCACGTTTCCCAGAGGGAAACGCTTCACTTTCTCGCGGGCGGATATGGAATCCGCCCCTACGAAACACACGCACGTTTTCTCGCCCTCTTCCATAAAAAAAGCGACGGTTTCCCGTCGCTTTTTTTGGATTCAATTCGCTTATTCGCCCCAAACCTCGCCCCATGTGGCGGATTCGAGTGCGACCGCATACTCGGTGTCAAGTGCGCCGACCGTCTCGGACGCTTCGGTGCTGGCAAGCAGAATGTCCGTGAGTTCAAACGCGACAAGTTCAAGTTTCGGCTGTTCGTACTTCTGATTCTTCATCGTGTACCTCCTTACTGCTGTGCGGGCAGCAGTGCCGCAACCGTCGCTGCGTCAAACGCAACCGTAACGCGCGTGCCGTCCGAAAGGACTGCATACGACCATGCGAAAATAGGCGTTTCCGTCTGACCCGCCGGAATGCCGGTC
>SFNW01000044.1 GCA_004554105.1 Clostridiales bacterium | reverse complement strand
AGAGTCATGAACAACCAGAATCAGAATCAGCAGAACCAGAATCAGAATCGCAACCAGCAGAACCAGAATCAGCAGAATCAGAACCAGCAGAATCAGCAGAACCAGCAGAATCAGCAGAACCAGCAGAAGAAGCAGAACCGCGAAGAGTTCTAAGACCCCGGAAAAAATTTCTCGGCAGAGAGGCAACTCTCTGCCACTTTTTTATTGCCAAATCTGTCGAACTATAGTATAATAAATCTATATGAAGATTTACCGAAAGGACGGTCGCAAGACCGGGACAAAAACATTGACTTTGCAGCCCGAACAGTATAACGCAATCAAGAAAAAACTCTTTGACATATATTACGGCAAGCTGAACGACAGACAGCGTGAGGCGGTCTGCACCGTAAAAGGTCCGCTGCTCGTTTTAGCGGGCGCGGGCAGCGGAAAAACCACCGTGCTGGTGCAGCGCATCGTACATATTCTGAAATACGGACTTGCCTGTGAAAGCACGACCGCGCCGCGCGAGGTGCCCGATAGTTTTGCCGACGAGTGCCGCGCCGCCGAGGACGCCGACAGAGAAGCGCTCGGGGAATTTCTCACCCGCTTTTCCGAGGAGGTTTGCCCGCCGTGGGCGGTGCTTGCCATCACCTTTACCAATAAGGCGGCGCGCGAAATCAAAGAGCGCCTTTCTGCCGCACTGGACGACCCCACGGCGGCAGAAGCCGTTTGGGCGGGGACGTTTCACTCGGTTTGTATGCGGATTCTGCGCAGTCATATCGGGCTGCTCGGCTACAAGCCCGGCTTCTCGATTTACGATACCGACGATCAAAAGAAGCTGATTATCCGCTGTATGAAGGATATGAACCTCGACGACAAGAAGTTCCCGCCGAAAACGCTGTTAAACCTCATCGGCAGAGCGAAAGACCGTCTCATGACGCCCGAGGAGATGCTGAAAGAGAACGTCGCCGACTATCTTTGGTCGGTTGCGGCGAAGGTTTACAAAAGCTATCAGGAGGAGCTGTTCCGCGCGAACGCGCTCGATTTTGACGACATTATTCTGCTGACGGTGCGCCTGTTTGAGGAGAATCCCGACATTCTCGAATACTATCAGCGGAAGTTCAAATATGTCTGCGTCGACGAGTATCAGGACACAAACTTCGCGCAGTTCCGCCTGACCGAGCTGATTGCGGGCTTCCACCGCAACATTATGGTCGTCGGCGACGATGACCAAAGCATCTATAAGTTCCGCGGCGCGACGATCGAGAACATTCTCAATTTCGACCACACCTATCCCGACGCCAAGGTCATCAAGCTCGAACAGAACTACCGCTCGACGAAAAACATTCTCGACGCGGCAAACGCCGTCATCAGTCACAATTTCGGCAGAAAGGGCAAAACGCTCTGGACGGCGGGCGCGGTCGGCAGCAAGATTACGGTCACCGTCGCCAACAACCAAAACGACGAGGCGCGCATGATCGTCAACAAGGTCATGGAGCTTGCAAAAGCGGGTCGGCGCTACAGCGATTTCGCGATCCTCTACCGCATGAACGCGCAGTCGCAGACGCTCGAAGCGGCGTTTGCCAAGAGCGGTCTGCCGTACCGCGTGCTCGGCGGCGTGCGCTTCTACGACCGCAAGGAAATTCGGGACGTGCTTGCCTATCTGTTTCTGATTTCCAACCACGACGACGACCAGCGTCTGCTCCGCATCGTCAACGAGCCGAAGCGGAAAATCGGCTCTGCCACGCTCGAAGCGGTCGCGGAAATTGCGCGGGAAAAGGGCTGCTCCGCCTACGCCGTTATGCGGAACGCGGGAAAATATACCGCACTTGCGAAGGCGGCAGCAAAACTCACCGCTTTCTGCGACATGATTGAAGAACTGACTGCGCTGTCCGAAACGCTTGAACTGAGCAAATTTGTCGAGCGCGTCCTGCTCGCCACCGGCTACAAGCAGATGCTGGTCGACGAGGGCGCCGAGGCGGAGGACAGGCTGAACAACGTCGAGGAACTGGTTTCGGTTGCCGCCGACTACGAGTCGCGTGCCGAGGAGGCGACCTTGGTCGGCTTCCTTGAGGAAATCTCGCTCGTCGCCGACGTCGACAAGTACGACGCCGAGGCGGACGCGGTGGTCATGATGACGATGCACTCCGCCAAGGGGCTTGAGTTTCCGGTTGTCTTTGTCCCCGGCATGGAGGAAGGCATTTTCCCGGGAATGCAGTCGATTATGGATGCGACCGAGATGGAAGAAGAACGCCGCCTTGCCTACGTCGCCATTACGCGGGCGAAGGAGGAGCTGTACCTCTTCCGTGCTCGTGAGCGCATCACCTACGGCAAGACGCAATACAATCCCGAGTCGCCGTTTATCAAGGAAATTCCCGAGGAACTGCGCGTAACGGCGGGAGAGCGTCGCTACGGTACGTCGTCCGCGCCGACCTCGCCGCGCACGGCGGCAAGACCGACTTACAAGACCGATTCTTACGCCACAAAATACGGCGGGATTCCGAAAAGCGCGCCCGCGCCGCTTGCCGTGCTTTCCGCAGGCGACCGTGTGCGTCACCCCATGTTTGGCGAGGGGCTGATCCTCTCGGCGAATAAAATGGGCGCGGACACGCTGTACGAGGTCGCATTTGACACGGTCGGCACAAAGAAGCTGATGGCGACTTTCGCAAAACTGACGAAGATATAAAACAATCTACATAGAGGACAGAAAAGTATGAAAGCACCGAAGACTGCATTTGTCTGCTCGGAATGTGAATACAGGTCGGTCAAATGGATGGGGCGCTGTCCCTCCTGCGGCGCGTGGAACACGATGGAGGAAACGCTGCTTGAGCCGGAGACGCCCGCAAAGGCTGCTTCGTCTGCGGCACTCGGCGGCGCAAACAAGCCCGTGTTGCTCGACGAATACGATATGCCGGACTATATGCGCTTTGAGACCGGCTACCGTGAGCTTGACCGCGTGCTCGGCGGCGGGCTTGTCTACGGCTCGGTCATTCTGCTCAGCGGCGAGCCGGGCATCGGTAAGTCGACGCTGCTCATGCAGATTTGCAACGTCCTTGGGCAGAGCAAAAAAGTGCTGTATGTTTCGGGCGAGGAATCCTGCGGGCAGCTCAAGCTCCGCGCGGGGCGGCTCGGCGTGCATTCGGACAAGCTCTATCTCCTGACCGAGACGAATATGGACGCGATTCTCGCCCGCTGCGGCGAGTTAAGGCCCGATGTACTGATTATCGACTCGATTCAGACGGTCTACACCGACCGCTTTACAAGCGCGCCTGGCAGTATCACGCAGGTCAGAGAATGCGCGCTCGCCTGTATCACCAAGGCGAAAAACGAGGGACTTTCGGTCATTTTGGTCGGGCACGTCAACAAGGAAGGCGGCATTTCGGGTCCGAAGATGCTCGAGCACATGGTGGACGCCGTCTTCTGCTTTGAGGGCGAGCGGCGGCAGTCCTACCGCATTATCCGCGCGGTCAAAAACCGCTTCGGCTCAACCAACGAAATCGGTGTATTTGAAATGACCGACGCGGGGCTTATGCAGGTCGACAACCCGTCTGAAACGCTGATGTCAGACCGTCCGCGCGGCGTTTCGGGTGCGTGTGCCGTCTGCGTGATGGAGGGGACGCGCCCGCTCATCGCCGAGGTGCAGGCTTTGGTCACGCAAACCGCGTTCGCCGTGCCGCGCCGCACCGCAAACGGCATCGACTACAATCGTATGTGCCTGATTATCGCCGTTTTGGAAAAACGGCTGGGGCTGAAATTCTATCAAAACGACGTCTATCTCAATGTTACGGGCGGTCTGCGGCTCGACGAGCCGTCCGCCGACCTCGGCATCGCGCTTGCGCTGATTTCGGGCATCACCGACCGCATTCTGCCCGATGAACTGATTGCTTTCGGTGAAATCGGGCTTGCAGGAGAGTGCCGCGCGGTGTCGCATTTCGACTACCGCGTTAAGGAGGCGGCACGCCTCGGCTTTAAGCAGATTCTTTGCCCGAAGAAAAACGAAAAGAAACTCACGGTAAAAACAGATGCCGAACTTTGCGGCGTCTCCACGCTATACGATACGCTGAAGCTGCTGAATCGGCAGAACAAGGAGTAACTATGGAACAAAGCTTTGCAGACCGCGTGACCGTCGTGCTGCCCTCGCTCAACCCGGACGAGAAGCTGCAAAAAACGGTCGATGCGCTGCTTTCGGTCGGGTTTACCGACATCGTGATTGTCAATGACGGAAGCAGGGAAGACTGCCTGAAATTCTTCCCGCCCGTGGGCGAACACATCACCGTGCTGACGCACGAGGTCAACCGCGGCAAGGGCGCGGCGCTGAAAACCGCCTTTCGTTATGTACTTGGCAACCGCCCCGATTCGCTCGGCGTTGTCACGGCGGACGGAGACGGGCAGCATACCGCAAAAGATGTGCGCCGCTGCGCGGAGGAAATGCTTCGAGCGGGCGACCGTATCGTGTTCGGCTGCCGCGATTTTTCGCTGCCGCAGGTGCCGCGTCGAAGCCGTATGGGCAATCGCATCACCTCGGCGGTCTTTCGCATTTTCTGCGGACTGAAGCTGTCCGACACGCAGACAGGGCTTCGCGCTTTCCCGATAAAGCAGCTTCCGCTGATGCTGACGATTCCGGGCGACCGCTTTGAATATGAAACAAATATGCTGCACGAAATGAAGGCGCACGGCATTCCGTACTGCGAGGTCAAAATCGACACGGTGTACATTGAGGAAAACCGCACCTCGCATTTTCGCCCGTTTCGGGACTCGATGCGCGTCTATTCGCGCTTTCTTCTGTTCATTTTGACATCGCTTTCGTCGTTTCTTGTCGATGTTTTGCTGTTTGGGCTTCTGCTTATGCTTGCCGAAAAGGCATTTTCGGTGGATTTCGGCATCGACAATGCGCGTGCGGCGGCGGCGACCGCGCTCTGCAAGGCGTGCGCGCGCATCATTTCCGCGCTGTTCAACTACACGCTTAACCGCAAAAAGGTTTTTGCCTCCGCAGCGGCGGTTGGGCGAACGATGCTGCGTTACTTTGTCCTTGCGGGGTGTATCATGCTGCTTTCGGCGGGTGCAACCGCGCTTGCAAAGCTGCTGTTCCACGTCGGCGGCACGTTCTTTATCACGCTGCTCGGCGTCGTGGTCGACCTCGCGCTCTTTATCATCAGTTTTCGCCTTCAGCAGAATTGGGTATTCAAAAAAAATAACGGATAATATAAAGGAACTTTCATGGAAGACAATCGCTTCAACCAAACACGGGGCAGTGCGCCGCGCCGCCCGCGTCCCGTTCGCGCACTTTCCCACCCGAACGAAGCATCGACAGCGCAGCCGCAGTCTGTGCAAACGCCGACCGTTGCCGTGCAGGACGCGGTGACGCAGCACGGTCAAATACCGGAAACTCCCGCCAAGTCGGCAGAACCGATGCCGAGGGAAGAAAAACGCCGTCCGCGCCGCGAAAAGAAAAAGCGCGGCGGCGCGGGACGCATTGTTCGCCGCATTTTGCTCTGTCTGCTCGTCTTGCTGCTTTCGGCACTCTATATGCTCTTTTCCGCCGTGGCGACCGTCGCGCACGGACCGAGCGAAACTCTGCGCGATCTGCTTGTGCTTTCCGCCATGCAGGCGAGTGCCACCAAGTGGGTGCCGGGCTTGTTTCTCAGTGCCGAAACGGTAAACGAGATTGTTGAAAACAGCAAGAAGGTCAATACCGATACGGTTTCGATTGAGGACTACGGCACGCCCGCCGGTGACGATAACACACAGGCTGACATTTGGGAAAAAGCAATCGACGGCATGCTGTTTGAAACGGTCAACGGCAGTACATACAAGGCATACGTTCTGCTTGTCAAAGACCCGTCCCGTGTTTTTGTCGGCACGTCGAGCGACTTTAAGAGCGGCAAGCAGGGCGCGCGTATTTTTGACGTTGCCGCGCGATACGACGCGGTCGCCGCAATCAACGGCGGTGAGTTTTACGATGCGGGCGGCGTCGGCACAGGCGATAACCCCATCGGTACGACCTATTCCGAGGGCGAGAATGTCTGGAACGACGGGCGCACAAATCGCACCTTTATCGGTTTTGACAATGAAAACAAATTGGTCGTTTCGGAGGGCATGAGCGTCAAGCAGGCGGAGGAACTCGGTATCCGCGATGGCGTCTGCTTCCAGACCGGCAACGTGCTGATTACGCATGACGGCGACGACGTGACGATGTACTACGCGGACAAGAATACCGGCACCGCGCAGCGCACCGCGATCGGGCAGCGTGCCGACGGCACGGTCATTTTGCTCGTCACCGACGGCAGAAGCGCATCGAGTCTCGGCGCGACGCACAACGACGTGATTGACATTATGGTCGACTACGGCGCAATCACTGCCGGCATGCTGGACGGCGGCTCTTCCGCAATGATGTATTACGAAAATTATTACGACAAATACGACTTTGACGTCGAGCAGCTCGACCAGTATCAGAAGCAGGGACTTGTCAACAAGTACAAGGCGTTTACCACGCCGCGCAGGATTCCGACGTTTTTCTTGGTAGCGAGGGGAAAGTGATGAAGAAGATTAAAATTTCACCTTTTTATATCGTTCTGCTTGTCTTTATCGCCCTCGTGCTGATTGCAACCGAAATCGGAAAGGGCAGATTGCGCGACCTGCTTGCGGAATACGAGGGGGCGCAATATAAGTATGTCGCCGAAGAACTGCTTGAGACCAAATTGCGTGCAGGGGACGGCGAAGCGCTTGCCGATTTCTTTGCCGATTCGTTTTCGGAATACGAGACGAAAGAAAACGCGGCGGCGTATCTCTCTTCGCTCACGGACGGAAAAGAGTTTTCTCTGCAAAGCCTTTCGAGCGGGCTTGATGATACCGTCCTTTACGCCGTCAAGTGCGACGGCAAAAAGTTTGCAACGCTGGAATTGAAGAAAAGCGGCGAGACGACAAAGCACGGCATCGAGCTGTATGCGCTCGATTCGGTCAGTTTAAACCCGAAACTGCTCGGCAGCTATTCCGTACAGCTTCCGAAAAACTATCTTCTGACCGTCAACGGCGCACCCGCGGATGCGAAATACGCGCTCGGCGACGATGTGCCGACCGCCTCGCAGGACTTTATGCCCGAGGGCGTCAGCGGCATCGTGTATACAACCTATACCTTTGACCGTCTGTGCGCCGCGCCGACCTTTACGGTGCGGGACGCGGACGGGCGAGAAAGCGCGGTGCGTTATGACGTGGACAAGGACGTCTATGTTGCGGATATTCTCTACGACGACGCGCTGGCGGCGGAATATGCCGACTACGCCATCGAGGCGGCAAAGGCTTATGCGACCTATATGCAGAACGACGCCTCGTTTGCGCAAATCAAAAAATACTTCGACCCTTCGTCCGAGCTGTACGGCAATCTGCGCACCTCGCAGACCATGTGGGTCATCGACCACAACAGCTATGAATTCAAGGACGTCGAGGCGTCCGAATTCTATGCCTACAGCGACGAGGTTTTCTCCTGCCGTGTCAAGCTCACGCACGTTCTCAAGTACCGCGGGCTGAAGGACTACAACGACTATGTGGATATGACCTTCTATTTCAGGCTCGTCGACGGCAAATATCTGATTTATAATTCATTTAATAACAAATAATGAAAAAAGGCTGCCGCGTGGCAGCCTTTTTCTTGCCTTGCAGATTTTAATGGGGTTATGCGGCGACGCGCGGGAAACAATAATACCGTGACAGTCACAAACGGTTTCAAGGGAAATTCAAGCATGAAACTAAAACAATTCATTCTTTTGCCGACGCTCCTTTTCGTTCTTTTTGTACAGACTGCAGCCCCCGCCGGCGCCGCGGGCGAACTCAGCTGGTATTTCAAAAAGAACTACGAGCATAAGCAGCCTACGCTTGACGCAGCGCAGTCGTTTATCAACGGCTACAGCTGTTACTATGTGGACAAAAAGCACGGAGACGACTCTGATGACAAGGTCATCTATCTGACGTTTGACGCCGGATACGAAAACGGGAATATCGAGCGTATACTCGACACATTGAGAGAAAAAGGCGTCCCTGCGGCGTTCTTCGTCCTCCGTCACTTGGTCGAGGCAAACACCGATTTAGTCAAGCGAATGGTCAATGAAGGGCATCTTGTGTGCAATCACACGATGTCGCACAAAAACATGGCGGCAGTCACTGACCGCGCCGCATTTGAGAAGGAACTGTACGGTCTCGAGGCGCTTTTCCGCGAGAAGACCGGCTTTGAAATGCAAAAATTTTACCGACCGCCCGAGGGGAGACTCAGCGAAGATAACCTGAAGATTCTCGAAGAAATGGGCTACAAAACGATTCTTTGGAGTTTTGCATACGCCGATTGGGACAACAACGCGCAGATGAGCGCGGAAATAGCCAGAAAGAAATTACTTGACGGCACGCACAACGGCGAAATCCTTCTCCTGCACCCCACCTCGAAAACCAACGCGGATATTTTAGGGCAACTTATCGATGATTGGAAAGAGCAGGGGTATCGCTTCGGTACACTTGACGAGCTGTAACCGTGTTCACCGCCGATTTCGGGTAAAACCCGATTTCGGCGGTGTTTTTTTGCATAAGGGAAAGACAAGCCTCATAGATATTAGTAAAAGCGAAACGTGAGTTGAGGAAAAGATGGATATATCGCTTGTGTACAAGGTAATCGGCGTCGGCATTATCGTGATGTTTTCGGGGCTGGTATTGGATAAAGCGGATCGGAAAGAGCAGTCGATGCTGGTGTCGGTGGCGGGCATTGTGGCGGTGCTTCTGATGCTGGTGGATAAGCTGTCCGAACTGTTTGAAAAAATACGCTTTATTTTCGGTATATGACCGACTTCACGAGCGTTTGCGCGCTTGCGGCGATTGCCTCCGCGCTGCTGCTGCCGATTGCCAAGCGGGAAAAAGAATTGGCAAGCGTGATTTCGGCACTGTTGTATCTTTCGGTCTTTGCTTACGCCGCCCTGCGGCTCGGCGAGCTTATCGGGGTTTTGCAGTCCTCGCTCGGCATTTCAGAAGGCACGGCGCATATCGACGTGCTGCTGAAAATTGCGGGTGTCTCGCTGTTGACCTCGGCGGCGGCGACGCTCTGCGAAGAAAACGGGCAGCGTGCTGCCGCCCGCGCGGTCGAACTGCTCGGCGCGGTCGAAACGGTTCTGTGCGCAAAGCCGATTTTAGACGACTTATTTTCGCTTGCGGAAAGAACATTTTTAAGATAAAGGAAGCGGTGATGTGGAACATACATATTCGGACTTTATGCGCGACGCTTCTCAAAGCGTCAACGGTGAATATGCAAAGCGGTTAATCGAGACGATACGAAAAACAGACGGACAGGGAAGCGACCTGTTTTCCTCTGTCGGATCGCTCGTGCAAAGCGGACTCGGCGAGCTTTTGCAAATGCCGGATTGGGTCGGGAGCGCGGCGGCGATTCTGCTCTTTGCGCTGCTGTTTCGCCTCTTGCGCGGTGCGGTCAAAAGCATCGGCGCATACAGGGCGGTTGACTATTTTACAAACCTGCTTCTCGCTGCGGTCGTCATTCGCGCCGTTCTCGAAACTCTCAATGACTGCGCCGCATATATGCAGGATATTTCGCTGTTTTTCGGTGCGCTTGCGCCCGTCATCGGACTGCTCACCGCTTCGGGCGGCAATGTGGCTGCGGCAGGGACGGGCAGTCTCGCTTTGAGCGTCTTTCTTGCTGTTGCCGAATGGGTCGTCAACCGCTTTGCACCGATTGTTTTTGTCCTGATTTTGGGGCTTTCGCTCATCGGACTTGCCGCGGGGACGTCGACAACGCTCTCACTCGTCAAGGGTGTGCGGAACTTGCTCTTCGGTGCGTTTTCGTTTGTCACGGCGATTTTTTTCATCGTCGTCGGCTGTCAGAATGTCGCCGCGGCAAACACCGATACAATCGGCGCAAGAACGCTTCGCCTGCTTGTCAGCAATGCCGTGCCGATTGTCGGCGGGACTATTGGCGACACGCTGAAACTGGTGAGCGGCAGTCTTGTCACCGTCAAAAACGCGACGGGGCTATCCTCGGTCGTCTTTTTGCTTGCCATGTACTGTCCTGTGCTGTTGAAGCTCTGGTTTTCGGGCTTGCTACTGTCTCTGCTCGGCTTCCTCAGCGAATGCGCGGAACTCGAAAACGGAAAGAGTCTGTTCGGGCAGGTAAAGTGCGCCTTTGACTTTGCACTTGCGGCGTACACCTCGGTTTTTGTCATGGGAATGCTCAACATCGGACTCTTTATCGGCTGTCTGCCGGCGGTGGCAACATGAAAGAAGCGATGTTTCTCTGTACGGCGATTGCCGTTCTCGGCGCACTGCTTCGCCTGTTTGCCGAAACGGCGGGCGGCAAGACGGCGGAAAAGGTCATCGGCACGGCAACCGGTGTTTTGATTGCGCTCATACTTGCGGGTGCCGCGCTCGGCAATGTCGACCTGCATATTTCGGTCACGACGGCAGACAGGGAAGACTACTTTCATTCGCTGTCGGAGGAGACGCTGAATGCCGTCTGCACCGAAGCGGAGATGCGCCTTTCGGAGAGCCTTTCCGAAGAAATCGGCAGTGCTCTCGGCACAGTGCCCAAAAGCTGCACGGTTTCCATCAATCGGGAAACGTTCGATGCCGATGCGGTCACGGTCGTGTTTGATGCAAAAGACTTTTTTGTCGGCAGCTATGAAGTCAAAAAATATGTCGGCGAGCGGCTCGGCATCGAGGCGGAGGTGTATTTCGAGTGAGCGGTCTGTTTCCCGACCTCGCAAAGAAGAAATGGTTTGTCCCGCTGCTGCTTTTCCTCATTTTTCTGATTGCGCTGTCCTCGCTCGGAAAGCGTGAAAAAACGGTTGAGACAGCACTGTCCACCGAAGAAAGGCTGGCGGCGCTCTGCAATTCGGTTAAAGGCGTTTCGGACGCCGAGGTCATGATTACCTATGAGACAACGGCAACAGAGACCTTTCTCGGGCGCACGGACACAGGGCAGAGCATTCTCGGCGTTGCCGTCGTCTGTAACGGCGGCGACGACCCCGCGATTCAGGTTGTCCTGCACGAGTTGATTCGCTCGCTGTTTTCGCTGCCCAGCACGAAGATTTCGGTTTCGGGGCGCGGATAGCATATTGCGGCACATACTTCAATATATATTACTGTAAAACGAATTTTTATGGTACGGAGGGCACTATGAAACATAAGATTGAATTCAAAAAAGCGGGAGAATTTTTCAAAAAAGCCTATACCAAAATCGGCAAGCGGAATCTGATTGTCGCCTTGGCGGTTTTGGTTATCGGCGGGGCGGTCTACGTCAACTATCGGATTTTCGGCGACCCTGTCGGCATGATCGGCTATGGGCAGAACAATATGGAGGACACCTACGGCAGTGCCGTACAGGACGGGCAGACGGACGGACAGCCCGCGTCGGAAACGCCGTCCGCGGACTCGTATTTCTCCGCTACCGTCTTGAGCAGACAGAAAGCGCGCGATGAAGCGCTCGGCGTTCTGCAGACCGTAGTCGACAGCGCAGACGCGATGCAGGAAACGAAGGAGCAGGCGTTTGCGGACATCTCGCAGATTGCCAAGGACATTGAGAGCGAGGCAAACATCGAAACGCTGGTCGAGGCAAAGGGCTTTGAAGACTGCGTGGCGGTCGTCAACGGCAGTACGGTCAATATCGTCGTGAAAACCGCTGGGCTTATGCCGAACGAGGTTGCGCAAATCAACGAAATCGTCTACGAGCAGACGGGTGCCATCCCCGCCAATGTCAAGATCGTAGAGCGGTCATAACTACAAACAGGAGCGGCGTGCGCCGCTCCTGTTTGCAATTTTGGGGTCGGTTACTGTGCGCAGCAGCTGCTCTTGACTTCAAAGGAGTGGCAGTCGGTGCACTGCGTAACGGTGGGGTTTTCCTCGTGCGTTACGACTTTGATGCGGTCAAGCGAGCAGAAGTTTTTGTCGGTGCAGTGATGCTTGCACTGGTTGACGGTGCATTCAATGCTCATGTTTGCATTCGTGTTGTTTTCCATGATTTCTACCTGCCTTCAATAAAAATAGACGAGGTCTTTTTGCCTCGTCTATTATTTTGCACCGTGTTCGGCGGTTTATGTATTCGGAACAATCATCTCGTCAAGCCAATTCCCGATGACTCTGGAAATAATCCCGCTCATTGCTTCCATCTGCGGGTTGTAAATGCCGTGCAGCGTCGGTGCTTTTGCGCCGATGCCGACCGACGCGGACAGCGAATTTTGCAGTCTTTTTACGTCGGCGGGCGAAAAATCGAATTTGCCGGAGCAGAGGAAGATGTCTTCGGGGTCGTATGCGATTGCCGCCACGCGAATGATGTCAAGCGTCGGCTCGAGAATCGGCGCGACCGAGAGCGCGTCTCGAATGAAATTCGCATAGGTCACGCCCTGCACATAGGGCAGATCGCCGAGCCGCCCCGCAAGATTGCCCGCGCCGCGCAGATAGCTGCCGTGGTCGCAGGTCGTGCATTCGATGCTGTCGTTTACCGCAATGCAGGTAATACACTTGTCCGCATAGTCGGGCTGTCCTTCGATCAGTCCCTCTGCGCAAAGTCGGTTGGCATTGTCGATGACGATGTTCGCTTTCTTAAAGATTTTTTTGATGTTTTGCAGCAGCTTGATGTCGCCCATTTCGGGAATCATCGTGGAAACGACGCGGTCGTTTTCCGCATCGTATACGCCCGAAATTGCGACGCCGACGCCGGGCAGCTTGTGGTTTTTGTAATTGCGCTTGAGGAGCTCAAGCGTCAGCGTCAGGAATTTGACGAATTCGGAGGAGATGTACTGCGGTTCCTCGCAGCAGGTATACTCCATTCTGTCGACGATCTCGCCGTCAAAGGTCGTGATATAAAACCGAAAGCACTTGGTCGACAGGTCAAAAACGGGAATCGCCCAGTCGTGGCGCACGCGAAGCACCTCGGCGCGCCGCCCCGCCGTCTGATTGATATTTTTACCGTGGACAAGCACGCCCGCCGCGCCGAGCATATTGGTAATTTTGCCGACCGTAACGAGACTGAGCCCGGTCTCCTTGGAAATCTCGAGTTTTGTGATGTGTTTCTTACGCGCAATCGCTTCAAGCACCGATTTTACGTTATCACGTTTGATTGATTTTAAAGTGATTTTCGCCATAATCCGCCTCACTGCATACTTTGTGTCAATTATACCGTTCGGCGCAAATTTTGTCAAGGCTTCGCGGCGCAAAGCGGCGCATTTTACCACAAAACGTAACATTTTGTATTTTATCTTGACCCTGCCAAAGCAGAAATTCCCACGCGCCGCGTCTGCATACCGCATTTTGCAAGTG
>SFNW01000043.1 GCA_004554105.1 Clostridiales bacterium | reverse complement strand
GACCGAGGTAAAGACCTCGTCCGCGTGGTGGTGTCCGTGATGATCGTGATGATGCTCGTGGTCGTGGCAGCAGCATTCGCCGTCATCGCCGTCGTGATGATGGTGATGCTCATGGTCATGGTCATGGTCATGGTCATGGTGATGATGCTCGTGCTCATGCTCATGGTCGTCGTCATCGTCCTCATCGTGGTGATGATGATGCGCATGGCAGCAGCATTCCTCGTCCTCGTCGTGGTCGTGATGATGCTCGTGTTCTTCCAGTTCGTGTTCGAGTTCTTTCTTCAGCAGTTTTGCGTGCTCCATCGCATGGAGAATCTGCTTGCCGTCGAGCGTGTCCCATGGCGTGGTGATGATGTTTGCCTCGGGATTCAGCTCGCGCAGGAGCGCGACGGTCTCGGCGAGTTTTTCCTCGCTTGCGTCCTGCGAGCGGCTGAGAATGACGGCGCGCGCATTTTCAACCTGATTGCAGAAGAATTCGCCGAAGTTCTTGAGATACATCTTGCATTTCTTCGCGTCGACGACGGTCGAGAAGCTGTTGAGCTTGATGTCGTCCCGATGCAGCTTTTCGACGGCGGCGATGATGTCGCTGAGCTTGCCGACGCCGGAAGGCTCAATAATGATGCGGTCGGGTGCAAACTTGTCGAGAACCTCGCCGAGCGACTTTTCAAAGTCGCCGACGAGACTGCAGCAGATACAGCCCGAGTTCATTTCGGTAATCTCGACGCCGGAATCTTTCAGAAAGCCGCCGTCAATGCCGATTTCGCCGAACTCGTTTTCAATGAGGACGACCTTTTCGCCGACGAGCGCTTCGGAAAGCAGCTTTTTAATGAGCGTGGTTTTGCCCGCGCCGAGAAAACCGGATATAATGTCGATTTTAGTCATTGCACAGACTTCCTTTGTTTTGAATTTCAAATTATAATTATAGCACGCTTTTTGAAAAAATTCAACTATTTTGCTTTAAGAAAAGTCAATTTCGGTCAAAGACAAAGGTATAGCTGCCGTTTTTAGGCAGGATTGCGGACGCGCTTTCGCAGTTTGCGTGCGCGGCGACCGTTTCGCTGCCGAAGAGGACGACGCCGTCGGTTTTTAAGGCAAAATCGTTCTTTGTCCCCGGCGAATGCTGACCGAGGACGACGACCTCCGCCTTGCCGGCAAGCGCGGAAAAGTCCCGCGTTGTATCGCCGAAGGAGGAGCCGAGATAGACAAGGTCGTTTTCGCCCGAAGAAATCGAGAGACAGGTGACATAGTGCGTCGATCGGCTCAGTTTTTCCGGCGTGCAGAGCGTAAAAGCACAGCCGCCGAATGCAGTTGATTTTTCGTATTCGACATCAATGACCTCAATGCCTTTCTGCACGGCGATTTCGGCAAGCGCGCTTCGAATGTCTCCGTCACCCTCGCGGACGGGCGGCGGCAGATAGAGCCGCTTGATATGTGTGCGGTCGGTCAGTTTGTCAAAGGTATTGATATGCCGCGTATGATAGTGCGTCGGAAGATAGCCGTCAAGCTCGGGGCGGTAGAGCATTTCGGCGAGGTATTCCGCCTTGCGCGTCGGCTCGGACGCGCCGGTTGAAATGTCAATATAGAGTGCTTCGCCGCCGCTTTTGACGAGGAAGCCGTCGTTTGTACCCACGGTGGTATAAACGATGCGGTCGGCTTTTGCAAATGCCGAATCGAAAAGCGGAATGTATACCGCAAGCGCGGCGAGCGTCAGACAGAGCGGCACAAGCGAGAGAATGGGGTGCTTCAAACGGACGGCAAGCAAAATCAGCGTAAGGAGAATGCCGCAGACCGCAATCGGCAGAACAAGCGGCTGCCGCAGGGAAAAGAGCAGATCGTCGCGGTCGGCAAGCGACGACGCGACGCGGCAGATGAAGTCGCAGACACCTTCGGTCAGCCGCACGGCGGGTGCAAAGCCCGAAAGCAGCACGGAAAACGGTGCAAGATAGAGAAACAGTTCAAAGAGCGGGACAATCAGCAGATTGGCGAGCGGCGACAGCTTGGACGCCTCGCCGAACGAGAGCGCGACGATGGGCAATGTGGCAAAAAACACGACGGCGGTCAGCGCAAGGCGGAACAGGACGGCACAGAGAAAGCCGAGAATGCCGCTGCCGCAAGAAAGCCGCGCGGCGGAAAACAACTCGGAGAGAATTAAAATCGAAAAGGTCGCGGCAAAGGAGAGCCAAAGTCCGACGTCGGCTACCGCATACGGGCGGAAGGTCAACAGCAGAACGACGGCGAGAAAGAGCGCGGTATAGGCGTCCCGCGTTCTGCCGAACAGAAAGGCAAAGTAGGTCATCAGCGCCATGATGCCGGCACGGCAGACCGTGACCGAAAAGCCGGTGACTGCCATATACGAAAGCGCAAGCGGAATCAGCAGAATATAGATTGTCTTTTTGTTCAGCCGCAGTGCTTTCAGCAGAAGCGCCGCGAGTCCGAGCAAAACCGTAAAGTGCGTGCCGCTGATCGAAAGAATATGGCTGATGCCGAGCCGTCTGAAGTCGCGCTTCAGGCTTGTCGAAAGCCCGTCTCGTTCCCCGACGAGCAGTGCCTTGAGCAGGGCGGCGGTGTCGCTGTCAAACGCTGCGTCGATGCGCGCGGTGACTCTGTTTTTCAGGCGGGTATACAGCGGCGGTTTTTCATGCCCGAGCGTTTCATAGTTCTCGACCTCGGCGGAAAACAGAATACCGCGTGACAGCATATACTGCCGTTCGTTATAGCCGTAGAGGTTTTCCTCAAATTCGGTCGGCAGCGTGGCTGCGGCAATCACATCACCCGCCTGCAAATCAACTCCTTTTGCAAAGGTCAATTCAATCGAAAAGTCCGCCGCTTCACCGTCGTATTCGCGTACCCGCGCGGTGCAGACCGTCAGATAGTCGGAGACATAGCCGACGTCGGTGATTTTTGCAGTGAGGCTGACCGTTTCGGAAGCGGAAGAAACGCTCAGCATTCTGCCGAAGAATAAGTGCGACGAAAGGACTGCGGCTGCGCCGAAGAGGAGGCAGAGCAGGGCTTTGCCGAATCCCGCACGGTGCGACTGAATAAACAGCGCACAGAGCAGACAGGGAACAGAAAGCCCAAGGAAAATCATCAGACAGAGCAATCGCTGCTTCTCGCAGAGCGAGACGCAGAGCAGGGCAGCGGCGAGATAGGCGGCGCAGGCGGCGAGGAGCGGTCGCTCGATGAAAATGCCCAATTATACCGCCTCCCGCCCGCTTTTTCTTACATTTTACAACAGAAATATCCAAAAATCAACGAACAAGTGAAAATTGTCGAATTTTTTCTGTGATTCTTTGTCTTGACGGCGGAAATGCGCGGGGGTACAATGACAGAAGAAAAACATTCTGCGATTTTTTGCATGGGAGTGACGGTACGATGGAAAAACGGCTTTTCGGCAAACTGTCGGACGGCAGTGAAATCTATGCCTTTACGCTGAAGAGTGACAGCGTTCAAGTGACGGTTTTAAATTACGGCGGGCGGATTCAGTCGATTCTGACGCACGGGCGCGATGTTGTCTGCGGCTTTGATACGCTCGACGACTATGTCAACGACAATTCGTATCAGGGCGCGATTATCGGCAGATATGCCAACCGCATCAGCAATGCTTGCTTTACGCTGAACGGCAAGACGTATAAACTGGCGGCAAACGACCATGAGGTCAACCACAATCACGGCGGACTCTCCGGCTTTGACAGAAAGGTCTGGAAGCCCGAAATCGTGACTGAAAACGGCGTCGAAGCGCTCGTGCTGACCTACACCAGCCCCGACGGCGAGGAGGGCTATCCCGGCAATCTCGACGTGAAGGTGACCTATACGCTGGTCGGCGGCAGTCTTGCCGTCCGCTATGAGGCGGTGAGCGATGCGGATACCTACGTCAACCTGACGAATCATTCCTATTTTAATCTGAAAGGATATGAAAAGGGAACGATTGAAGACCATATCATGACGATTTACGGCGACCGGTTTACCGCGGTCGACCTTCTGCGCATTCCGCTCGGCTACACGATTGACGTCGTCGGGACGCCGTTCGATTTCAGAAAGCCGAAGCGCATCGGCGAGGACATCGACGTGCCGAACGAGCAGATGGGCAATATCGGCGGCTACGGTCACAATTACTGGATTAACGGAAAGAAGAAAGAAACCTTCTTCGGCAGGGAACTGATGGTACACGCCGAGGCGTCCTGCGAGGGGCTGACGCTGCGCGTCTCCTCGGATATGCCCTGCGACCAGTTCTATACGTCGAATATCCTGAACGGCCCGATTCCGTTCAAGGGCGGCGTCAAGCAGCACAAGCGGCAGGCCATCTGCATCGAGCCGCAGTACGAGCCCGACAGCCCGTCCTATGAGCGCACGATTCTGCGCGCGGGCGAAAAGTACGATTATATGACGGTTTACACCTTTGAATGAAACAAATCCGAACAAGCGGTCTGCTTTCCGCAGCAGACCGCTTGTTTTTTGTTTCCGAATATGGTATATTATGTTCGTTAAATGATTTTGAGCTTGGCGCAGATTTCGGCGCGGAAAAGGAGAAACTATGAAACTGATTATTTCGGGATACGGTCCCGCAGGACGCAGAAATATCGTCAAATGTGACGAATACGGCAAGGTGATTTGGGGCGATACGGTAGAATCGCCGAGCTTTGTCTGCACAAGCGGCGACCGCCTGTTTGCAGGCACGGAAAACGACGACTATGCGATATTTTATGCTTATGTGAAGGACGGCGACGGCTACCGCATGACCGACAGCGTGCGCTTTGACGGCGTGGACTGCCTCTGCCATATCTGCTACTCCGAAAAGCATTCGATGCTGTTCGGCGCGTGCTGGGGATCAGGGCATCTGATTTACGCGACGCTGGACAAAAACGGCAAATTCGTTCGTCCCGGCAAAATCTTTCAGGCAAATGAGACCGGCGACGACAGCCTGATTACGCGTGCGCATTTCGTACACGTCAACCAAGCCGAAGATACGCTGATGGTGAATAACGTCGGGCTGGACATCATTTATTTTTATGAGATAAGCGACGGTACGCTTCGCGAGAAAGACCGCATTTACACCGAGCGCGGTCAGCACCCCCGCCACTCGGTCTACAATCACGACGAGAGTCTGCTCTATGTCGTGACCGAGTTGTCCAACGAGGTGCTGGTTTACGCCATGCCCGAGAAAAAACTGTTGCAGCGCATTTCCACATTGCCCGAGGGCTTTTCGGGGAAGAGCCATTGCTCGGCAATCTGCCTTTCGCCCGATGAAAAGACGCTTTACGCCGCCAACCGCTACAGCGAGTCGCTCGTTTACTTTGCGGTTGGCGCGGACGGTCTTTTGACCAAGGTCTTGCAGGAGCCTACAGAGGCGGTCAAGCCGCGTCACATGATTCTGACGCCCGACGGAAAAAATCTGATAGTCTGCTATCAGGTTTCGGGTGAGATTTACGTCAAGCCGCTCGGCGGGAACGGACTCCCCGTTGCGGGCGCGGCAACGCATTTTCCCTTTGCCGACGCCGCCTGCGCCGCGGCGCTCGAGGATTGACGGTTTTCCGTCAAAACGGAAAAGTGTGTGGTAAATTTCGCCGATACTTGCCTTTTCAGTCGAATTATGCTATAATGGCACGACACATCCTATCGAACTCTGTACTGCGGGGGTATCGTATATGAAGAAAATGCGCCGTCGCTTCGGCGACAGAAAAGACGGAAGACGTGTGCGCACCATGTCTCCGATGTCCTATGTTATCCCGTACATCATGCGCACGCGCAACGATGCGCAAAATCAGATTGCCGACACGATAGACATTACCGAGACCGATAAGTTTTTGCGCGAAATGCGTGCCAAAGGCTATAAGAGCATCAGCGTGCTGCACGTTTTTCTCGCCGCATATATCCGCGCGGTTGCCATGCGCCCCGGCATCAACCGCTTTTGCTCGGGACAGCGCATCTATCACCGCAACACGATTGAATTCAATATGGCGGTGAAAAAGGAGATGTCGCTCGACGCGCCGGATACGATGATTAAGGTGCGCTTTGAGCCGACCGACACGATTGTCGATGTCTATGAGAAATTCAACGCGGTCGTCGAAAAGGCGACGGCGGAGGGCAGCAATACCGATTTTGACAAGACCGCAAAGCTGCTGACGCTGCTGCCGCGATTCCTATTTCGGGCAACGGTTCGGTTTCTCGAATTTTTGGATTATCACGGCTGGCTGCCACAGGCGCTGCTCGACGTCAGCCCGTTCCACGGCTCGATGATTATTACCAGCATGGGGTCGCTCGGCATTCCGCCGATTTATCATCACCTGTACAATTTCGGCAATCTGCCCGTCTTTGTGTCTTACGGGCTGAAATACCATAAAAATGTGATGAACACAAGCGGTGTCATTGAACACCGAACCTACATCGACGTCAAAATCGTCACCGACGAGCGTATCTGCGACGGCTTCTATTTCGCGTCGGCGTTTAAGCTGATTAAAAAGTTCGTCGCTTCGCCCGCACTGCTGACTACGCCGCCCGAGACCATACTCGACGATATTGACTGAATCAAAAAACCGTACCGATTGACAGCATCGGTACGGTTTTTCTGTTGCAGCGGGGAAGAGCGTTTCGGGGGCGGGAAGGGACAGACTCCCGATTACGCTTCAAGCTGCTTGCCGAGGAAGGAAGCGGCGGTTTGAATCAGCTTGATTTCCACATCGCGCGACGGCGGCTGCGCATTTTGATTTTCCGGCGTTGAGACCGAGGCGACACAGCCGACGAGGTCTCCCTCGCTGATAATCGGCATGGCGCAGCTGACAAAATGGCTGCTGCCGTCCTCGATGACCGGCACGCGCGGCACGTCCGCGCCGCTGACATAGAGCGCGCGGCTTTCGATAACATCTTCGATTTCGCCCGAGATTTTTTTCTCGTTGTATTCTTTCTTCGGAACGCCGGCGCAGGCGATGACGGCGTCGCGGTCGGTGATGACGACCGACATGCCGCAGGTCTTGTTCAGCGTGTCCGCATACTGTGCGGCAAAAGACATAAGCTCGCCGATCGGCGAATATTTTTTGAAGATGACTTCGCCTTCGCGGTCTGTGTATATTTCAAGCGGGTCGCCCTCGCGGATGCGCATGGTGCGGCGAATCTCCTTCGGGATAACGACTCTGCCGAGGTCGTCGATGCGCCGCACGATTCCTGTTGCTTTCATAAGTTACTCCTTTTCAACCGAATGTACTTGTATTGTTTGCAGTTCGGAAAAGTTTATGCGCACGCAGGGACGATTGTTGTTTTTTTGCCTTTTCATAGTTTTTGTCTTCATCGTTATCAAGGGGGATATTATTTACTGCAATCTTGAACATACACATATAAAAAACTGTCGCAAAACTGCGGCAGTTTTTTGTATGAGCGAACTCGCAGATATCGGAAACGGTATGTTGAGATTTTCTTACAGATATCACTGAAAAAATCTCAGATATCACGGAAATCGCATTGGGATATTGAAATCAATAAATAAGACGATTAAAATTAGTTTCAATAACCGGAATTTGTACATATAGTACAAATTATTTTCCGGATAAAGGAGTGAATTGAATGAGAAAACGAGTTCTCGGCACGGCTGTCTTGCTTTGCATGCTCATGCTGGTGTTTGTGCTGACTGTCGGCGCAACCGACTTTACGGGCTATACGGCAATCGGCACGCCGGACGAGTTGCTTGCACTGATGGCAAATTCCGATGCCTGGGGCGAAAAGTATTATCTGACGGCGGATATTGTTCTGCCCGAAGAAAGTGCGCAAACCCCGATCGGCGTTTCGGCATCAAAGCCATTCAAAGGCGTATTCGACGGAGACGGACACAAAATCAGCGGTGTGGCGTTGAGCGGCGCAAGCAATCTGGGTCTGTTCGGCGTTGCTGACGGCGCGACGATTCAAAACCTTGTCGTAGAGGGCAGCGTGACCGGCACGGGCAACAATGTCGGCGGTATCGTCGGATTTGCCTATATGAACTGCACGGTCAGCAACTGCACTGCCAATGTGAGTGTAAGCGGGGCGGGAAGCAGCGGCGGTACCGGCGGTGTGGTCGGTAAGGTCGGCGGCTCGACGGTCGGAACGTTTGTGCTTGAAAACTGCACGAACAAAGGCACGGTGAACGGCAAGCTGTATACCGGCGGCATTATCGGTCTTGACCAGCATACGGGAGCGGCTTCGACAACGACGATTACGGGCTGTAAGAATTACGGTACGGTGACCGGCACTTCAAGCTGCACCGCTGGTATTTTGGGCTATTACTATGTTTCTGTACAGAGCACCCTCGAACTTTCGCAGTGCGCAAACTACGGCGACATTCAGGGCGCCGGATACACAGGCGGCGTTCTCGGTGCGCATATTAACGCGGGTAAAGCGGACACCTATGCAATAACATCTTCACTGAGCGAACTGTACAACTGCGGCAAAGTAAGCGGCACCGCCGCGACGACCGGCGGTATTGTCGGGTCTTTCCAAACGACGAGCGCCAGCGGCACGATGACAGCGAGCGACCTGATGTACGCAGGCGAATCGGCTTCACTTGCCGTATTCGGTGCGGTGAAAGGCTCGACGCCGCTCACACTCTCGCGTCTCTATAACAGCGTCGGCGATGCGATTGCCGGCACGGCGGCGGAGACGGTAACGCTTGACAACTGCGTGACGGCGGGCGGCGATACCTCGGTGCTGACCGGCGACGCATGGACCAATACCGACGACGGCAAAATTCTGTCGGCTTTCTACACGCCGAAAGTCCTGCTTGAAGTCGTCTATCTGAAATCGGGCGGAATGGGCGACGGCTCTTCTGTCGAGCAGGCGTGCGGCACATATACCGACGCGTTTGAAGCACTCGACCTGACAAAGGACTGTACGATTGTCATTTGCGATCGCGTCACACAGACGAAAAACTACAATTTCGGGGAAGAGTACACCGGCTCGATTACCTTTACAAGCGTATACAGCGGTGTGGACTACCGCGAGAACGGCGCTGTGCTGAATGTCGGCGAAGCGCGTTTCGTATGCTGCGGCGACACCCGATTTGAGAACATTCATATCAACGCCACGGGCGCATGGTGGTATCTGATTGCTTCGCACCACCCGCTGACGATGGGCGAGGGAATTGAAGTGACGGGCGCAAAGCTTGACGGCACGGTGTTTGCGAAGAGTATTGCAATTCTCGGCGGCTATCAGTCGGACGTGAATAATCCACCGCTTTCAGACGACAAGGACGTTAACATTACGATCCTGTCGGGCAGTATGTATTACATCATTCCGTTTAACCGCGGCATGGCGGGAACCTACAGCGGAAACGCGAACATCTACATCGGCGGCAATGCCGAGGTCGCGACTTTGCACGGCTCTGCCGCAACCGACGGCTCGGACGTCGGCAATGTCTATGTCACGCTGACCGACGATGCGTCGATTCGCACCTTCTACGGCAGCACGCAGACCATGACCGAGAACTCGTTCACGCTTTACTGGTGCTCGGGAAGTATCGGAACATGGGACTGGGACTGCCCCGCGACTTCTACAAAGCATATCACCTACACGGAAGGCACTGCGTTGTATGCTTCGGTTGCCGCGCGTACTGCGGCAAACTATCCCGAAATCGCCGAGAAGTTCGACACGGCACTTCGGTATGAGCAATGGTGCGCAGAGCATGGCGGTCATGCCTATACAGACGGCGTCTGCGGTGTTTGCGGGCTGACCGAATGCGACGTTTGCGCGTTTGAAAGCGTTGTGCTTACGCCCTCCGATTGTACGGTGCAGGGCGAAAGGTGCGAGCGTTGCAAGCGCTGCTTCCTCGAAAAGGAAAACAGTCGGGAAGCGTTGCCGCTCGACCCCGAGGCACATGATTATGCATGGGATTTTTCGACGTCGGTTTACCGATATGCGTGTACGCACAATCCCGAACACATCTTATGCTCGTATGATTCCGCCGGACAAACGGCATTTTATGTCTCCGACAGCGGAAGCACCACGGGGGGCTTTTCGCCTCAAAACCCGACAAACGATTTTTTCCTTGCGTTTGAATTTGCGAGACGGGCGGGCGCAGATGCGACAATTTATGTCGTCGGACGGGTAACGCTGCCCGATAACTACAACGATGTATACCCGATTTTTGCGGAGCCTGCGCATACAAACCGAATTCAGATACGGGGATACGGCAGCGGTATCGGCGTCCTCGGCTTTGACTCTGAGGGTGCGGTAAGACTCGGCTATATTCTGAACGGCGAAACCGAATTTGAGCAAATCGAGTTTTCGACCGGCGTTTCGGGTGCGCCGCTGTATCTGATTGCCAACCACAATCATCTGACGCTCGGCGAGAAAATCAGTATTTTCTTTGCAAGAGGAAAATCGCTCAGCGGCAGGCTGATTGTTGTCGGCGGCTGTTACAGCCGCTTTAACAGTGCGCCCTGCGACAAGGACAGCACCCGGATAACCGTAAAATCCGGCATCTATCACATGATTATCGGCGGCTCGATTTCCAAGTCATGCGCGCTTGAGAGCGGCACAATTCAAGTAGAGCTGCTCGGCGATATAATCGTCGGCGGCGCCGTGACCGGGTATAACGGCTATACCGACCAAATGCTGATGCTCGGCAGCTATAACGCAAGCTGCGGCGACATATATGCGACAATTGACGGTAATATCTCGTGTACAAACGCTTTTTGCATCGGCAGCTACGGCGGCGCAACCGTGCGTACCGGCGCGGTTTCCTTAAAGTTGCTTGGCGGCTTGATTTTGGACTATGCGTTCCCATACGGCGCAAGGTATGAGATTTACGACGAAGCGTTCGCCGCCGGCTATGTCGCGGGGCAGAATATGCTTCCGAGGTATACGACGATTGTTTTTCCGCTCGGCGCGGACTGGAATCACGCACTTCTTGACGGCGGCATGGCAGCGTATGTCAAGCACGTCGGCGTGTACTATGCGCCCGCATCGCACACTGCGGTTGAAACGGCGGAGCGTTTCAGGCTGTCGTTCGGCGGGGCGGAAAATGTTGAGTTCTGTCCGCACGGCGCAGAGCCGTGTACCGCAAACTTCAGCGGTTTGCATAACGGTGAGCCGTATGAGGACGACGAACACAGCAGTCGGGCGGCGACCTGCACCGCCGAGGGGTATACCTGGTATCGGTGCAAAGACTGCGGAAAGGTCTATTACGAGGTAAACGCCGTCCTGCCGCACAGGTTCGGCGCGTACATGAAGGTTGCCGACGCGACCTGCGTTTCGCCGCAGAAAGACGCCAGAATCTGCGAAATCTGCGGAAAAGCCGAATACAGGCGCAGCACCGAATATCCGGCGACCGGCGTGCATCGTTTTGACGAAAACGGGCTTTGCACCGGCTGCGGCAAGGAAAAAACCGCACTTTGCGACCATGACAAGTACGGGTATCACACAGAGCCTGTTTCGACCCGCTGCGGGTCGGGGGTAAAGCAAATCTGCAAGGAATGCGGCAAGGAGTTTATAAAGATGACTTCGGCGTCGCATTCGTTCGGCCCGTACAGCGTTACGGTAGAGCCGACCGAAAATGCGCCCGGTGTCAAGACGCGGACCTGCAAGTCCTGCGGCAAAACCGAAACGGCACTTCTGTATGCCGGTGACGCCGCGAATGCAGACCTGCCGCTCGCCGTCGGCAGCGACGGTGCGCCGTCCGATACGGCAATTGAGAAGCTGCGGCTCACAAAAGCACAGCGGACGGCACTTACCGCGCTTTTGCAAGAGGTATCGTACGGTTCCGAAATCAAGGTTTCGTATAAAACCGACGGTAGCGATACCGGAATCACGTACAGCATTCCGCTCCCAGAAGGGTATGTGGATCTGAAAAACATCAAAGTCGTCGTAAAAGAGGACGACGGCACACTGACAGAGGTCGACTTTGCAGTGGATAAGGGCTATATCGTATTTACTTTTTGAAATCCGGGAGAAACATTGATGTATAATTTTTTCAGTCCCACGGAGATAAAGCCGTGCGGGTGGCTGCGCAGACAGCTTCAGATTCAGCTTTCCGGCCTCGGCGGCAATCTTGACAAGGTCTGGCCGGACGTGCGCGACAGCGCATGGGTCGGCGGAGACCGCGAAGGGTGGGAACGCGTGCCGTATTGGCTTGACGGCTTCATTCCGATGGCGTACCTCCTCGGGGACAAAGACGCGATTTCGCGCACGCAACGCTACATAAACGCGATTTTGGAGCAGCAGCAGCCGGACGGCTGGATTTGCCCGTGCAGCGAGGAAGAACGCGAGAAATATGACGTGTGGAGCTACTTTTTAATAGGCAAGGTGCTTGCACAGTATTGCGAGTTTACCGGCAACCGCCGCGTAGAGGACGCGCTCCGCCGTGCAATGCGGTGCCTGTATGAGCAGTTGAAAAGCGGTAAGGTCAAGCTTTTCAACTGGGGCAAATTCCGCTATTATGAATGCCGAACAGCCAAAGCGCCATCCTCAACTGGTTGTTGGATGGTTACCGACTGATTCAATCCGAAGGATTAGTAATCCCGGAATCGGTCAAAGTGGCTATCGAGGAATATCGCAAGGATAGCGATAAGGTGGCCCGCTTCACCGAGGATTGTCTCGAAAAGATTGACGGAGCCGAAGTGCGAACCAGCGCAGTGTATAAAGCATACACACAGTGGTGTGAGGATAACGGTTGCAGACCGGAAAACTCCGCCAAATTCAATCAGGCGCTTAGTAGCTTCGCAACGCTGGAACGCAAGCGTCCCAAAGGTGGCGGTAACTCTACCACAATCCTAATCGGATATACGTTGAGCGGATCCGCTCAGCCGTTATAACCCGCTGTTGCAAATGTAGCAGGTGTATAATGTTCTCTCTTATAAGATGAAAAAAGATGATAACACTTAAAGCCTGCTACAGTTGCAACACTGGGGGGAGGGGCGGTCTAAATCTCTACAGCTTTTCAATACCGAGACGGGCGTGGGGTCACGCGCGAAAAATCGGGAAATCAAGAAGGGGTATAGCCCCATAAATCAACTTTTTCAAAAATCGAAAGGAGTTTACCTCATGACTATACACAGAATGCGTACCATCGGTGAATCGGTGGAAATTATCAAGGGAATCGACCAGGACTCAGCTATCACCGCAAATTGCATCCGTTCTCTCTGCAAGGACGGCAAGGTGCACTGCGTGTTCACGGGCAAAAAGATCTTGGTGGACCTTGACGATCTTATCAAATATTTCTCAGGCGAAAGTGAAAATATTGCTTGACTTTGCAGCACTTCTCTGGCTTCCTTTGTTGTTGCCAAGGGCTTGCAATAACAAAATACGGAGGAACCGATATGGCAACAATTACAAAAC
>SFNW01000173.1 GCA_004554105.1 Clostridiales bacterium | reverse complement strand
GCTGATTTCACTTATACGGTCGAGGATGAGGAAACGTTGGAGGTCGTCGAAGAAACGGCTTCGCTTGCCGATTACGAGGCGGCGAACGCGACGCTCTTGCTCTACGGCGAAGAGCCCGATCCCGCCGCCTACGGTGTATGGGTGCCCGGTATTCCCGTACTGGTCGGCAATGCGCTTGAATCGGTCGGCACAGCCGATTGGCTCGCGGGTTTGATAAACGACGGCATCGTTGCCGGCGTCGGCGCGGTGCTCGGCTTTGTCCCGCAGATGCTCGTTCTCTTTCTCCTGCTTGCCTTTTTGGAAGCCTGCGGCTACATGGCGCGCATTGCGTTTGTCCTTGACCGCGTGTTCCGCAAGTTCGGGCTTTCGGGAAAGTCCTTTATTCCGATGCTGATCGGCACGGGCTGCGGCATTCCCGGCATTATGGCGTCCCGTACGATTGAAAACGAGCGCGACCGCCGCATGACGATCATGACGACGACCTTTATCCCCTGCGGTGCGAAGGTTCCTTTCATTTCGATGATTGCGGGCGCAATCTTCGGCGGCTCTGCGTGGGTCGCGACCTCCGCTTACTTTATCGGTATGGCGGCGATTATCCTGTCGGGCATTATGCTGAAAAAGACAAAGATGTTTGCCGGCAATCCCGCTCCCTTTGTCATGGAACTGCCTGCGTATCATTTGCCGACACTCGGCGGCGTTCTGCGCTCCATGTGGGAGCGCGGCTGGTCCTTTATCAAGAAAGCGGGGACGATTATCCTGCTCTCCACAATCGCCGTGTGGTTTGCGACCTATTTCGGTTTCACGCCGACGGGCTTCCGTATGCTCGGTGAGAATGAAATGGATTGCTCGATTCTCGCCGCCATCGGCAATGCGATTGCATGGATTTTCATTCCGCTCGGCTTCGGCAACTGGCAGGCAGCCGTTGCCTCCATTACGGGGCTTGTCGCCAAGGAGAATATCGTCGGCACGATGGGCATTCTGTATCCCGGCGGTTGGGCGGAAATTGCCGAAAACTTTACGGCGGTCAGCGGCTATGCTTTTCTTGTGTTCAATCTGCTCTGCGCCCCTTGTTTTGCCGCAATCGGCGCAATTCGCCGCGAAATGAACAGCGCAAAGTGGACCTGGTTTGCCATCGGCTATCAATGCGGTTTTGCCTACCTCGTTGCGCTGATGATCAATCAGTTCGGCGGGCTGTTCACGGGAAATGCGAATATTGTCGGCTTGATTTTTGCCGTGGCTGCGCTTGCGTTGATTTTGTATATGCTTTTCCGTCCGTATCATGAGGCGGTCAAGCTGACCAAGGAAATCAATGCGGCGCGATGAATTAAAGGTTGAAGGGAGTAGGTCAATATGCTGACATGGCTTGCCGAAAATGCGGCAACCGCTATTTTGTGCGCCTTGCTTGTTCTGATTGTCGCGGCGGTTATTGTGAAGATGGTGCGTGACAAGAAAAAAGGCAAGCATTCCTGCGGCTGCGGCTGCGAGCATTGCGCACTCTCCGACAGTTGTCGGAAGGACAAATAAAAAGAAAGCAAACGAGCGGGACGCACGGCGTCCCACTCGTTTGCCTTGGTAAACTTCAGCGCAGCGTGTTCACCAAAATCATGACCGCGCTTAAAACCACAAGTCCGACGCCGAGCATTCGGTTCATGACTTTTTCCGAGGATTTGTTTGCAAATTTGGACGTAATCATCGCAAAAATCAGGGTAAAGACGATACAGAGCAGCAGGATTGAAATATCCGTAACGCCGTCGCCGATGGCAAAATGCGAAGCAGCACCGGTCAGCGCGGTAAAGGTCATGATAAACACGCTGGTACCGACTGCGGTTTTGAGTTCGTAGCCCAGCACGCTGACGAGAACGAGCAGCATCATCATGCCGCCGCCCGCGCCGACAAAACCGCATATCAGACCGACCGCCATACCGCACACGACAGACTGTACGGCGGCTTTTCTGCGACTTCTGCTCTTGTTGCTTTCTTTTGCGGACATCACGGGCTTGAAAATGAATTTTAAACCTGCAAACAGCGTCATAAACATGGAGAAGTTGCCCATAGCCCGCTGCGGCAGAAGCGAAGCAAGATAGCTTCCCACAAGCGTAAAGACCAAAACCGAGCAGAGCATGATTACGCCGTTCTTGACGTCGAGGTTTTTGTTCTTCTTATACGTATAGGCGGACGCCGCAGACGCCAGCACGTCCGATGCCAGCGCAATACCGACGGCTTCATAGGCGTTGACGTGCAGAAAGGTGACAAGCATCGGCGCAATAACGGCTGCGGCGGAAAGTCCGGCAAGCCCCGTGCCGAAGCCCGCACCCGCGCCGGCAATCAGACAGACAAGAAATTTTTCGAGCATGATTTTGATTCCTTTCAACGAAAATTCTAAGATGCCCGGGGACTCTGCGGTTTCTTCGATGATTGTGGTGCGGGAAGCTCTTTGTTTGCCGGGACAGGTAACACCCATTATAGCACACTTTTCTCTAAAGCGCGAGATAAATTTGTTATTTTGCCGCCTTAGGGCGGATTTCTCCGGC
>SFNW01000172.1 GCA_004554105.1 Clostridiales bacterium | reverse complement strand
CTTGACAAATTTGTCAAGACCCTTTATAATGGCTTGTAGAAAGCTCCGAACACTCCCACGAGAACATCAAGCCGCACGCCCTCGCTCGGACTATGGGGAATGTCGTATGACAGGAAAATTCCCTGCACAGTACGCGCCTATAGCCAGTATAACAGAAGTGCGGCGAGATGTCAACCCTTTTTGAGAAAAAAGGGCGGCGAAGCCGCACTTTTTTTTCAAAAACGGAACGGAGCTCCTGCCGCCGTCGCGCGTGGGCGCGGTGGCGGCATAAACCAAACTAAAAAGAAAGGCAAAAGACGGAAAGAGGCACAGCACCACGATAGCCCGATGCCGAACGGCACAAAAGCCGAAACCGAGACGCAACCATACAAAACGCAAATTTTGTAAGCAACGGAGAAAAATCGCGCGCCCCGAGCGCACAATGTGCGCGCGATTTTTCGAGTACTCACTAATTGAGGGCGTCGCCGACGGGCGGAAGCCCGTAAGACTGCCCTCAATTATACAAAATTCCAGTTTTGTTTGACTGCGTGAGGCGGCACGGGCGGAGAACGCGAAGCGACGAGCGCCAGCGAGTAAAAAGCCCCTGAACAGGGGCGCCTGCCTGCGCGGCGAGCGCAAAGAAAGCGAAAAATCTGCACGAAGCCGAGAAGCGCCGCCATGCGAGCACACGCGGAGCGCGGCGGCGCGGACACGGGGGGGCGGTGCGAGCGACCCACGCGCCGCCCCGCGCCTGCGCAAGCAGGCGGGGGCGAGGGCGCGGAAGGCGAGCGCGCCCGTAAACCGCGAAGCGGTTTGAACGAGCGAAGCGAGTTCTCCGACAGGCGAAGCCGCGCGGCGACAGCTGTTGCGCAAGCACAGATGCGCCGAGAAAAGCGGCGAGCACTATCTCGAGACTGCCGCCGCAGAGTTGCGAGCCGCAGGCGTGGCATCTCGAGGACTGGCAGGCGAGCCTACTCTACTTGATTTAAGTAACAGTATTCCGTCACTTCAAGCAATGGACACATTCCAAAATTCTTTCCACCTGACAAGTACGCAAGTACTTTACAACCAGCGTATAAAACTATATCCCACGGCGGACGGTGAATACCGTCCCGTCGAAATCATGACATTTTCCGAGCCGATTTTCAATCCGCATCGCGTCGAGGCTTGCCGCGCCGACATCGGCGGCAAGGCTTCTCGGCGCTCGCGCCCAGAAGCCGAAGACGAAGAGGGAGAAAGCCCGAACGAATGTTCGGTGCAAGCCCTGAACAGGGCGAAGCGGCGAGCCTTTGACCTCATGGCGTGCAATCCTGATTGCAATATGTTCGTCACGCTGACGCTCGACAGTGCGCGCATATCTCGCACCGACTGGGGCGAGATTGTGCGCAAGCTGAATGTGTGGCTTGACAATTGCGTGAGGCGGCGAGGGCTCAAGTATATACTTGTGCCCGAGTATCACGCCGACGGCGAAGCCGTCCACTTCCACGGGCTGATGAATGAGAGCGCGCTTGCGCTCTCGGACAGCGGCAAGAAACATGGGGGGAAAACTATCTACAATATCGAGAATTGGCGCTACGGCTTTACGACGGCGAAGCGGATAGGCGGAGGGGCTGACGAGCACGACCATGTATGCAAATACATCTTCAAGTACATGACAAAGAGTGCTCGCGCCCTGAAGCAAGACGCGCGCGCCAAAGTAAAGGTAGGCGGCAGGTACTTTCTTCATGGGGGCGCGTTAGCTGAACCGAGGTTCAGCTATTGCAATGCCGACTATAGCGAATCCTCCGGCTACGAAATCGAAATAGGGGGCTGTGCGCATCTGAAAATACAGAGCCTGATTTGACTTTTTCGCGATTGTCAAAGACAAACGCGGAAAAATATGGTATAATGTCAAAAAGGGGGTGATAAAGTTAAAAGCGAATTTATCGACCGAGAAGCATTTGAATTGCTCCTCGACATCATGCGAGACGACAACGCGCTTGCGCTCCGCGTCTCGCTCGCAACGGGCTTGCGCATTGGAGATGTGCTCGCCCTGCGTCCACAGGATGTGCACGCCGACGGCGTCATTTCCTGCACCTGTCAAAAGACAGGGAAGCCGTTCGCGGCTTCCCTGAGCGCGCGCATGGTGCGTGCGCTCTCAAACAATGCGAATTATCTTTGGGTCTTTCCCAGTCCGCGAAAGCCTACCGAGCATAAGACGCGTCAAGCGGTATGGGCTGATATAAAACGCGCCGTGCGGCTGTGTGGTCTTGCAAAGAACATCACGCCGCATAGTGCGCGGAAAATATTTGCCGTCGGCGAGTTTCGCCGGAACGGCTTGGAAGCCGTTCAGAACGAGCTGCAGCACGACCGAATAAGCACAACCATGATTTACGCCTTTTCCGACCTTTTAGGCGGCAAAAGGCGGCAATTCGCCCCTGAAAGGGGCACAAATGAGGGCAATTCGCCCGAATTTGTGGAAAAGTTTGTGGAAAGTCTTGTGGAAAATCTCGGCGGCGTAGAGGCTCTGCGCGCAGCCCTCTGGGCATCTCTTACCGAGATTTTTCCAGATGCTCAGAGGGCGGCGCAAGCCGAATAAAA
>SFNW01000042.1 GCA_004554105.1 Clostridiales bacterium | reverse complement strand
CCTCGACGGCGGGAACGTCGTATTTTCCCCGTCCGGGCGCCGCGCCGTCATCAGCGACCGCGTGTTTGCCGAAAATCCGTCCTGCGCACCCGCCGCACTGGTGCGCGAGGTGGAATCCCTGCTCGAAGCGCAGGTTATCATCATTCCGTCGCTGAAAAGCGACATGACCGGACACGCCGACGGAATGGTGCGCTTTGTCGACGAGTCCACCGTACTCGGAAACCAAACCGCTGCCAAGAACGGTCTAGAGCAAAAAATCAAGCGTATACTGAACCGTTACGGGATTGAAACGGTTGATTTTCCCTATGTTCCCGCCCGCGGCATCAGCGCCGTGGGCTGCTATCTGAATTTTCTTGAAACCGAAACGCATCTGTTTCTGCCCGTATTCGGAATTGACCGTGATGCCGAAGCCATCGCGGCGGCAAATTCCTTTTTTCCGAAAAAAACCGTTGTTCCCGTGCCAATCTCCGAAATTGCCGACGACGGCGGCGGGCTGAACTGTATCACATGGGAAGCATAATGCACAGGACTACAAAAACTTACACAAAAACAGGGTATCCTCGCGGATACCCTGTTTTTGTGTTGAATTTCGGCGATTACCGATGCCGTGCGGCGACGACGGCGAAGGCGTCGTTTGCAATCTCGGCAGCGAGGTTGATGTCCGCGTCGGTGAGGGCTGCGTTGATAAAATGGTTGTGGTGCGAGGTGATAAACAGCCCGCGCGAGACGCATTCGGCGACCCATTCCTGATGCAGCATCAGGCTGTCGTCGTCGGCGATGCGCAGATAAAACAGCGCAGGCTCGCCCGATACGACAAGGTTAAAGCCGTTTTCCGCCGCCGCCTGTTTGAATGCGGCGGTCAGCTTTTCGCCCTTACTGCGGAAGAGGGCGGGCGTGTTCAGCCGTTTCATTTTGTTGATGCAGGCGATACACGCCGCAAACGGTACGGCGCTCATCCAGTACGAGCCGGTGAACGAGAGCGAGGACGCCGCCGCTTTCAGAAATTCGCGTCCGCACGCCGCCGACATATTGTAGCCGTTGGCAAGTGCCTTGCAGAAGCAGATGATGTCCGCCTTGATGCCGTAATAGTGGTCGCTGCCCGCGATGTCAAGGCGGAAGCCCGCGCGCACGTCGTCCATAATCAGCACGATGCCGTGGTCGTCGCAGAACTTGCGTACCGCCTGCCACTGCTCCTTTGTTGCGCAGACGTTGTCGTAGAAATTGCCGTGGTCGTAGGGCTGTGCAATCAGTGCCGCGACGTCGCCCTTCGTCTCCTCCCAGACCCGTTCGAGCGCGGGGAGGTCAAACCACGGCACAATGATGTTGTTCGCCACGTCTTCGGGCAGAATGCCGGGGTAATCGGCTTTCATCGCCCAAGGGTCGTTGCCGTGATAGTAGCCCTTGAAGAAGATAACCTTCTTTTTGCGGGTGTGCGCACGGGCGCAGAGGACGGCGAAGGTCGTCGCGTCGGTGCCGTTCTTCATGAAATACGCCCAGTCGGCACAGGCTACGGTGTCGACGAGCAGCTCGGCGCACTCGACCATCTTGTAGGACGGCGCGGTCGTGCAGTTGCCGGCTTTCAGCTGCTCAAGCGCGGCGGCGTCGACGTCGGGGTCGCTGTAGCCGAGGACGTTCGGACCGTAGGCACACATGAGGTCAAGGTACTTGTTGCCGTCCATGTCCCAAAAATACGTCCCCTCGGCACGCTCGCTGATGAGCGGCCACTTTTCAAGCGGCAGGAACAGTCCCTCGGACGGTCCGAGATGCCCGTAGATGCCGGAGGGAATCACATTCAGTGCGCGGTCAAACCACGCGCGGCTTTTTTCATGCGAATACTCTGGATATTGACTCATTTTTGCCGTCCCCCTTATGCCAGATAGACCGAAACGCGGTCGAGAATGCGGTTGACATTGTCCACCATCGAAAGCACGCCTGCAAGCCGAATGTTGCCCTTGCACATTTCGCTGATGGTCGAGACCTTGCCGTTGAACAGTCCGTTTGCGAGGTCGATGTCGGCAAATTCCATCAGCGCGCGCGGGTGCTCGGTCTTTGCCTTGATTGTCGTAAACCGATGATTCTCGACGCGAATCGTAATTTCCGCCTTGTCCTTGATGCCGAGCGAAATGTCGCCGTCAGCCGTGTTGCCCGCCGAGATCATCGCAATCGAATCCGAGTTGGCAAGCCCCGAAATCGCCCCCGCGATGACATACATCGTCATCAGCGTGTTTTCCTCGAAAAAGGCGCGGTCGGCAAGTGCTTCTTCGGTCGGGCGCAGCACCGCGGCAAGGCGGTCGGTCAGCTTGGTAAACGGTCCTGTCAGAAAGGCAAGCAGCGTCACGATGCCCTTGACCGGCATACCCGGCTTGCCGCTGTCAATCATGCGGTTGAACGCCTCGGGCGAGGCGAAATTCATCTTGCAGCCGCAGCCCGCGCTACCCTCGGTGACTTTGCAGCCCTCGCTTGTGAAATGAAAGGTGCGGCAGGGACCGTCCTTCACGTCAAAGCAGAGCGAAACCGGCTTTTTCAGCTCTTTGAGAATAGTCTTTGCCTCGGCGTCGAGTTCGCACAGATTCTCCAGCGACCCCAGCACGCCGTATAAGTTGACATAAGCCATTGCTTTCGGTTCGGTCATGTATGTTTTCCCCCTGATCTGTCGGCGTTTTCTTTGTTCCAATTATACAATGCCGCCCCCGCCGTGTCAATCGGCAGGGGCGGATTTTTCGGCGAAAAAGCAAAAGCAAATGCGGCGGGAGCAAGCCCCCGCCCTACGTCCATATACGCACACAAGCCCGCAAGGGCGGATTTCCCAAACGATTTACGAAAAATGCAGAAAACCGCCTTACGGCGGTTTTCCACCTCATCTATTCACTTTTCTCTTTTCACTCTTAACTTTAATACGCAATCCCCTTCGAGGCTGCGTCAATGGCAGCAAGCTCGTCTTCCGTAAAGGTTGTATTCTGCAGTGCGCCGATGTTGTCAAGAATCTGCTCGGGCGACGACGCGCCGATCAGCACCGAGGTGACCGCATCGTTATGCAGCACCCACGCAAGTGCCGTTTCGGCAAGCGTCTGCCCGCGTGCGGCGGCAATGTCGTTCAGCTTGCGAATGCAGGCAAGCGTGTCCTCACCGAGCTTGCTCTGCTTTAAGGTCTTGTCGCGCGCGGCGCGGCTGTCCTGCGGAATCCCGCGCAGATAGCGGTCGGTGAGCAGTCCCTGCGCCAAGGGGCTGAAGCAGATCACGCCCTTCCCCGCCTGCTTTGCGGCGGCGAGCAGCCCGTTCTCCTCGGGCAGACGGCAGAGAATGCTGTAGCGATTCTGGTTAATCAGAAACGGAACGTGCAATTCGTCGAGAATCGCCGCCGCGCGCTGCATGGTGGGACCGTCGTAGTTGGACAACCCGACATAGAGCGCCTTGCCGTTATGCACAATCTGCGCGAGCGCCTCCATCGTCTCCTCAAGCGGCGTCTCGGGCGTCATGCGGTGATGATAGAAGATGTCGACGTACTCAAGCCCCATGCGGCGCAGACTTTGGTCCAGGCTTGCAATCAGGTATTTCCGACTGCCGCCGCTCCCATAAGGTCCTTCCCACATATCATAGCCCGCCTTCGAGCTGATCACCAGCTCGTCGCGGTAGGGGTGCAAATCCTCGGCTAAAATCCTGCCGAAATTGCTCTCCGCACTGCCCGGCACGGGACCGTAATTGTTGGCAAGGTCAAAGTGCGTGATGCCGTTGTCAAATGCGGTAAAGCACATCTGCCGCGCATTCTCGTAGCTGTTGACCGAGCCGAAATTCTGCCACAACCCGAGGCTGACGCGCGGCAGTTTCAGCCCCGATCTGCCGCACGGTGCGTATTCCATTTCCGTATAGCGGTTTCCGTCTGCTTTGTAAACGCTCATTTTGCTGTCCTTTCTTACGAAAAAGAGAGAAACTATCCCGTTTCTCTCTTTCTTATTGGTTTTGGTCGATTCCAGGGGGTAGTTTTATGTCCCGTCGCGCGGTGCTTCCACCCACTTGGCGTAGAGCGTCATGCTATCGGTAACGGGGTCGGTCTCGGGATTCCACGCGTACCTGTACTCCTTGTCGAGATACCAGCCGTCGAAGGTATACCCCTCGCGCGTCGGCGTCTCGGGCGACAGCGTCTCGCCGTGCAGGACGCGAACACTTTCCACCGGCGTACCGCCGAGCGTGTCATAGGTCACGGTAAAGCCGTTGTGGCTGACCATAAACCAAACGCAGAGCACCAGCGCGGCAATCAGCACGAGAATGATGATGTCGAGCGTCTTGACCGACACCTTCACGCGGCTGTACAGCCCGCCGCTCTTGCGCGGGGCGGCAGATTCGGTTGTTATTTCGGGATTCCGAGCCATGATTTTTTCCTTAGCGTATGTTTTTTACTTTCTGACAAGGTACTTTCTCATGTCAATCGCGCAGGCGATGAGAATGATAAGACCCTTGATGATGTAAAGCATATTGGCGGAGACCGAGAGGAAGTTCAGTCCCGCGAAAATGATTTGGAGCAGCAGAACGCCGATGACGATGCCGCTGATTTTACCTGTACCGCCGACAAACGATACGCCGCCGATAACGCAAGCTGCGATCGCGTCGCACTCGTAGTTCAGACCCGTGTTGGCGGAGCAGGAGGCGATGCGCGCGCCCTCAATGAAGCCGGTCACGCCGTACATGGCGCCCGCAAGGACGAAGACGAGAACGATGGTCATGAAGACGTTGACGCCCGAAACGTTGGCAGCCTCTTCATTCGAGCCGACTGCAAACATATTCTTGCCGAACGCCGTCTTGTTCCAGATGACCCACATGATCGCCGTGATAATGACCGCGTAGAGGACGTACTTCGGTACGGCGACGTCGCCTATCGTAAACAGCGTGCCGCGGACGAAGTCGGTGTAGGAGGTGTCAAGACCCGACAGCGTCTGCCCGTTGTTTGTACCGATCATCAGATACATCAGCACCGTGCCGAACACGATGAGCTGCGTCGACAGCGTAACGATGAAGGGGTGCAGCTTGAACTTGGCGACGAAGAAGCCGTTGACCAGTCCGACCAAAGCGCCGACTGCGACAACGATGAGGAAAACGAGCCACAGCGGCATAACGCCGAGATTCGGGAACATCTTGTTGGAATAGGTCGCGACCTGAAGGAGCGATGCGGCGATACACGCCGTCAGACCTACGCAGCGACCTGCCGAAATATCGGTACCGGTCAGGACAATACAGCCGCCGATGCCAAGCGCAATCGGCAGTTTTGCCGCGGTCAGCGAGATGATGTTGACGATAGAGGGCAGTCCGAGGAATGCGGGGACTTTAATCGCAATGAAAATCACGGCAATCGCAATGATAATATACATTGCATTGTTGATTAAGACACCGCCGACAGCACGCCGCTTATCCGCGCCCGACATCGCCTTGAACTCGGCAAAGCGGTCGCCGAGCGTCTTCTTTTTGATGGTGTTGATTTCAGACATGATACAACCTCTTTTACGCGAATTTGGCGGCGAGCGCCATAATTTCTTCCTGTGTGGTCGTCGCTGCGTTGACCTCGCCCGCGAGTCTGCCGCCCGACATGACAAGAATGCGGTCGCAGACACCGAGCAGCTCGGGCATTTCGGACGAGACCATGATAACGGTCTTGCCCTCCTTTGCCAGATTGAGAATCAACTGATAGATTTCATACTTTGCGCCGACGTCAATGCCGCGCGTCGGCTCGTCGAGCAGAAGCACCGTCGGCTCGGTCAGCAGCCATCTGCCGAGAATGACCTTCTGCTGGTTACCGCCCGAAAGCGTGCGGATTTTGGTCTCCTGCGTCGGCGTCTTGATGCGCATCGCCTTGATTGACCAGTCGGTCTTGGCGCGCATCTTCTTCTTGCTGACAAAGGGACCGATGCGGCAGCTCTTCAGGCTGGAAATCATCGTGTTTTCACGAATGCTTAAGATGCCGAAGATGCCGGTCGCACGGCGTTCCTCGGTCAAGAGCGCAAAGCCGTTTTTAATCGACTCGCGCGCGTTGCGGTTGCGAATCGGCTTTCCGTCAAGCTTCATCGTGCCCGACTTGCGGGTCGCCGTACCGTAGATATTTTCGAGCAGCTCGGTACGTCCCGAGCCGTCCAGACCCGCGATGCCGAGGATTTCGCCGCGGCGGGCGGTAAACGATACGTCACTCAACTTGGAATAGAGCGCCGTAATATGCTCTGCCTCAAACAGCACGTCGCCGATTTTGTTGTCCTTCGGCGGATAGCGGTTGGTCAGTTCTCGACCGACCATGAGGCGGATAATCTCGTTCATGGTCAGCTCGGCGGCGGGGCGGGTTGCCACCCATGTGCCGTCGCGCATGATTGTTACCTCGTCCGAGATGCGCAGAATCTCCTCCATTTTATGCGAAATGTAGATGATTCCGCAGCCCTCGTCGCGCAACATATTGATGATGCGGAACAGATGCTCAACTTCCTTCTCGGTCAGCGAGGAGGTCGGCTCGTCAAAGACGATGACCTTGGCGTTGTAGGAAACGGCTTTCGCAATCTCCACCATCTGCCGCTGGGAAACCGACATTTTGCTCATGACGGTTCTCGGGTCGACGTTGAGGCCGAGCTTCTCAAAGAGCTTGACCGTCTCGGCGTACATCTTCCGCTCGCTTGTGAACGGAACGCCGCGCGCGACCTTCGGGAATCTGCCGAGCCACATATTGTCCATGACATTGCGCTTGAGTGCCTGGTTGAGTTCCTGATGCACCATGGCAATGCCGTTTTCGAGTGCCTCTTTCGAGTTTGCGAAATCGACTTCTTTGCCCTCAAGGTAAATATGTCCGCTGTCTTTTTTGTAGACACCGAACAGGCATTTCATCAGCGTCGATTTGCCGGCGCCGTTTTCCCCCATCAGGGCGTGGACGGTGCCTGCTTTGACGGTCAGCGAGACGTTATCCAGCGCTTTGACGCCGGGAAACGCCTTGTTGATGCCCTCCATACGCAGCAGAACGTTCTGCTGACTGTTCTCTGTTCTGTTTTCCATAGCAACCACCTGTCGTAGATTTATTTTCAGCAGTGCGCCGAAACGGCGCACTGCTGAAACTTGAAACTTTGCTTAAATTATTCGCCGATGTAGGTCGCGTAAGGAATGTTGACTCTCCAAGTGCCGATAACGTTTGCGGAATCGACGTTCTCGAAGGTTGCCTTGCCGTCACGGAAGTTCTCGGTCAGCTGAACGAGTACCTGAGCCATGCCCTCTGCGTCCTGCTTAATCGTACCGGTCATCGTGCCGTTCTTGATTGCGTCCTTCGCCGCGTCGGTTGCGTCAACACCGAAGACGGGGATTACCTTGCCGCCGTCCTTGTTGTAGCCTGCGCTCTGCAGTGCGGCGATTGCGCCGAGTGCCATCTCGTCGTTGTTGGCGATAATCAGCTCAACCATGTTGCCGTTCGTCTCGCTGTACTGTGCGAGAACCGTGCTCATGTAGTTGGTTGCCGCTGCCGAGGACCACAGACCGTCCTGGTCAACGAGGTACTTGTTGCTGTTGGAAGCATCGTAGAACTCAAGTGCGGGCTTGCCTGCCGCGGTCAGAACCGCGTCGCAGTCCTCAACACCGTACTGGGTGCGGGCAATCGCCTCCATGTTGCCTTCCTGACCCTTGAACATAACGTAGCTGATCTTGCCGTCGTTGTTCAGGTCAACGCCTGCGTAGTTTGCAAGCAGATACTCGCCGATCATCTTACCCTGCATGTGACCTGCCATCTCGTAGTCGGTGCCGACGAAGACGCACTTGTCATAGCTGGATACGACCGACTCGTCAACCGAACGGTTGAAGAAGACGACCGGAATGTTCGCTGCCTTAGCGAGGTTGACGATGTTCTGTGCCGCGTCGTTGGAGCCGGTGTCAACAACATTGACAATCAGCATGGACGAGCCCTTGGCAATCGCGGTCTGGACCTGCTCGGTCTGGGTCGTCTGGTTGCCGTTCGCATCGTAGTTGTTGAACGCGATGTTCTTCGACTTTAAGAAGGAATCCATCGCCGCGCGGACACTCGAAATGTAGGTGTCGCTGAACGTGTAATAAAAGACGGAAACTTCACCCGCCTTTTTCTCCCCCTGCGCAGATCCGCAAGCTGCGAAGCTGAACACAAAGAGGACTGCGAGAAGAGCTGCAAGTAACTTTTTCATGGTTCTACCTCCGAAAAAAATTTGGGTGCCATCGCCTGATGACACCCTCATTATAAGGAAATTTCCGCCCTTTTGGAATAGAATTTTTTATTCAAGTTGTTTAAAAATCAACTGAACGATGAAAATTTACTATGAAAAATCACAACGTTTTCAGTCAAACCGATACAGGATTTTCTGAATATCGGGGTCGAACATATTCGCCGCCGTGACTACGGTCGTCGCGGTGTCGATATTCTCATCAATCGCCTCGCCGCGGACGGCGGCGCACGCCTTCGTGATACCGAGATAGCCCATGGCAAAAGGATTTTGCACAATCAGCGCGTCCATTTCGCCGGTTTCGAGCATACCGATTGAGACGACGTTGCTGTCGAAGCCGACGGCGTACACGCCCTCTCCGATGCCCAGCTCGCGCACGGCGTAGCCGACGCCGAGCGTCATCCATTCGTTAAAGCCGACAAGGACGTTGATGTCGGGGTGCTCGCGCATCATCGCGACGGCGGCGAGCTTTGCCGTCTCGGTATCGGAGGCGACGTGAACCGCCGAAACAATCTCGATATTCTCCGCCTCGGCGGCGCGGTCGCGGAAGCCCTGCTCGCGCCGGTTGCCGTTTTCGCTGTTCTCGTCGTAGTTAACCAGCCCGATTTTCAGCGGGCGCTCGCTTCCCATACCGTCGAGCACCGCCTCGCAGACGGTTTTGCCCGCCTCGTAGTTGTCTGTGCCGATAAAGGTCTCGGCAAGCTCGGTGTCGACGCCGCTGTCAATCAAAATGACCTTGACCCCGCGGCGCACGGCGTCCTCCATGCTTCTTTTCGACTGATAGCGGTCGACTGCCGAGAAAACAATCGCATCGACGCCTGCGTCAACCGCATTTGCAATCATGCGGTTCTGCGCCTCGTAGTCCTCCTCGTTGTCGGGGCCGATAAAGGTCGCGGTCACGTTGTTTTCCAGTGCGGCGGCGTTGACGCCCGCGCGCACGTTGCGCCAGAACTCGGAGGTTGTCCCCTTGGTAATCACGGCAATGACGGTCTCCTCCGTGCCGTAAGAGCCGCAGGAGGCCGCGCAAAGCAGGCAGGCAAGCAAAACCGCCGCGCCTGCAATCAAACGGGATTTCATGCCTCAGGCTCCTTTCCGAGCTGCGGGAGACGCACGGTCACGCAGGTGCCGACGTCCGGCTCGCTCTTGATTGTAATGCCGTATTTGTCGCCGAAGAAAATCTTCAACCGGTCGTTGACATTCTTGATGCCGATGCCGCTCGAATCGCTCCGCTCCTTGGAGAGAATCGCCGCGCACTGCGCCGCCGTCATGCCGACGCCGTTGTCCTCGACCTCGATGAGAATGTCCGCGTCGGGATTGTCCGCCGCCGCAGGGTCTTTGTGTACGCGCACGGTGATTTTGCCGTCGTCGAGCATTCCCTCGATGCCGTGGTAAATGGCGTTTTCGATTAACGGCTGAATCGTGATTTTGTTGCAATAGCAGTCCTTCAAGTTCTCGTCGACCTCAAAGGTATAGGAGAAGCGGTCCTTGTAGCGGTAACTCTGAATCAGGAGATAACTCTCGGCGTGGCGAAGCTCGTCCCGAATCGGGATAATCTCCTTGCCGCGGCTGATGCTGATGCGGAAAAGCCGCGCGAGCGCGCCGATCATCTTCACCGCGTCCTCGTTTTTCCCCTGCTCGCACATCCACTGAATCGAGTCGAGCGTGTTGTAGAGGAAGTGCGGGTTGATCTGCGCCTGCAGCGCTTTCAGTTCGGTCTTGCGCAGCGAAATCTCCTCTGCCTTGATCTGCTCCATCAGGCTCTGCACCATGCAGACCATGTGTCCGAACGAATCCGACAGCGTCTGCAGCTCGGCAATCGGCTCATTCTGCGGCGTGTAGGAGTAGGTCTCGGCAAACCGCTCAAAGTCGCGCATGGCGTGTACGAGTCGGTTGACCGGGCGGTTGACGATGTGGGCGTACAGCAAAACCGTCAGCACGGCAATCGCAACGCAGCAGAGCAGCACGGCGGCGACGAACTGCACAATCGCCTGCCGCCGCGAGGCGGCGAAGTCGTCGGTATAGCTTACGCCGACGATGCGCCAGTTTCCGTCCTCAAGCGTCGAGACGGTGCGGAGCGCGTCGTCAAACAGATGTACGCCGTCGGGCAGAGCGGCGACGCTCTCGACGTCCTCGTCCTTGATGCCCGCGTAGAACATCTGCTGCTGCGGGTGGTAAACCATTTTTCCGTCCGCGTCGATGACATAGCAATACCCGTGTCTGCCGAAGCCGACATTGTCAATGTACTGCGCGATGCCCGAAAAACTGAAGTCGACCGCAATGCAGGCGTCGTCCCCGAACACCGAGGGGTCCATGCGCTTCATCAGCGTGACGACCCACGGATAATAGTTCTCGTAGAGATTTTCGACGTGGGGCAGCAAAATTACCCGCTCCCCGCCCGCCGAAAAAACGCGCGAATCGAACGAAAGGTTGTCTTTGATGTTGTCCTTGACCTTTCGCCCGTTGGAACTGCACACAATGAGACTGCCGTCCGCGCTGTAAATCATGACCGCCTCGACATCGGTATAAAGGCGGACGGCGACGTCCAACTCCTCGGTGTCGGTCAGGCTATCCTCGGTGATTTCGGCGGCGATGCGGACGAGTTTTTCTTCCATCGTATTCAGATAGTTTTCCAGCGCGGCGGCGGTCTGCCGCGCCGACTGCTCCGCGTTGGTCGAGGCGTCCGCCATCATCGTTCGGTCGTAGACGGCGACAAAGCTGAGTACGCCGACCAGGACAAAAACCGCGGCGGCAATGCCGAGCAGCGCGACGGTCAGCGCCGTCAGCTTGATGCGATGCGTTGATTTAGCTTTCATCTGCGCTCCTGCTGCTTTCTCTCATTTTATTCGGCGACACGCCGTAATGCTTCTTGAAGCAATAGCTGAAATAGTGCTGGTCGCTGTAGCCGCAGCGCTCGGCAACCTCCAGAATCTTCATCGTCGAGCAGACGATAAGGTCATAGGCGTGGCGCATACGGCACGCGGTCAGCAGTGAGACGAAATTGGTCTTTTTGTTCTTCTTAATCAGCGCGCTTAAGTAGTTGGGGCTGACGCCGAGACGGCTGCTGACGTCGGTCAGGGTCAGCGACTCGTCCGCAAACTCCGCCTCGATGATCGCAACCGCACGGTCGCAGAGCAGCTGCGAGCTTTGCGTGCGGTAACCCGAAATAATCCCCCGCGCATCGAGGCACAGGCGGCGCAGCTCCTCGCGCACGGTCTCGCTCCGCTCGACAAAGCCGACGCGGGCGTAAATCGGGTTGTCGGCGACGAGCGCGGACAGCGCCTCCTTCTGCGAAACCGTGCTGACGGTACGGTAGACCGTCGCCAGAATCTGAATGACGAGATAGTCGATGCTCCGCTGATTGTCCTCGCGGTACAGCTCGTCGAGAAACGCCGACAAATCCTCCTCACTGCCCACCTTGAGCAGCTCCTCCAGGCGGAAGACCGATTTTTCGATGTATTCGTACTCGTGGCGGCTGCCGCGCTCCTGGTCGGTGATGTAGCGAATGCTGGTCGCGCCCTCGGCGGAATAACGACGCGCCGTGACCGCCTCGAAATATGCGCCCGCGCAAGCCGAAATGCGCTCAAACCGGCGGCTGATACCGACCGTGCAGCGCTCCTTGTACACCTTGGCGGCACTCTGAATCAATTCCTGCATCGCAATGCGGAAGTTTTCGCTGTTGTCTCTGTCCGAATAGGCAAAGATCACGATGCGCCCGTTGACGAAGAAAGCGCAGACCGAAACATATTTGGAGAGGATCGTCTCGGTTAGCGAAATATGCTTTTTATCGGTGCAGGGATTGTCGGTTTCGTCCTTGAATTTGGCGACGGCAACGCAGAAATGCAGCGGCTCCGACGCGCCGAACAGCCCGATTTTCTCCGCCTGTGCGCGAAGCTGCTCCTCACTGTCGAAGTCGTCCGACGTGCCGAGCAAAAGCGGCAGTAAAAATTCGGTCACCGCCAGCCGCTTTTCGGTCTGCGCACGGTCGCCCGCGCCCGCACTGCGGATTTCCTCGAGCCGCGCGTCCATCTTCTGCCGAACGCGCACCAGTTCCTCGGTCAGTTCGGCGGCGGAAATCGGCTTCAAGAGATAGCTGATGACGCCCTCGCGAATCGCCTCGCGCGCATAGCCGAAGTCATCGTACCCGCTGAGGAAAACAATCTGCGTGGCGGGGCAGACCTCGCGCACGTTTTTCGCCAGTTCCAGTCCGGTCATCAGCGGCATACGGATATCGGTAATCAGCAGGTCGGGCTCATACTGCTCGACCGCTTCCAGCGCCTCGACCCCGTTTTCCGCGTCGGCGACGACGCGAAAGCCGATGCTCTCCCAATCAATGCGGGCAAGGATGGCCTGCCGCAGCTCGGTCTCGTCGTCTGCGAATACGACTGTGTACATTCTTCTTCCTCCGCTTTGCCGAAATATTCATCTATATTATTATACAGGACAGGCGGTATATTTTCAATATAAAATTCCGAACAAGTCTTTGCCGTTGACAAACAAAAGTATTTGCGATATACAGTAAGCGACACGGCGACGGAGCTTGATGTCTCCTGATTTTAATCAGGGGAGTCGGCTTGATGACCCGTGTCATCTTTTTTCATCTCAATCCGCGCCTCCGCGGGGAGGGCGACGTGCGCACAGGGCATATCTGACCAAGTCGGCGAGGAAATCGGCGCGGATGCGCCGACAGAAAGACCGCGCAAACCTCTTCGCCGCATCGGGCGACGACGACGGCAGGCGCGCGGCGCAGGAAAAAATCAATCTGCTCACGCGCAAATACAAGCAGTTTTCCGATGCTGCCGGTCTGCCGACCAAAAAAGACCGCATGAGCGTGGCAAAGTTCCACAGCGTCAAGACTGCGGCAGAGTTGAAGCGGAATCGGTTGACAAATGCGCGCGGCGGTGGTATAATTCATAATGAGTTATTTAGAAAAGGCGATACTGCAAAACGTTTCTCAAAGCCAATCGGTAAGAAACGCATTTTAGAAGTAACATTGCCTGCGAGAAAACTCGGCATGAAAGTAATAGTTTGTGACTACGAAGACGAAATCTATCAGCACCTTGTAAAGAATAATGCTACAGCGTCAACAATTTACGATACTGTTATTTATCGATCAGACGCGACAATTTCAGAAGTGCTTGAAGAGATGAGGCACTTTGAACAAAATATGGAAGGCTTAAATAATGACAAGCCGATTCAGCTGCGTACAATCCTAAATGAAATTGACGCTCGGGAATATATTTTGAAGAACGCTAAAAAATACGGTGTTCCGCGCATTGAAATCGAGGATATAGAAAAATCACTTAAGTCATACAACGACATGCTTAAGAAGTACGAGGAAGTGAGTTTGCAGAAATGAAAGTTAAAGATAGTTTTGTAGTCGGGAATTATACTGTGGTTTCATTTGATGAACCTCTTCCGATTGGTTTCAAGCAAGCAATCGTCAATGGAGAAATCTGCCGAGTTATACCGGCTTATGATTGTCAGAACAGCATTGCAATACTCGGAAATTTCAATGCGATGAGTGCAAACATACAGCTTATATAGAAAAAACCGCACCGTATAGACGGCGCGGTTTTTCACATGAAAGGAAAAAGCTATGACCGACAATTTCAAATTCATTTACAAGATTCTGCGTGCGCTTGAAGCGGCTATGGACTGCCCCGAGTTT
>SFNW01000041.1 GCA_004554105.1 Clostridiales bacterium | reverse complement strand
CATCAAGACCAACACGACCGAACAGTTCCGCGAAAAATACCGCACGGCGGATATTTTGCTCGTCGATGATATTCAGTTCATCGCAGGAAAACCCGCAACACAGGACGAGTTTTTCCATACATTTGACGAGCTTTATGTAGCGCAAAAACGGATTATTGTTACCTGCGACCGCCCCATATATGAAATGAAAAATCTGAATGAGCGTATTTGCACCCGATTTGAATGGGGTCTGTCCGCCGATATTCAGCCACCGGACATTGAGCTGCGCATGGCGATTATCCGCAAGAAAGCCGAGGAAGTCAAAATCACGCTGCCCGAGGACGTCGTCGAATATCTTGCAAACAAGCTGCGCGGAAATGTTCGCCGCATCGAGGGCGGTGTCAAAAAGCTTGCCGCCGTTCAGTTTTTGTCGGGAAAGGCGATCACGCTCGACATCGCAAAGCAGGCGATTGCCGATTTTGTCCCCGCAGAGGAGCCCGAAAGCGACAAAATCGAAAAAACGCTGATGGCGGTCTGCGACCGGTACAATATATCCAAGGAAACGATTCTCGGCAAAAAGCGTTCTGCAGACGTGGTGCTGGCGCGGCATACCTGTATGTACATTCTGCGCGAGCAGCTTGAAAAAACCTATGAAGAAATCGGCTCTGTCTTTTCCTGCGACCATACAACGGTTATGTCTGCCATCAAAAAAATCAAGCGCGAAAAGACAATTAAGCCGTCCTTTGCGAACGAGCTTGACTCGCTGATTAAGGAAATCAAGGATAAAACAAATTAGTTTTCCACAAAGTTAGACAGATTTTGCCCGTGCAAAAAAATGTGGACAAGGATTCCACATTTCAACTTTCGGTTTTTAAGACAGTTTTCAAGAAATGAAAAAGCCGATTTTATGAGGTTTCAAAAGGCTTTTCCGACTTTTCCACCGAATTAACCTTTCCTACTACGGTTACTGCTAAAAATATATTTATTTATATTTTGAATCGCGAAAAAATAAAAAAGGCGGGCGGATATGGAATCCGCCACTACGAGATTGCAAAAAAAGCGGCGGGAGCAAGCCCCCGCCCTACGGAAAAACAATTATCAAAACGGGGTTCGGGGCAGAGCCCCGAAACACATCATTCAACAAACATCACATACATAAAGGGAGAACGGCATGAAGATCAGATTTGAAAAGGCAAAAATGCTTGAAAAGCTCGTGCGTGCGATGGGCGCGGTTTCGCAGAAGAACACGCATCCTTTCACCGAGGGCGTACTGCTTGAAACGGCAGGCGACCGTCTCAAAATCTCGACCTACGACATGGAAAAGAGCGTCCGTGCGTCGATTGAAGCCGAAATTCTGATTGAGGGTGCGTGCGTTATCAACGCACAGCGGCTGCTCAGCATCGTGCGCATTCTGCCCGAAAATGAAATTACGCTTGCGGTTGACGAGGAACTGCTCGTCACGATTCAGAGCGGCAGAAGCTCGTTTTCGCTCCATGCACTGCCCGCAAAGGACTTTCCGCAGATGCCGGTCATCGTCGGCAAGGAGTCCTTTACGCTTGAGCAATGCGTGCTGAAAAAAATGCTGGCGAAAACCTTCCATTCCATTGCGCAGATTGATCAGCGTCCGGTGCTCTGCGGCGCGTTTTTCAAGCTGGAAAAGGACGAAATCAAGGTCGTCACTTGCGACAGCTACACGATTTCGGTCTGCGACTACAAAACGCCGGTGCTCAGCATGATTGAAAACCTCGAGCGCACCTCGTTTATCGTTCCCGGGAAAACCGTCACCGAGCTGATGAAAATGCTCTCCGACGAGGAGGGACAGTTTCTCACGATTATGGTCACGGCGAAAAATATCATCTTCAATATGGAAAATCTCGTGTTCTCCTCGCGGCTTGTCGAGGGCGAATACATTGATTACGACCGCCTGATTCCGAAGGATCAGCCGATTGAAGCCGTGCTTGATGCAAAGGCATTTACCGACGCGCTCGAACGCGCCGCGCTGATTTCCGAAGAAAAAATCGCCGGCACGACGAAGAATTACGTCAAACTCTCGCTTTCGGGCGACATCATGCAGATTTCGTCCAAAAGCGTCAACGGCAATATTGTTGAAGAAATTCCCGCCGAACATAACGGCGACGATATCGTGATCGGCTTCAACTGCCGTTATCTCATCGACACGATGCGTGCGGTTGACAGCGAAAAGGTATGTCTCAAGCTGATTACCCCCTTTACCAGCGCAACCTTTGAGCCGATTGACGACGAAAAGCGGGACGACAGCTACCTCTACATGGTCCTGCCGCTGCGCATGAAGGAATAATGCGATTAAAGCAAATCGAACTTGAAAATTTCCGCTCGGCGATCAAAGAGCAGATTTCGTTCGGCGACGGCGTCAATCTTTTGTATGGCAGCAATGCCGCGGGAAAGACAAACGTGCTTGAAGCGATTTACTTTTTCGCCCGCGGCAGAAGTTTTCGCGGCGGCCGTGACGCGGATCTGACAAGGTTTGGCGAAAAAGGCTTTTCGCTCGGCATCGAGTACGAAAAAAACACGCGAATCGAAACGCTCGGCTACAGGTATTACGACGGCGCAAGACAGCGGACGCATAACGGCGTCAAAATCGGCGTCAAAGAAGCCATCGGCTCCTTTTGCGCGGTACTGTTCTGCCCCGATCATCTTGCAATCATCAAGCGAACACCCGCCGAACGCCGCGAATTTCTCAACGTCGCACTTTCACAACTTTCCGGCGAATATATTGCCGCGCTGACGAAGCATAAAAAACTGCTTGAAAACCGAAACGCACTGCTGAAAAGCGAAGAAGCGTTCGACCCGTCGCTCATGGAGAGCTACAACGAGGAGTTTGCCGCAGTCAATGCAAAGCTCTGCGTCATGCGGCGCGAATACGTCGCAAGGCTTGAAGAAAGTATGGTTAAAACCGTTGCCGACATCAGCGGAGGCCGCGAAAGCGTGAAATTGTTCTACAAATCCGATATTCCCGCCGAATTATCCCGCGAAAATGAGATAAAACAGAGATATGAACGCCTGCTTTCCGAATCGCTTACGCGCGAACAGGCGGCAAAAATGACGCTGTACGGCATTCAGCGCGACGACCTCGAATTTTTTGTCAACGAAAAGGAAGCGCGGCAGTTTGCCTCGCAGGGGCAGCAGCGCTCGATTGCGCTTGCACTCAAAATCGGAGAGGGCGAAATTCTCTCTGCGGAAAAAGGCGAAGAGCCGGTCTATCTGCTCGACGACGTGCTCGGCGAGCTGGACGAGGAGCGGAAAGCCTATATTCTTTCGCGCACCGGCGGGCGGCAGTTTATCGTCACCGCCTGCGAAAAAAGCGATTATGACAGCCTCATCGGCGTTAAAAAAATCCGCGTCGAAAAAGGGCGCTATTACGAGGAAAATTAAATGTATCTGCACGCAGGTAACGATAAGATTATCCGAACGAAAAGCATCATCGGCATTTTCGATATGGACAACGCAACGCAGAGCGCGGACACGCGCGACTTTCTGCGCCGCGCACAGGGCGACGGACGTCTTGAAAATACGCAGAGAGACATTCCGAAATCCTTTGTTCTCTATGAAAAGGACGGGAAAGCCGACGTCTGCATTTCGCAGCTTTCGACCCTGTCGCTTGTCAGCCGCATAAAGAAAAGCAAGCTGTGAAACGGCGGGAGCAAGCCCCCGCCCTACGCCCCCTTTCAAAGTTTTTACGGATTTTTAAGACGCTTTTTACAAAAAGCGTCTTAAACGGGGTTTGGGGCAGCGCCCCAACATTCATTTTCAATAATTAAAATAAATTCTCTATAAACTCTCCCGAAAGGAAACCAACATGGCACAGAATCAAAGCACGTACGAGGACAGTCAAATCCAGGTGCTTGAGGGACTGGAGGCAGTCCGCAAGCGTCCCGGTATGTACATCGGCACGACTTCGGAAAAGGGACTTCACCATCTTGTTTACGAGATTGTGGACAACTCGATTGACGAAGCGCTCGCCGGTATGTGCGACAAAATCACGGTCGAAATCCATACCGACGGCAGTATTTCGGTCGAGGACGACGGTCGCGGCATTCCGAGCGGCATTCACCCGACGAAGGGGATTCCGACGCTTGAGGTCGTCTATACGCTGCTGCACGCGGGCGGTAAATTCGGCGGCGGCGGCTATAAGATTGCGGGCGGTCTGCACGGCGTCGGCGCATCGGTCGTCAATGCGCTGTCCGAGTGGCTTGAAATCGACAACTACCACGGTACGAAGCACTGCACCGAGCGCTTTGAGCGCGGCAAGGTCGCGCGTCCCTTTTTCGAGGAGGAAAACACGACGGGCAGACACGGCGTTTACGTCCGTTTCAAGCCCGACCCGACGATTTTCACCGATACGACCGAGTTCAAATATGAGATTTTGCTCAATCGTATGCGCGAGCAGGCGTTTCTCAACGCGGGCGTGCGCATCGTGCTGCGCGATTTGCGCACCGACCCGGTCACCGAGGACGACCTCTGCTATGAGGGCGGCATCGTCAGCTATGTTGAATATCTCAACACGGGACGCACCCCGCTCACGCCCGACGTCATTTATATGAAGGGGCAGAAGAACGACTCGATTGCCGAGGTCGCGATGCAGTACAACGACGGCTACAGTGCAACGGTCGTCTCCTTTGCCAACAACATGGCGACTATTGACGGCGGTACGCATGAGGAGGGCTTCCGCGCGGCACTGCTTCGCAGTGTAAACAAGTATGCGCGCAAGAACAACCTTTTGAAGGATTCCGACCCCAACCTCACGCAGAACGACGTGCTGGAGGGTCTCTGCGCCATCATCAGCGTCAAATTGACCGACGCGCAGTTTGAGAGCCAGACCAAGGCAAAGCTCGGCAACTCGGACGTGCGGACGCTGGTTTCGTCCATCGTGTCCGAAAAACTCGAGGAATACTTCGAGGAACACCCTGCCGAGACCAAAACGATTCTCGAAAAGACGATTACCGCCGCGGTTGCGCGTGAGGCGGCGCGCAAGGCGCGCGAGAATACCCGCCGCAAGGGCGCGCTCGACAGCATGACCCTGCCCGGCAAACTCTCGGACTGCCAGGAGCGAAACGTCGCGCTCACCGAACTTTACCTCGTCGAGGGAGATTCCGCGGGCGGCTCGGCAAAAGACGGCAGAGACAGCCGCTATCAGGCGATTCTGCCGCTTCGCGGTAAGGTGCTTAACGTCGAAAAAAGTCGCATTGACAAGGTTTACGGCAACCAGTCGCTGATTCCGATTATTCAGGCACTCGGCTGCGGCATCGGCGACAGCTTCAATATGGAAAAGCTGCGCTACGGCAAAATCATCATCATGGCAGATGCCGACGTCGACGGCTCGCACATTCAGATTTTGCTGCTCACCTTCTTCTTCCGGCACATGAAGCCGCTGATTGAGGAGGGGCATGTGTATCTCGCCATGCCGCCGCTCTATAAGGTCTACGACGGCACGCGCCAGCGCTATGCCTTTTCGGACGCCGAGCGCGACGTCGCGCTTGCCGAACTCGGTTCGCGCGCCAAGGCGGAGCGCTACAAAGGTCTCGGTGAGATGGACGCAGACCAGCTCTTTGAAACAACGATGAATCCCGAAACCCGCACGCTGAAGCTCGCCACGATTGACGACGCGATCGCCTGCGACCGCATTTTCTCAATCTGCATGGGCGATAAGGTCGAGCCGCGCCGCGATTTCATCGAGCAGAACGCAAAATACGCGGAGAATCTGGACTTTTAAGAGAGGATAATAAGGCTTCCCCCAAGGGGGAAGGCAAAAAAAGGTTTTCCACATTCCGATTTTCCGCGAAAAACGCAGAAATACAGGCAGAAACCGGGTTATCCACCAAACGAACAAGCCTTTTTCCACAAAAAATGTGCATAACTTTGTGAAAAAAGAAGCGAAAAGGAATCATACAACATGAGTAAGAAAAAAGTACAGCTGAGCGAATCCATCGAATTCCCGAATCAGAAAATCGTTCCGGTCGACATCGAAAAACAGGTGCGCCAGGGCTTTATCGAGTATTCGATGAGCGTTATCACCAGCCGTGCGCTGCCCGATGTGCGCGACGGCATGAAGCCGGGTCAGCGACGCATTCTCTACGCGATGTACGAGGACCATCTGACCTACGACAAGCCCTTCCGCAAGAGTGCGACGACGGTCGGTAACGTGCTCGGCCGCTATCACCCGCACGGGGACAGCGCGGTCTACGGCACGATGGTGCGCATGGCGCAGCCCTTCTCCTACCGCTATCCGCTCATCAGCGGTCACGGCAACTTCGGTAACGTCGACGGCGACGGCGCGGCGGCATACCGTTATACCGAGGCGCGGCTTTCCAAAATTGCCGACGAAATGATGACCGACATTGAGAAAAATGTCGTCGATTTCGTCCCCAACTTCGATAATTCGAGAAAAGAGCCGGTCGTACTGCCCAGCCGATTCCCGAACCTGCTGGTCAACGGCAGCGTCGGCATCGCGGTCGGCATGGCGACCAATATTCCCACGCACAACCTCGGCGAGGTCATTGACGGCACGCTTGCGATGATGGACAATCCCGACATCACCGTGCCCGAACTGATGCAGTATATCAAGGGTCCCGACTTCCCGACCTACGCGACGATTTACGGCACGCGCGGCATTCGCGAGGCGTACGAAACCGGTCGCGGCAGAATCGCCGTCCGCGCCACGGCGGAAATCGAGGAGGACCACCACCGCATCGTCTTTACCGAAATCCCCTATATGGTCAACAAGTCGATGCTGGTCGCTTCGATTGCGGATCTGGTCAAGGATAAGCGCATCGACGGCATCACCGATTTGCGCGACGAGAGCGGACGCGGCGGTATGCGTATCGTCGTCGATTACCGCAGGGACGCAAATCCGCAGGTCATTCTCAATCAGCTTTACAAGTATACGCAGCTGCAGGACACCTGCGCGGTCAATATGCTTGCGCTGGAAAACGGCGTTCCGAAGATTTTCACCTTAAAGCAGATTCTTTCGACCTATATTTCCTATCAGGAGGACATCATCGTCCGCCGCACACGCTTCGACCTCGACAAGGCGCAGAAGGAAATGCACATCTACGAGGGCTACAAAATCGCGCTCGACCACATCGACGAGATTATTGAGTTGATCAAAAAGAGCGCGTCGGTGTCGGACGCCAAGGCAAAACTCACCGAGCGTTACGGGCTTTCGGACGAGCAGGCGCAGGCGATCGTCGACATGACGCTCGGCAAGCTGTCGGGCATGGAGCGGCAGAAGATCGAGGACAGACTGAAGTACCTCGAGGAGCGCGTTGCGGAACTGACCGCCATTCTCGGCTCGGAGGAGAAGGTCAAGAGCATTCTGCGCGAGGAGCTGACCGCCATCAAGGAGAAGTTCGCGGACGAACGCCGCACGCAGATTGTCGAGGCGACCGACGACATCGACCTTGAGGACCTCATCGAGCGCCACACCTGCGTCGTCACGCTGACCAACGCGGGCTATGTCAAGCGTTTGCCCGCCGATACCTATACCGCACAGCATCGCGGCGGCAAGGGACTGATCGGCATGACGACCAAGGAAGAGGATTTCATCGAGAAGGTCGTCGTCGCAAACAGCCATTCCTACATTCTGTTCTTCACCAACACAGGCAAGGTGTATATGCGCAAGGTCTACCAGATTCCCGAGGCGTCGCGCACTGCGAAGGGCTCGAATCTCGTCAACCTGATTGAGCTGGAAAGCGGCGAGCGCGTCACCTCGATGATTGAGGTGCCCTCGTTTGCCGACGCCGGATATCTCACCATGGTGACGAAGAACGGTATCATCAAGCGCACCCTGCTCTCGGAATACGAGTATCAGCGCAAGGGCGGCAAGCGCGCGCTCTCGCTTGACGAGGACGACGAGCTGGTCTTTGTCCGCCGCACCGAGGGCGATACCGAAATCATCATTGCCACCCACGACGGCAACGCCGTCCGCTTTGAGGAAAGCGGCGCGCGCGCCATGGGACGCACGGCGCGCGGCGTGCGCGGCATTCGCGTCGCCGAGGGCGACGAGGTCTGCGGCGTTGCGCTGGTCGAGGACGGCAAGAAGCTCGTCACCATTACCGAAAACGGCTACGGCAAGCTATCCGACTTTGAGGACTTCCGCACGATGAAGAATCGCGGCGGCAAGGGCGTCGCGGCGCATGGCTTAAGCGAAAAGACCGGCAGACTTGCGTCGATTGCCACGGTCGACGACGAGGACGACCTCATGCTGATTACCAACGAGGGCATGATTATCCGCACGCCGGTGACCGACATTCCCACCTATTCGAGAACGGCGGGCGGCGTCCGCGTGATGCGGCTCGGCGAAGGCGAGCGCATCGTCAACTTTGCCAAGGTCGCGCGCGCAACCGATGAGGACATTGCGCGTGCCGACGCCGAAACGCCCGACGACCTGCCCGAAACGGCGGCAGGCGCGGTCGAAGAGGCGGTTGAAGACATCGAAGAAAGCGGAATCGGAGAGACCGATGAAAACAGCGAGATTTAAGCGCGCCGCGCTTGCGGCAGTCCTGCTTTTACTCACGGCGGCACTTTGCGCCTGCTCGGGCGCGCGGAAAATCACCAAAGCCGAAGTCGCCGAGGTTTTACCCACGCTTGTGGAAAAGTCAAAAGAACTCAACGAAATCTATTTCGGCGACGGGTTTCCGCCCGAGGGGAGCGCATCGCTGCCCGAAAACGGGTATTACTACGTCGACAGCGAGTACTACGGCTTTTATTCGATTGAGCAAATCAAAGAAGCGACCGAGGAAGTCTTTACGCCCGAATACAGTCACATTCTCTATGCGTCCGCGTTTGACGGACTGGCAAACGAGGACGCCGTGACGCCTCCGCGCTACGCGGAGGGCGAGCTTGGGCTGATGCAGTCGGTGCGCTCGACGGTTTACGACCTTGCCGAGCGGAGCTTTGACTTTGAAACGCTGAAATTGAAAAAGGCAAATCGCACGCGCGCAACGGTCAGCGTTGAGACGACCGACGGGGACGGCAATCATGCGACGATTGAACTGATAATCGTCCGCACGACAGACGAGACCGGCGCAGTGTCCTATAGGCTCGACAGTCCCACTTACTAAAAACCGAAAAACTTCCATAAAAATTGACGGAGAAAGCCATGGCAGTAACGAAGAAAAAAGCGGCAAAGCCCGCGGACGGCGAGGAACAGGTCGCCGATAAGCAGAAAGCGCTTGAAACCGCGCTGACGCAGATTGAAAAAGGCTTCGGCAAGGGCGCGATCATGAAGCTCGGCGAGGGGCTTGACATGGAAGTCGAAGCGATTTCGACCGGCTCGATTTCGCTCGACCTTGCGCTCGGCGTCGGCGGCGTGCCGCGCGGACGCATTGTCGAGATTTACGGTCCCGAGTCGTCGGGTAAAACCACGGTTGCCCTGCATATCATCGCCGAGGCGCAGAAAGCCGGCGGCGAGGCGGCGTTTATCGACGCGGAGCACGCGCTTGACCCGCGCTATGCAAAGAAACTCGGCGTCAATATCAATGATTTGCTCGTTTCGCAGCCCGACTGCGGCGAGGACGCGCTTTCGATTGCCGAGGCGCTCGCGCGCTCGGGTGCTATCGACGTCATCGTCATCGACTCGGTTGCCGCGCTCGTTCCCAGACAGGAAATCGACGGCGACATGGGCGCGTCGCACGTCGGTCTGCAGGCGAGACTGATGTCGCAGGCGATGCGCAAGCTCTCGGGCATCATCTCGAAGAACAACTGCGTCGTCGTCTTTATCAACCAGCTTCGCGACAAGGTCGGCGTCATGTACGGCTCGCCCGAGGTCACCAGCGGCGGCAACGCGCTGAAATATTACGCTTCGGTGCGCATCGACGTGCGCAAAAAAGAGGCGCTCAAACTCGCAAACGGCGAGATTTACGGCAACCACGTCAAGGTCAAGGTGGTCAAAAACAAGGTTTCCTCGCCCTTCCGCACGGCGGAATTCGACATTCTGTTCGGCAAGGGCATTTCCAAGGACAGCGAGCTGCTGGAGCTCGGCGAAAAACTCGACATCATCAAGAAGAGCGGCTCGTGGTTCTCGTATAACGGCGACCGCATCGGACAGGGCAAGGACAACGCGCGCAAATTCCTCGAAACGAATCCGGCAGTCGCCGCCGAAATCGAGGCAAAGGTGCGCGGCACCGCTAAGCCCGAGCTGCTCGAAGAGGAGCCGGAGGCGGCGTTTGAACTGGAAGAAGAATTCGACGTCCGCGATTTCGACCTTGACTCCTGATTTTTACTGCGAAATCGTCCGTCTGACTTCGGTCGACGGCGGCGACGGCGTTCGGCTGACGCTGACCGGCTTTTCGGACGGCGAAGAGAAAAGGACGCTGACGCTGTCGGCAGACGATTTTCTATCGCTCGGCGTGATGCGCGGCGGACTTGATGAGGAAGCGTTTCAAACGCTTTCCGACGCCGCCGGACGCTATACGGCGCTTCGCGCCGCCTACCGTTTGCTTTCGGCGGGGCAATGCAGTCGGAAAAAACTTTACGAAAAGCTCCGCGCACGCCGCATTCCCGACGCGGACGCAAGGTTTGCGGTCGAGACTGCATACGCGCGCGGCTATATCGACGAGGACTGGCAGATTGCAAGCTATATCCGCACGCTTGCCGAAAAAAATCTGTACGGTCCGCGCAAAATTCACGCTTCGCTTGCCGCCAAGGGCTATTCGGGCGACGCCGTGCGAAAGGCGCTTGCCGAGACGCTTGACGAAGAGAAAGTTTTGCGCTTAAAGCGTGCCTTTCTTGAAAAAAAGTTCGGCAAAACCAAGCCCGAAACGCCTAACGAGGCGCAAATCATGCGCGCCGCCCTGTATAAGCAGGGATTTTGAAAATGTCGTAGGGCGGGGATGTTTTTCGGTTTCGCACCGCGAAATCGTCGGTGTTCAGCCGACGAAGAAAAACTCCGGCGAACCGAAGGTTCGCGGGGCTTTTTGCTCCCGCCGCCGAACGCCCCGCTTTGCAAAAACCTGCCTACCCTCCCGTAGGGGCGGATTCCATATCCGCCCGCGCAACCCTATTCTTTTACCCGGAGATTCCAACCCATGAAAATCGGATTTGTTTCGCTCGGCTGTTCCAAAAATCTCGTGGACACCGAGGTTATGCTGAAAATCCTCGCCGACGCGGGCTATCAAATCACGCCCGACGAAACCGAGGCGGACATCATCGTCGTCAACACCTGCGGCTTTATTCAGAGTGCCAAGGAGGAGGCAATCGAGAACATTCTCGACGTCGCCTGGCTCAAGAAAAACCGCTCGCTGAAAGGCATCATCGCCACCGGCTGCCTTGTCGAACGCTATCGCGACGAGGTGCTGAAAGAAATGCCCGAGGTCGACGCCGTGCTCGGCACAGGCTCGTATCACAAGATTGCCGAGGCGGTCGAAGCCGTTTTGCGCGGTGAAAAATATTCGTCGTTTGAGGACAAAAACGCCGCCCCGCTCGGCGGCGAGCGCATCGTCACCACGCCGCCCTATACGGCATATCTCAAAATCGCCGAGGGCTGCGACAACCGCTGCACCTACTGTGCGATTCCGCTGATTCGCGGCAAAATGCGCTCGCGGAAAATGGAGGACGTCGTCGCCGAGGCAAAGTCGCTTGAAGCACTCGGCGTGAAGGAGCTCAACCTCATTGCGCAGGACACCTCGCGCTACGGCTTGGATTTGTACGGCAAATATATGCTGCCCGAGCTGGTCGAGGCAATTTTGAAGGAAACAGCGATTCCGTGGATTCGTCTGCTCTATCTCTATCCCGACAAAATCACCGACGAGCTGGTCGCCGTCATTCGCGACAACGACCGCGTCTGCAGCTATGTCGACCTGCCCGTACAGCATATCAACGACCGCGTTCTCGAACGCATGAATCGCCACGGCGACAGCGCCGTCATTCGCGAAGCGGTGCAAAAAATTCGTCGGGAAATCCCCGATGTCACGCTGCGCACGACGGCAATCGTCGGCTTTCCCGGCGAGACCGAGGAGGAATTTGCACAGCTGTGCGAATTCGTCAAAGAAGAAAAGTTCGACCGCTTCGGCGCGTTCACCTTCTCGCCCGAGGAGGGGACGGCGGCGGCGGACTTCCCCGACCAAATCGACGAGCAGGTCAAGCAGGACCGCTACGACACGCTGATGCGCGTACAGCTTGCGGTCTCCGAGGAAAAACTGAAAGAAAAAATCGGCGAGACGGTCGAAGTGCTCTGTGAGGGCTATGATCCGGTTGCCGGCGTGCAGTTCGGCAGAAGCCGCGCCGACGCGCCCGACGTGGACGGCAAGGTCTATTTCAGCTCGAAAAAGAAACTGCCCGAGGGGGTCTTTGTCAAGGTGAAAATCACCAAGGCGCTTGATTACGATTTATTCGGCGAAGCCGTTGACTGAGGAAAGGATTTGCGTATGAAACTGAATCTTCCGAACAAACTCACAATGCTGCGCTGTGTGCTCGTGCCGGTCTTTCTTGCGCTCATCACGCTGCCCGAAAATCTCTATGTCGCCTGCATCGGCGGCGCGGCAATCTTCGGCATCGCGTCGTTTACCGATATGCTCGACGGCAAGATTGCACGCAGCCGCGGACTGATTACCGATTTCGGCAAATTTATGGACCCGCTCGCCGACAAGCTGATGGTTTTCGGCGCGATGCTCGGCATTCTCTGCCGTTTTGACGCCATTCGCCCCTGGTTTGTCTGGGCGGCGTTTATCGTGATTTTCCGCGAGCTTGCGGTCACCTCGATGCGCCTTGTCGTTGCGGGCAAGTCGGGCGAGGTCATCGCGGCAAAAATGATCGGTAAAGTCAAGACCTGCACGCAGATTGCCGCGATTTTGCTGATTCTGCTCGAGCCCGCATGGCAGAGCGTTTTGCCGACCGGCAATGTCGTCAGCTATGTGATGATGGCGGCGATGTCGCTTGTCACGGTGATTTCGGGCGTGGATTATTTAAAGTCGTATTGGAAGTACATACAGCCGTAAGGCAAACGCTGTGTTTGTGTAAAATTGCGCAGGACTTCGTTATTCCTCGCGCGTTTTGTTCCTCGTAGGGCGGGGGCTTGCTCCCGCCGCGTCTATGCCGTGCAAATCCTTTACACGAATGTTTATCACAGAGTATTTTCCTATTTACCGGCGAACGAAGACTCCTTCCGTCGCGGCATCGCCGCGCCACCTCCCTCAGCGAGGGAGGCTATAGATTGTTCGCATCGGCGGCTCCCTCCCCGAGGGAGCTGTCACCGCCGCTGACTGAAGGCGTTTTGCAAACGGCGCGTTTGCCCGTAGGGGCGGATTCCGGATCCGCCCGCATTTCAACATGAATTTCGGGAGGATTTTATGAAATCCGAAAAGCAAGTCAAAGCGACCATTATGGACGAAGCGGCGCTGTCCCGCGCGTTGACGCGCATTGCGCATGAAATTCTCGAGCACAATCGCGGCGCGGACAATGTTGCGCTCATCGGCATTCGCCGCCGCGGCGTACCGCTCGCCGAGCGCATCGCAAAGAAAATGGAGCAAATCGAGGGTAAAGCGCCCGCCGTCGGCGAGGTGGACATCACCTTTTATCGCGACGACCTCACCGAGCGCAGCGAGCAGCCTGTTCTCAATGCGACGCGCGTCGATTTCAACCTCGGCGGCATGGACGTCGTCCTTGTCGACGACGTGATTTTCACCGGTCGCACCGTGCGCGCCGCCTTGGAGGCGGTCTTTCACCTCGGCAGACCGCGTACCGTACAGCTTGCCGTCCTCGTTGACCGCGGTCTGCGTGAACTGCCGTTCCGTCCCGACTATGTGGGCAAAAACGTCCCCACCCGCCACAGCGAGCTGATTTCGGTCAGCTTGATTGAAGTTGACGGCGAGGACAAGGTGACGATAAAGGAATAGAAAGAAAGAATAGGCGGGGGAAACTTTTGTGTACAAAAGTTTCCCCCGCGCCCCTTTCAAAAAACTTTAAAAGAAAAAGCATCCGTTCGGATCACCTGAGCGGATGCTTTTTTCAAGTTT
>SFNW01000040.1 GCA_004554105.1 Clostridiales bacterium | reverse complement strand
ATATCACTATAGAACTTTAGCGCACGGTTACAATCTTTAACAACAATAAGCGTTCCTTTGTATTTCATATATGTTCTCCTCCGCAAATTCCGATTAGGTGACTTACTTACATATTACCATGTTTCTCTGTCCATATCAAGGATTTGGTGAAATTGCCGGAGTTGGAGCCGCCGACATTTTAAGTTAATTGGGACAGCCTGATTTATCTGTTGCCTTTTACGGGAAAATATGCTATAATATTTTGTCAATACTATTGGGAAGGAAGTGGACGCTTGAAGACCGAAAAAAGTGAGAAACGGCTATTCGGGACGGCGGCGATGATGGTTGCCGTCACGCTCATGGCAAAGCTGCTCGGCATGCTGCGCGATATTCTCACGGCGTCGCACTTCGGCACGACGACAGACGCCGTTGCCTACGAGGCGGCAAGCCGCCTGCCGGTGACGCTCTTCGACTTTGCGCTCGGCGGCGTGGTCACGGCGGCGTTCATTCCGATTTTTAACGAGCTGCTCGCAAAAAAAGGCAAGGACGACGCCTTCGCCTTTGCAAGCCGCTATTTCAACCTCATTTTGACGGTTACCGCCGCAATCACCGCGCTCGGTATCCTGTTTGCAGAGCCGCTTGTCGGCTTTCTCGCGCCCGAAATCAGCGACGCCGCCAAAGAACTCGCCGTGCCGCTCTGCCGCATGATGTTCCCGATGATTGTGTTTACCGGCGTCGCCTACTGCTATGTCGGGATTCTGCAATCCTTTGAAAAATACACGCTCCCCGCAATCATGAGCCTGGTCTCCAACCTCGTCATGGTCGTTTATTTCTACACGCTCTGCGACGACTTCGGCGTGTGGGGACTGTCGACGGCGCTCGTCCTCGGCTGGTTTTTGCAGGCGGCTATACAGGCGCCCGCCGCGCACCGTCTCGGCTTTCGCTGCCGACCCGTGCGTTTTCTCGGCGACGTCTATATCCGCCGCGCGCTGAAGCTTGCGCTCCCGATTCTCGTCTGCTCGTGGCTGCAGCCGGTCTGCAACGTCATCAACACGCGCTTTGCCTCGGGCTTTGAGGGCGGCAGTGCCATCACGATGGTCAGCTATGCAAACCGCCTCTATATCATCTTTGTCGGCATTTTCTCCTTTGTTGCGACCAATCTGCTCTTTCCCAAGCTGTCGCGTGCCGAAGCGTCGGGCGATGCCGACGGCGCACGCCGCTTTGCGGGCGGCTCGATTAAAATCCTGCTGCTGATTATGCTGCCGCTTGCGGTCGGCGTATTCCTGCTTGCCGAGCCTGTCACCCGCGCGGTCTATATGCGCAATGAATTTACCGCGCACGATGCGGAAATGACCGCCTCGGTGCTTCGCCTGTTTGCGCTCGGCATTCCCTTTATGTCGGCAAACGAGGTGCTGACCAAGCTGTTTTTCGCGAGGCAGAGCGTCAAAGCACCGATGCTGTCCTCGCTGATTTCCATTCTGTTCAACATCGCGCTCTGTTCTCTGCTCGTTTACACGATCGGCTTTGACGGCATCGGCATTGCCTCCTCGGCGACGATTGCGCTCTGCACGGTACTCAACTTTATCTTTCTGTCAAAGCGTGGCGCACTGCTTGACCGCCGCGACTTTGCCGACCTTGCAAAGCTGCTGCTCTGCACCGCGGTCATGGCAGCCGCCGTGCTTGCTTTCGACCGTTTTGCCGCGCCCGACACGGATATTCTGCGTGTTCTCACCGACGGTGCGGTCGGCGTCTGCGTTTACGCAGCTTCGCTCCTCGTCCTGCCGACGGCAGAGGTGCGCACACTGAAAGAGAAGCTTTTCAAAAGGAGTTCGCATGATTAAAGTTATCAACGTCATCAGCGATACCAATATCGGCGGTGCGGGTACGGTGCTGCTCACCACGCTGTTCAACATCGACCGCAGCCGCTTTGAGGTCAAGGTCGTCCTGCCCGAGGGCAGCGCGCTGATTTCGCGCGTCGACGCGCTCGGCTTTGAGTATATCACGACCAAGGGCGGCGCGGACAAATCGCTCGACCTTGCCGCCATCGGCGAGTATATGCGCATTTTCAAGCGCGAGAAGCCCGACATCGTCCACACCCACGCGGCAATGGCGGCGCGAATCGCCGCCCTGCTCTGCGGCGTCAAGGTGCGCATTCACACGCGGCATTCGACCTTTGCGCCACGCCCCGCGCTGACGCGCTTTCCGCTGCGCCAGCTCTGCGGCTTTGTCAACAACACGCTGTCGACCGAGATGATTGCCGTCTCGGAATCCGCCAAGGCAAATCTCGTCGACACCGGCGCAAGTCCGAAGAAAATCGAGGTCATTATCAACGGCGCAGAGCCGCTTCGCCACGTCGAAAAAGCCGAGGCCGACGCGCTGAAGGAAAAACTCGGCATCGGCAAGGACGACGTCGTGGTCGGTATGTCGGCGCGGCTCGAAGAGGTCAAGGGACACATCTATCTGATTGAAGCGGCGCGAATCCTGCGCGAGCGCGGCATGAAAAATCTGCGCGTGCTGATTATCGGCACAGGCTCGACCGAGGCGATGCTGAAAGAAAAGGTACGCGAATACAAGTTAGCGGACTGCGTGATTTTCGCGGGCTTTGTCGGTGACGTCGCGCCCTATATCGAAATCATGGACGCAATCGTCAACTGCTCGTTCGGCACCGAAGCGACCAGCATGGCGCTGATTGAAGCCATGAGCCTTGCCAAGCCCGCAATCGCCACCGACTACGGCGGAAATGCCTATATTGTCGAGAACGGCAAAAACGGCTATATTATTCCGCAGAAAAGCGCCTCCAATCTCGCCGACGCCATTACCAAACTGTTTGCCGACCCCGCGCGGCGCGAGGAAATGTCCAAGGTCGCCTACTCCAAGTATATCTGCCGCCTGACCGGCAAAATCATGACCGGCAAGGTCGAAAAGCTGTATGAGGACGGGTACGAACAGCGATGCAAAAAATAAGGCTCTACCGCTCTGTGCGCCTGCGCGCACTCTTTCTGCTGCTGACCGTCCTGCTCGCAGGCATCATCTTCTATATGTCAAGCGAAACGGCAACCGAGTCGGGCGAGCGCAGTAATTCGATTGTGGCGACGGTCATCAGAGTATTCTGTCCCGAATTTGATTCGCTGTCCTCTGCGGCGCAGACCGAACTGCTCGCAAGCGGCGACCATATTCTGCGCAAATGCACGCATTTTGCAACCTATGCCCTGCTCGGCGGACTTGTCTGCCTGTCGTCACTCGGCTTTTTTGCAAGTCCCGCGGCGCATCTTTGCCGTTCCCTGTTCCTTTCGGCACTCTACGCCGCAAGCGACGAAATTCACCAGAGTTTCGTCCCGGGGCGCGGTCCCGCCTTGACCGACGTTCTGCTCGACAGCGCGGGTGCGCTCTGCGGAATTTTGTTTATTCTGCTTGCCGCAGCCCTGCTATTGAAAAAACAAACGAAAAAGTCATAAATCCGCGGAAGCCTTTCGGGGCTTCCGCATCTTTTCTTTTGCATAAGCCGCGAAGCTTTCTCATATTTATATCACGAAAAACCCGAGAATGAGAAAGGAACAGACTGCTATGCAAAATCAATACTTACCCGAAGGGCTTCTGCTCGCCACACCGCAAAACCGCGAATATACCGCCTCGCTTGCGGGGCTGGAACGCGCCATGCAGCAGGGGAAGATTCTCGAAGCGCCCGCCGTCCTATGTGACAGCGACATGAATCTCTACATCGACCTCGGCGGCATTCGCGGCTATATGCCGCGCGAGGAGGTCGCCTATTGCCGCGAGGGCGAGGAACTGAAGCAAATCGCGGTCATCACGCGCGTCGGCAAGCCGGTCTGCTTTAAGGTCATCGGACTCAGCGAGGAGCGCGGCATGCCGACCGCCATTCTCTCGCGCCGCCTTGCACAAATCGAATGCCGCGCCGAATTTCTCGCCGACCTCGTCTGCGGCGACATCATCAAGGCAAAGGTCACGCACCTCGAGCCCTTCGGCGCGTTTGTCGACATCGGCTGCGGCATCGTCTCGCTGCTCACGGTCGACTGCATTTCGGTCTCGCGCATTTCGCACCCCGCCGACCGTTTTTCGGCAGGCGAATACATTCCGGTCGTCGTCCGCACCATCGACCGCGAGCATGACCGCATTTTCGTCACGCATCGCGAGCTGCTCGGCACATGGGAGGAAAACGCCGCCGCGTTTTCGCCGACCGAGACCGTTTCGGGCATCGTGCGCAGCGTCGAGGACTACGGCATTTTCGTCGAGCTTGCACCGAATCTCGCCGGTCTTGCCGAATACAAGAGCGGCGTGCGAGTCGGCGACACGGCGAGCGTCTACATCAAAAGCATGATTCCGCAGCGCATGAAAATCAAGCTTGTGCTGATTGATTCTTACCCCGCGCTGCCCGCCCCGACCAAGCGGAAATACTTCATCGACACAAATACGGTAAAGCACCTCGACCGCTGGCTCTATTCCCCGCCCGGCTGCGCGAAAGTCATTGAAACCGTGTTCTAAAAAATATTTACAAATCGCCCGAACTATGTTAAAATAAAGGTGCCGAAAGGCTACCACACGAAAGGGCGGGAATCAACATGACGAATACAATCATCACCATAGCGCGTCAGTACGGCAGCGGCGGTCGGGAAATCGGCGCGCTCGTCGCCAAGGAACTCGGCATCACGTTTTACGATCACGAACTGATTACCATGGCGGCGGAAAAGAGCGACCTCTGCAAGGAAGCCGCCGAAGCCGCAGACGAGAAGAATGCCAACAGCCTGCTCTATACGCTGGCAATGGGGTCGTCCGCCATGCTGCACTCCCCCGGGTACAATCTGCCTGTCAATGACCGCCTGTTTTTGGCGCAGTCCGAAATCATCAAGGGCATCGCCGCAAAGGAATCCGCCGTTATCGTCGGCAGATGCGCGGACTATGTTCTCCGCGAGCACAGTCCAAAACTCCGCGTGTTTATCCATACGGGCATCAAGGCGCGCGCCGAGCGCGTCGCCAAGCGGAACGGCATTTCCGAGAGCGAGGCGTTTGACCGCATCTCCAAGACCGACCGCCGCCGCGCGAATTACTACAACTTCTATACCGGCAAGAAGTGGGGCGAGATCACCAACTACGACCTCGCGCTCGACTCCTCCGTACTCGGCGTCGAAGGCACGGCAAAAATCATCGCCGAGGTTGCGAAGGCGCTCGGCTGAGGAGAAAAAACGGCGGTACTTCAAAATGCACGGCATCACTGTAAGAAAATATGAAGATAAAGACCTCCCCGCGATGATTTCGGTTTGGAACGAAGTCGTAAGAGAAGGCGTCGCTTTCCCGCAGGAAGAATGCCTGACTGCCGAAAGCGGCAAAGCCTTTTTCGCCGCGCAGAGCTTCTGCGGCGTCGCGGAGGAGGAAAGCACGGGCAAAATCCTCGGACTCTATATTCTGCACCCGAACAACGTCGGGCGATGCGGGCATCTCTGCAACGCAAGCTACGCCGTCGCCTCCGCTTTCCGCGGTCGGCACATCGGCGAAGCACTCGTTCGCGACTGCATGGCGCGCGCACACGGGCTCGGCTTCCGCATTCTGCAATTCAACGCCGTTGTGGCAACAAACCTGCCCGCGCGGCGGCTCTACGAGCGCATCGGCTTCAAGCAACTCGGCACGATTCCGGGCGGTTTTCGCACAAAGGACGGACGCTATGCGGATATTTGCCCCTATTACATTGAGGTATAAAAAATGCTCCCCGCTCGGGGAGCATTTTTCTTTACTCAAATCTGTATTTGAATCGGATTTCGGCGTTGATGTCGCTGAGCAGATTGGCGGTATAAACCGCGAAAATCAAGCCGAGCAGCACATCGGCAATCCACGCGGCGCTGAACTGCGGCAGCCAGATATAGCCACCCGGACCCTCGCCGCCGCGCAGCGCAACGCGCTGCACGTCGGTGACGAAGTAGAAATACGCCACGCTCATCACGCTCATCAGAACAGACAAAACGCGCATCACGACCGTTCTGCGGGCAAAAATCTGCGCAAGCGGCTTGCCGCTGCTCGATGTGGCAGTCAGTGCGCTGACGCCGGTATGGTCGGCGACAAGGCGCTTCAAAATCACCGCCAGCGACCACACGCAGGCGAGAAATGCAATCTGTCCTGCCGCACTGAAGCCCGCGTAAGTCGTAAACAGTTCCCTTGCGCGCTCGATTTTATGCACCGAACTGTAGGTGTACATCGTCGTAAAGCGGAACATCGAAGCATAGGTCGCGCCCGAAAGTCCGAGATACAGCACCGACGACCAAAACAATGCCTTTGCGCCCGTGCGCACATACTTTGCAATCACCAAAGCGGCGACAAGGAAGAAGAGTGCCGACAGAAAATCGGGCAGATAGTTGATTTCGTCGAGGTACATATCGACCGAAAGGAAGACGCCGAGCGACGCCAGCACCGAAAATGCCTGTGCGCGGCGGGACACGAACAGCCCGACCTTCGGCAAAACCGTCTCGGCATAGACCTGCGACATCGACGTCCAAAAATCGGGGTGTCTGCGCAGATGCAGGACATAGCGAAGCAGCCGGCAAAGCCAAACGATGCCGAAAATCAGCACGAGCAGGCAGGAGATTCCGATCAGCAGCGGACGGTAGCGATACAGCACCGCGCTGTCGGGCGTGATATAGCCGAGCGAGTCGTAATTCGAGAGCAGAGACAGCTCGGGCAGGACGGTCATCACCGACTTGAAGATGATAAACGCCGCCGTAAAGGTTGTCAGCGTGCCGACATTTTTCACCTTTTTCGGCATTTGCCCCTTTTTGCGCTTCCACAAAGCCTTCCGCGGCGGCAGCGTGTACAGAAACTCGCCGCCGTCATAGCGCGTGCCGAGGTAGGCAAGCCCCTCAAACAGTTTGGAAAACGCGAGAATGCCGAAAACCGCTTCCGCCACAGCGTAACCGAAGGTCATCGCCAGCAGAATCGTCTCCTCGCCGACGCTGCGCGCGGTAATCGACAGTGCCAGAAGCAGTGCGGGAATTTTGGAGAGCGTAATCCACAGCAAACGGCGGAACCGGATATGCGCGTCCTCCAACTCCCCGCCGAGGTCTGCGACGCGCGAAATCGCGGCGCAGATGCAGAGATACCCGATGCAGTCGGGCAGAATATCAATCAGGTTGACGTTCGGATTGAAGAGAAAAATCAGTCCGACCGAAAACAGTCCGAAGCGGAACACCTTGGTTTTGCTGTTCAGATGCGTTCACTCCTTTCGGACGGGAAAGCCGATTTCGGCTTATTCTCCGTCGCCCTCGTTTCTTCCGCAGCATTTTTTATACTTTTTGCCGCTGCCGCAGGGGCAGGGGTCATTGCGTCCGACCTTGGCGCCCTTTTTCACAGGCTCGCGGCGGGTCGGCATTTTGCCGCCCGCAAAGCCCTCGATCAGCGGCTTTGCGACCTGCTTGCGCTCAACGGGCGCTTCGCGTCTCGGCACGGTGGAAAGAATGCGCAGAACGGTGGTCTCCTTGATGTCGGCAATCATGTTGTCGAACATATCCGCGCCGACAAGGCGGTATTCGGTCACGGGATTGCGCTGTGCGTAAGCGTTCAGACCGATGCTGCCCTTCAGCTCGTCCATCGCGTCGAGGTGATCCATCCACTTCTCGTCGACCGAGCGGAGCAGCAGCGTGCGCTCGATTTCGCGCATATCAATGTTGACCGACTGCCACAGCTTTTCGCGGTCGGCGTAGAGCTTCATCGCGTTTTCAACCGCAGCCTTAGTCAGCGCCTGCACGTCCATTGCGCGAATCTGTTCTTCATTAAATTCGAGCCGCAATACCGCGCCGACGACGTCGGCAAGCATCGCGTCATAATTATAGGTGTCGGTATCGTGGTCGAGGTAGGAGAGCGTCTTCGACTCCATGACCGAGCCTATCCACTCGCGGATCATGCCGCCGAGATCCTTGCCCTCAAGAACGTCACGGCGCTGCTTGTAGATAACCTCGCGCTGCTGGTTCATAACGTCGTCGTAGGTGAGGACGTACTTGCGGCGGTTGAAGTTCTGGTCCTCGATGCGCTTCTGCGCCGACTCGATGTTGTCGGAGAGAATCTTCGCGTCAATCGGGGTATCCTCGTCAAGTCCGATGCGGTCGACCATGTTGTAAAGGCGGTCGCCGCCGAACAGGCGCATGAGGTCGTCCTCAAGCGAAATATAGAACTTGGACATACCGGGGTCGCCCTGACGTCCCGAACGGCCGCGCAGCTGATTGTCAATGCGTCGGCTCTCGTGCCGCTCTGTGCCGAGGATAAACAGACCGCCCGCCGCGCGGACCTTGTCCGCCTCGGGCTTGATGGCTTCCTTATACTTTTCGTTCAGCGCGGCAAAGGTCTTGCGCGCTTCGAGCACCTGCTCGTCGTCGGTCACCGAGCTGCCGGTCGAAAGCGCAATCAGGTCTTCTTCAAAGCCCATTTTGCGCATTTCGCTCTTGGCAAGGTACTCGGGGTTGCCGCCGAGCATAATATCGGTACCGCGTCCCGCCATGTTGGTTGAAATCGTGACCGCGCCGAGTTTGCCCGCCTGCGCGACGATTTCCGCCTCTTTCTCATGGTGCTTCGCGTTGAGGACGACGTGCGCGATGCCGTTTTTCTTCAGCTCGTTTGACAGTTCCTCGCTCTTTTCAATCGAGACCGTACCGATCAGCACCGGCTGACCCTTTTCGTGGCATTCGATAATCTTCTGCACAATGGCGCGGTACTTGCCCGCGCGCGACTTGTAGACCGCGTCGGGATAGTCAATGCGAATCATCGGACGGTTGGTCGGCACCTCGACAACGTCGAGGTTGTAGATTTCGCGGAATTCGGTCTCCTCGGTGAGCGCCGTACCCGTCATACCCGAGAGCTTGGCATACAGGCGGAAATAGTTCTGGAAGGTAATCGACGCGAGCGTCTTGGACTCCTTCTCCACATTGACGTGTTCCTTCGCCTCAATCGCCTGATGCAGACCGTTGTTGTAGCGTCTGCCGGGCATCAGTCTGCCCGTGAAGGCGTCGACAATGATGACCTCGCCGTCCTTGACAACATAGTCGACGTCGCGCTTCATGATGCCGTGTGCGCGAATCGCCTGGTTGACATGGTGCGCAATCGTCGAGTTCTCCGCGTCGGCGTAATCCTCGAGATTGAAGTATTTTTCCGCTTTGGCAACGCCGCTTGCGGTCAGCACAACCGTCTTTGCCTTTTCGTCGACGACATAGTCGGCATCTGCCGAAATCTCTTCGATGTCCTGCTTGTCGTCGGTCTCCTTGATGACCAGTTTCTTCAGCGTGCGGGCAAAATTGTCCGCCAGCGTGTACAGCTCGGTCGATTTTTCGCCCTCGCCCGAAATAATCAGCGGCGTGCGCGCCTCATCAATGAGGATCGAGTCGACCTCGTCGACGATGGCGAAATTGTGTCCGCGCTGTACCATCTGCGACTTGTAGACAACCATGTTGTCGCGCAGGTAGTCAAAGCCGAACTCGTTGTTCGTGCCGTAGGTAATATCGGCATTGTACGCGGTGTGCTTCTCGTCGGGCATCTGACCGTGTACGACAAGTCCCGTCGTCATGCCGAGATATTCGTAAACTCTGCCCATTTCCTCGCTGTCGCGGCGGGCAAGGTAGTCGTTGACCGTGACGATGTGAACGCCCTTGCCGGTCAGCGCGTTGAGGTATGCCGGCATGGTGGCGACCAGCGTCTTACCCTCGCCGGTCTTCATCTCGGCGATGCGTCCCTGGTGCAGGATAATACCGCCGATGAGCTGTACATAGAACGGACGCTTGCCGAGTACGCGCCAGTCCGCCTCGCGCACGAGCGCAAACGCGTCGGGCAGAATGTCGTCGAGCGTCTCGCCATTTGCCAGCCGCTCCTTCAGAACCGCGGTCTGTCCGCGCAGTTCACTGTCCTCCATCGCCTCATACTTCGGCGAGAGCGCGTCGATTTTATCCGCAATGACCTTGAGTTTTTTGATTTGATGATCGCTGTAGGTGCCGAATAGCTTTGCAAAAAGTCCCATATTCGTATCCTTCCGTGAAAGCGTTGTTTGTAGAATCAATTTGGTAACAATTTATTATACTACAAAATCGGCGCGCATTCCATAGTATTTTGTAAATTCACCTAAAATTCATGGAGCGCGGCGCAAATCCCCCGCCCTGCGGCGACGAAAAAAGCGAGACGGCTTGCCGTCTCGCTTTTTTCACAGAAACTTACGCTTCTTTCTTTACGATTTCCTCGCCCTTGTAGTAGCCGCACGCGCTGCAAACGCGATGTGCGCGATTGTACTCGCCGCACTTGGGGCACTTGACCATGCCGGGAAGCGCGAGCTTCCAGACGTTCGAGCGTCTCTTATCTCTGCGCGCCTTCGATACCTTTCTCTTCGGTACTGCCATTTGAATACACCTCCTTAGATGCTTGCACGAAACGTGCTTATCTATTTTTTTATTTTATTATTCTTGATTTTTCGGCTCTTCCTCGTCAAACAGCTTCAGCAGTTTGGCAAACGCGGGATTCGGCTCGACCATCGGGCAGTCGCACGGACCCTCGTTCAAATCCTTGCCGCAGCGCTGACAAAGTCCCTTGCAGTCCTCGCGGCAAAGAATCCGCGTCGGAAACTCCAGTTCAAGCAGTTCGACAAGCTGTTCGTCGATGTCGAGCTTGCCGTTTTCCGCCACGGCGAAATCCTCTTCCTTTTCCTCGGCGTCCTCGACCATGCCCTCGGGCACGACCGTGCGCTCGAAGTTCATCTCAAACTCGCCCGAAACTTCCTTTGCGCAGCGTGCGCAGACCGTGACGTAAGGCAGTGTGACGGCAAGCGTCAGGCGCATATAGCCTGCGTTGTCGGTAATCTGCCCGAGTACGCGCGCAGGGTGCGGAAAACGAACACCGGACAGATTGACCGCGCCGCCGTCGGTCTCATCGGACGAGACGGTCAGCATATAGTCGATGTCGAGTTTCCGTTTCTCACCCGAAAGGAGCGGAGATATATCGAGTATCATAGACCCTCCTTTATGCGGGCACAGGAATGCAACATAAGACATTATACACTGCAAAAATGCGCTTGTCAAGAAAAAACTTTATATTTTCGCTGTTTTTTGCTGGGTTTTCGGCGGCTTGACAGTAAGCCGTGCGCGCTGTATAATAAGTTCTGCACAACAACGCAAAGTGAGGCTGTCATGATGAAGAAACTCTTCAAGTTTTTAGCCCTGTTTATCATTGTTTTTGTCTGCGGAATGCTGTTCTACCGTATTTACGCGCTCAATACCTATCCCCCCGCCGCCCGCGGCGTCATCGCCACCGACGCGCTGCGTGCGGACTATGCCGACGGCAGTCTCGACGCCGTGACCTGGGAGCCGCGCACGCTCTACGACAACGGCAAAAAGAGCAAATTCTTCTCGCATCAGCCGATTTACTTCCCCGAGACCGAAACCCTCATTGTCACGATTCGCTACAACAACTCGCTGCTGCCCTTGATGGCGGCGGATTTCGGCTTTGAAGAGACAAACGGCAGAAAATTGCCGCTCGACGTCTCGCTCTACGCGGACGGCTTTGACCGCATCGCGCCGACGACCTACACCTATACGACCGGCTTCGGGCTGTACTCCTACCGCCGCTATGTCTTTGAGGGCGTATCCCTTTCGGCATACGAATCGCTCTATCTCGACGTCTACTACGCCGAGGACGCCGATTATGCCGCCGCGCCTTACGCCAGCCTGGAAATCTACGATTCCTCGCGCGAGCCGACTGCCTATAAGCTGACCTCAGCGGACAAAAAAGCGCTTAAATAAATCCGAATCTGCATCAAAAAACCGCCCGAAGACGGTTTTTTGTTATTTTTGTCTTGCCGTAATCGGCACGATTTCGCTGAGTGCGGCATAGGTGCTGCCCTCCGCCAAATGCACGGTGATTTTAATGGTTTCGACCGCCGTGTTCGCCGGCAGATTGCTGAGCGTCGCCGTCAAGGGGCTGCCGAGACGCGAAGAGAACTTCAGCCCGCGCAGAATATACGCGCCGTTGATCTCCACGTCGACCGTGCCGGGCACATAATCGTCGGTCATCGGCGCATAAAGCATAACCGAGGTGAGTTCGGTCGGCTGATTGAGTTTGATTTCAACGCTGCCGCCCTCGTCCATCGAATAGATTCCCTCCACGCTCGTCTTTGCGATACCGTCAAACAGATTCTCAACGGCGGAGAAAGACGAAATCTCGGCTTTCTCGCCCGTACCCGTGACCGTCAGCGCGTCGGCGTGAATATGGCTGTAGCCATTTGCACCCGAGGGGAGCGGGCGGCGCGTCTCGCTGGGGCCGTCGACCGCCAGCGTGCCGTCCTCACGGATAACGAGGCGGTCAATGGCAAGACTTCTGCCGTTTTTCACGTCCGGCGGCACGGTGTGGACATGGTAAACCATGTACATCTCACTGCCGTCGGGCGAACGCAGGATGTTGCAGTGCCCCGGTCCCGTGACCGTCGTATCGTTGCCGCGCAGAATGCGCGACTTCTCGGGCTTTACAAAGCGTGCAAGCGGCGTATCCGAAGTCGCATAGCCGACCGAGTAATCCTTCACAGCGTAGCAGTTCGCACTGTAGAGAAGATAATATACCCCGTTCTCCTTGAACACGACCGGCCCCTCGTTCCAAAGCACCGAGCCGCTCTTTTTCTCCCAGTCCTGCTCGGGCGTGGAAATCAGCACAGGCTCGCCGATGACGCCCGAGAAATCGGCTGCCACCTCGACGCCGTAGACCTGGCTCGTTTTCTTGCCGTCCACAAGATTGGTGGAATTATCCTTGGAATAGTACATATAAATTCGCCCGTCGTCGTCAAAGAACAGACTGCCGTCGATAACGCTGTAATCCGGCGCAAAGAACGGCTTGGACGAAAGCGGCTTAAACTCCCCGTCGGGCGTGTCGCAGACCGCGATGCCGATGGCGTGCAGCCCGTTATACCCCTCGGCGGAAAAAATCATGTAGAACTTGCCGTTATATTCATACATTTCGGGCGCCCAGCCCTTTTCTTCCGCCCAGCCGAGGTCGGAAAGTTTTAAAATGACCTTCGACTCGCTCGGCCACACATTCGGGTATTTGGTCGAGCGAACGGTAAAGCGCGAGCCGCCCGTGCAATACAGATAATACATACCGTCGTGCGCGAGAATAAACGGGTCTGCCGCGCCGGTCGTCAGATTGTTTTCATAGTAATAGCCCGGCATTTCCATGCCGTTTTTGATTTCGACAAGCTCGCCGGACGCGGGCGTTTCGCCGTTTGGTTCCGACGACACGGGATTTTCGCCGTTTCCGCCGCTTCCGCAGCCGACAAGCAGCATCGCGGGCAGGAGAGCCGCCGCAAGCAGTTTTGTAAGTTTCATGCTGTCCTCCGTTACAAGTGGATAAGAACAGTTTACTATAACCGACGCAAAAAAGCAAGGAAAAAAATACAAAAAATACGCCCGCAGCCGCTTTGCTTTGTGCTACAATAGAAAAAACAGACAAAGGAGGACGCCCCTTGGAAACGACGGTCACAAAGCGCCTGTTTGCCCTTCGCGACGAAGCATACGGCGATTTTGCCGCGAAACTGACGCCGAATCTGCCGCGCGAGCGGGTCATCGGCGTGCGCACGCCCGCGCTGCGCGCGTTGGCAAAGGAACTGCACGGCAGTGCCGAGGCGGAAGCATTTCTTGCCGAACTGCCGCACACCTATTTTGAAGAAAACAATCTGCACGGCTTTCTGCTTGAATATATCCGCGATTTCGAGCCCTGTATCGCCGCCGTCGAGCGGTTTCTGCCCCATATCGACAACTGGGCAACCTGCGACCAGACCTCGCCGAAAGCACTCATCAAAGAGCCGCAAGCCCTACTGTCCCATGTGTACGCCTGGCTTGCCGATTCGCACCCGTACACGATCCGCTACGGCATTGAAACCCTGATGCGTCATTTTCTCGACGCACGCTTCTCGCCCGAATATCCTGCCGCGGTGGCGGCACTCCGCTCGGACGCATACTACGTCAACATGATGATTGCCTGGTATTTTGCCACCGCGCTTGCCAAGCAGTACGAAGCCGTGCTTCCCTTCCTCGAAAACAGGTCGCTCGACCCGTGGAC
>SFNW01000171.1 GCA_004554105.1 Clostridiales bacterium | reverse complement strand
CATCGACATCAAGGACCTCGTCAGCGGCTTCGTCGCCGAAAACCGCTTCGGCTTTGAGGAGACGATTTATCTGTTGCTCATCGGCAAGCTGCCGAACGCCAGAGAGCTGAAAGCCTTCTCCAACCTGCTTGCGTCCTACCGCGCCCTGCCCGACGGCTTCGTCCGCGACATCATCATGCGCGCGCCGACCGCCGATTTGATGAACCTGCTTGCGCGCAGCGTGCTGACGCTCTACTCCTACGACACCAATGCAAACGACATCTCGCTGCCCAACGTCATGGCGCAATGCCTGCACCTGATTTCGGCGCTGCCGATGATTACGATTTACGCCTATCACTCCTACAATCACTTCATCGGCGGACACAGTCTGGTCATCAATATGCCGAGCCGCAGCCGCTCGATGGCGGAAAATATCCTCATCATGCTGCGCCGCGACAAGAAGTACACCGAGCTGGAGGCGCGTCTGCTCGATTTGTCGCTGATTCTCCATGCCGAGCACGGCGGCGGTAACAACTCGACCTTTACCAACCGCGTCGTCACCTCGTCGGGTACGGATACCTATTCCGCAATGGCGGCGTCGCTCTGCTCGCTGAAAGGCCCGCGGCACGGCGGCGCGAATGTTAAGGTCGTCCACATGTTTGCCGAGCTGATGACAGCCGTCAAGGACTGGAAGAGCGATGAGGAAGTCTCCGCCTACCTGCGTAAACTGCTCAACAAGGAAGCCTTCGACCGCAGCGGTCTGATTTACGGCATCGGACACGCAATTTACACCAAGTCCGACCCGCGTTCGCTGATTTTCAAGGAGCACGTCAGACAGCTCGCCGTCGAAAAGGGACGCACCGACGAATTCGAACTTTACGAGCGCGTCGAGCGTCTTGCGCCCGAGCTTCTCTACGAAAAGAGCGGCAGAGAAAAGCCGATTTGCGCGAACATCGACTTCTACAGCGGCTTTGTTTATTCGATGCTGAACCTGCCCGACGAGCTGTTCACGCCGATTTTCGCCATCGCGCGTATCGCGGGCTGGTCTGCGCACCGTCTCGAGGAGTTGGTCACAAACGGCAAGATTATCCGCCCCGCGTACATGGGCGTTCAGCCCGACGTCGAATACGTCCCGCTGATGTTCAGAAAATAAAGCGTTCGGATAACCGCGCTCGAAATCCGGAATTACAGCAAAAAGCCTTCCATTTCGGAAGGCTTTTTGCTGTTTGAAATAAACACTACGCCGCTTTCGGTGACCTAAAAACTTGGCGTAGGGCGGGGGCGTGCTCCCGTCATTTAGATATTCCCGCGAGAAGATGATTGCAGTGCTTTGTGCTCAAGCATTCGGGCTGCTCACCGAATGCTTTATTCTGCCCGTTATATGCGGCGGGAGCAAGCCCCCGCCCTACTATTATGCGGCGGGAGCAAGCCCCCGCCCTACTTAAAGCAGAACGCTCACGCGGGCATTTCCCGTTGTCTGCAAACATTCTTCTCTTCAAAAACCCGAAGTTTTTTACTTGACAATCGCAGAATTTCTGCTATAATAAATTCATACTTTTCATACAAGTATGAATTTTATTGCGAGGTGCGCCATGCCGAAAGGAAAACAGCTTTTGGGAATGCCGAAGGGCAAGTACATTTTCGGCACCGTCAAGGTGGGCGAAAGAGGGCAGATTGTCATTCCGAAAGAAGCACGGGAACGCTTCTCCATCGGACCGGGAGACACGCTGCTCGTCCTCGGCGACGCGCAGAGCGGGATTATCGTGTCAAAGCCCGATCTCGTCCGCGACGCCGCTCTGAAGGTCTTTCAAAATCTGGACAAATAAACGGCTCAACTCACGCAAACTTTTCAGGAGGACATTATGTGGTTTATTCTCTCGCTCATCGCTCTGCTCTGTTGGAGCGGTTCCGACATTTTCAGTAAGGTCGGCTCGCGCCCCGACGACAAGTACAGCCATTGGAAGATGGTGATGGCGGTCGGACTCGTCATGGGTCTGCACGCCGGCTATGAAATCTTCATCGGCGGCGTCGAAATCAGCCTCTCGGCAATCATCACTTACCTGCCCGCGTCGCTGCTCTATATCCTGTCGATGATTCTCGGCTATGTCGGTCTGCGCTACATCGAGCTTTCGGTCTCTTCGCCGATTTGCAACTCGTCGGGCGCACTCGCCGCGCTGTTCTGCTTCCTGTTTCTGCGCGAGATGCCCGAGCCGCTCGTTTGGGTCGGCGTAATTCTCGTCGCCGCCGGCGTCGTCAGCCTCGGCTTTGCCGAAATGGGCGAGGACGACAAGGTGCGCGAGCTGCGGCAGTCCCGCGCCAACATCAAGTACAAGAAGAGTTTTATTGCCCTGCTCTTCCCGATTCTCTACTGCCTGATTGACGCCGCCGGCACGGTCGCCGACACGATTATTTTGGAAACGCTCGACGAAAGCGTCGCCAACGTCGCCTACGAGCTGACCTTCCTCGCCATGGGTATCGGCGCGGCGATTTATGTACTCCTGATTAAGCGCGACCGCCTTTCGGTCAAGCGTGAGGGACCCAAGCTGCTCGGCGGTATCTGCGAAACGGCGGGGCAGTTTGCCTACATCTTCGCCATCGGCGACGAGGCGCACACCGGCTCTGCCGCCGCAATCATCTCCTGCTACTGCGTGCTTTCGGTCGTATGGAGCCGCATCTTCCTCAAGGAAAAGCTGAGCTGGAAGCACTACGTTTCGATTGCGATTGCCGTCT
>SFNW01000170.1 GCA_004554105.1 Clostridiales bacterium | reverse complement strand
GGAAGGTCGAGTACAGCACCAGCAGAATCAGCGGCGTAATCAACGAGGTGAAGAACATACCCTTATCCTTGAAAAAGAGCTTGCAGTTTCTGCGAATCAAACTCATCAGTCCGGTCATTTCTCCGCACCTCCCGTCAGTTTTTTGCCCGTCACGGCAAGGAAAACGTCGTCCATCTTGCCCTTGGTGATTTCATAGTCGGCAAACAGCGTCGGATTTGCGACAATCAGCTTGGTCGCCGTCGCCGTGTCGGGCACCGAAACGCGGTAGGCGTCGCGGATTGCCTCATAGGGCAGTCCGAGCGCCGCAACCTGCGCTTCACTTACGCCGTAGAGCGTGATGAAGTCGCCGGTATACTGATTTTTCAGCATGAGCGGCGTCCCCTCGGCGGCAATTTTGCCGCTGTCGAGAATGACGACATAATCGGCGTCCGCCGCCTCCTCCATGTAATGCGTCGTTAGGAAAACCGTCATGTTTTCCGTTTCGCGCAGGGTGCGCACCACATTCCAAAGCAGGCGGCGCGTCTGCGGGTCAAGTCCGGTCGTCGGCTCGTCGAGAATCAGGATTTCGGGCTTGTGTAAGAGCGCGCGGGCAATGTCGATGCGCCGCCGCTGACCGCCCGAGAGCTTGCCGACCGTGCGGTTTAAGAGGTCTTCAAAGTCAAGCAGGTGGGCAAGCTCCGACAGCCGCGTGCGAAAGGCTTCGCCCGTAACGCCGTAGAGTGCGGCACGGCTCTGCAAATTGTCGCGCACCGAGAGCGCACGGTCAAGCGCGGAGTTCTGAAAGACGACGCCGATTTTGCGTGCGATTTTCGCGCCGCCGTCCTCGATGCTCTCGCCGCAGACCGTCACGCTGCCGCCGTCCTTCTCAAGCTGTCCGCAGAGAATCGAAATGGTCGTGGACTTGCCCGCCCCGTTGACGCCGAGGAAGGCAAACAGTTCGCCCGTCCGCACATGGAAGGACAAATCCGACACGGCTTTGACCTCGCCGAACGATTTGTACAGATGTTCAATTTCAATACTGTGTTCCATAGTTCCCCCTATATTTATCTCTCGGGCTTTATCGCCCCGTAGAGAACAAGATCGTGATACACGCCGTCGCGGTAGACCTGCTCGCGCTGTGTTCCCTCGTAGGTCATGCCGATTTTCTGCATGACCCTGCCCGACGCCGTGTTGAAGCCGAAGTGGTCGGCGCACACCTTGTGGACGTCGTCGAGCGTGAACAGCCATTGCAGGAGTGCGCCCGCTGCCTCGGTCGCATAGCCGCGTCCCCAGAATGCCTCGTCGAGCCAGTAGCCGAGGCTGGCGTTTTGCCGCTCGGCGTTGTGATACGCGCCGACGCAGCCGAAGAGGATTCCGCTCGACTTTTCGACGACCGCAAAGTCGTAGCACACCTTGTTTGCAAAGTCGGCGTCCCGCTCGGCAAGCCATGATTCGGCGTCGGCAAGCGTGTACGGGTACGGCAGGTAGGTGCCGCGATGCAGTTTTTCGTTGTTGCAGATTTCGGCGACGCGCGGCGCGTCCGTGAGACGAAAGCCCCGCAGCAAAAGCCGATCGGTTTCAATGCGTATATCTATCATGCTCTATCGTTCCTTTGTCGGGTTTTTCGCAGCCCGGTTATACTTTTTCTCCACCGAGGTCGGGGCTGATTTCGCGCAGGCGTACAGACTCGGCAAAGTCCGCCGTAGGCTGCACATCGGGCGCGCCCTCGGCAAGGACGTAAATCATGCCGCGAAAAATCTCGCCGAGCCGCGCGGCAGTCTCTTCCTCGGAAAAGGTGCAGACGCCCGTCGCGCAAAGTGCACAAAGCCCGTAGGTGTAGGTCCACATCTGGCGAAACAGATGCTCCGCCTGCTCGCGCGAAGCACGGTAGTCGCGCATGATGATGCGAATGTCGTTCTCCTTGCCGAACGGAATCTCGTCCACGGCGCGGTCAAAATCCATGCCCGCTTCCCCGTTCTGCATGAACAAAAGCTGAAACAGGCGCGGCTCCTCTTTTGCAAATTTCACCCACTGCATACCGCGCTTCTTGTACGCGGGAAAATAGTCCTCCGCGACTGCCATGTAAGCGTCAAAGCGCGCCTTTGCCATCGCGCGAACGGCGGCTCTCAGTTCCTCCATGTCCGCAAAGACGGTGAAAATCGGCGACGAAGACGTACCGAGCTGATTGCCGACCTCGCGCGCGGTCAGCGCGTCTGCGCCCCGCTCCCGCACCAGTTCCAGCGCGGCGCGGACAATCTCCTCTTTTGTAAATTTCGGTTTCGGCGGCATTGTTTACCCTCCTGCCATTTTTAAGTTTTCGTTACATAACAAAAGTTATAAAACATCTGTTTTCATTATAGTCACACAGAATCGCCTTGTCAACAGAAAATACAAAATTCGTGAAAATTCCCGTTCCGCCCGCCGTGGGAGCAGAGCGCACCGCAGAAAGCCGCCGAGGCATTCCCGCACGCAAAATTTCAAAAAAAACTTGACAGGCGCACACGGTTGTGCTATGATAATTAGGCGTTGATTCTGCGGGTGTAGTTCAATGGTAGAATTCCAGCCTTCCAAGCTGGCCGTGCGGGTTCGATTCCCGTCACCCGCTCCATGCTTGCTTGGAAAGCAAAAGTCCGATATCCGCTTTGCGGGAATCGAAGGGCGCGGAGTGAATGACTGCCGGTGGCAGTCAGAGCGCGCCACCGCTCTGCCCGCAGGCAGGCGATTCCCGTCACCCG
>SFNW01000169.1 GCA_004554105.1 Clostridiales bacterium | reverse complement strand
CGAGGATGCCAATGTGTACAGCGGTCGCTATATGGGGACGATCGAGCAGTGCTACGAGGGGTATTCCCGGACGTGGGGCATCGCCCACGATAAAGTGGATAAGTGCAATGTTCTGCGGTTTCTCCTTGTCAGCGATACGGGAGAGGAGTCCCGCGTCGTCACTAAGTCCTACTTCGTCGGTTCGCAGTTTTCGAGTGAGGACGGCGGATACCGGAATCTGTCTGTCGTCTCGCTTGTCAGCGACCCTGACAATTTTTTCGGCACCGATACGGACAATGACAACGCCCTGTTCACCAACCCGAAGTATTGGAAAAAGACCAATGACGAACGCCCGGCGAACTTTACGTATTTCAGCGCCGATAAAACCTATTCTTTCGACCAGGATATCGGCGTCCGCTTGCACGGCACGTCGACCCGCGGCTATAACCAGAAGAGCATGACGCTTTTCGCCCGCCGCCGGTACGGCGCCGGGAAATTCAAGAAAGCGATTCTCGGCGGCGTTTCGGACTGCGGCAGTCTCGTGCTCCGCACGGACGGCGTCACCAAATTGCAGGAGGGGTTCTTCCAGTCGCTTGTCTCCGACCGCGCCGTATCCACGAGCGACTATGAGCCGACCGTCGTGTTTCTCGACGGGGAGTATTACGGTGTGTTCAACCTGATGGAGCGCTTCTCCGAGGATTATGTGGAGGCGCATTACGGGATTGGCAGCGATAACGTCTATATCGTCAAGAAGGGCGAGGCAAAGACCGGGACCAAGGATGTGGACGCCGGAGAGGGAAATGTCGACGGCGCGTTTGCGTCGTATCTCACGACATTCCGGAAACTTCTGAACGCCGATCTCTCGGTGGCACGTAACTGGCAGGCGCTCCTTGAGGCGGTCGACATCGACAGCCTTGTTGACTATCTCGCCATACAGACCTACCTCGGAAATATGGACTGGTCGTTCGCGCAGAACATCGCCGTCTGGCGGACGATCGACCCCTCACTCGAGGATGCCGCGAATCCGTATGCGGACGGGAAATGGCGTTTCGTCCTCTATGACCTTGATTTTTCCGCCGGATGCTGGAATGCGGTCGAGAACTGGAAGGGCAGGACTGTGACCGACTACGGCGTGGCGACGGATCCGTTCACCGCTACGATGCCTTTTGCCGGGAACGGCTTCTCTGCGATGCCGCAGGTGAAAAACCTGATGCGGAATTCGCAGTTCGTCGAAAAATTCGTTTCCGCATTTAAAGAACTCTGCAAAGTGAATTTTGCGCCTGAGACCGCGGTCGCAAAGACCGAGGCGGCAATCGCGCGGGTGCAGGGGGCCATGACCAAGCACTTCAAGCGCTTCGGCGTACCCGTCAAGGCGTACAAAAGCGGCTCTGCGGAAGGCAAAGATGACACGTTCTGGAAAGTCAAGACGTATTTTGGCGGCACGACTGTCTATCCAACGACCGTGACGGGGGCGACGTGGGCGCAGGAGATGCAGTTCCTCGTGACCTTCTTCCGCGACCGTCAGACCTATGTACTGCCGTACCTCGCGGCATTCTTCGGGACGAATACGCTTTCCGCGGCGCCGGTCGGCGGCGGGCTTGCGACCGTCGGAGCGGCAGTTTGCTCTCTGCCTCTTTCCGACCTGCCGCCGGTACTCCGCACGGGCGCGGAAAAATCGGGCTCTGCCGTGACACCTGTATAAAATCCGCAAGAAGTACCGCGATACCCACGGCTGTCCCCGGTGGTACCGGAACCGCAGGAAAGGAATGAATCTCCGCATGAAACACGTTATTTTACGTTGCCTTGCCATAGGGCTCCTCGCGGCGCTCTGCTTCCTCACGGCATGCGGCACGGCAGACACCCCGACCGATCCGACCCACCGGGGGGAAGGCACGACCGACGACGGAGGCACGACGGCGCCCGATGAACCGACGCCACGCACCACATCGGTCGTGTTCAATGAGGTCTGTTCCAAAAACGATGCTTACCCGGCGCCGGACGGCGGGTATTACGATTATATCGAACTCTATAACCCAGCCGACACCGCGGAATCGCTCGGCGGCTGGTCGCTCTCGGACGGGAAAAAGAACCTGCGTAAATTCGTGTTCCCGGAGGGGACGACAATACCGGCAGGCGGCTACCTTGTGGTCTATGCCGACGGTGTGGGGAACGATGCGGGCGCGCGTGACGGCTGGTACGCCGCTTTCAAAATCTCGAATGACGGAGAGGATCTGCACCTCGCCGACCCGGACGGACGCCTCTCGGTCTCGCTCCGCGTACCGGCACTCCGCAAGAACGAATCCTACGGCAGAGCCGCCGACGGCGGCGAGGCTTTCGCCACCCTGACGCCTACTCCCGGTGCAAGTAATGACGGCTCCGCCCTGACAATCGCGGCATCGGTTTTGTCTTTCTCGCACGAGAGCGGATTCTATGCCGATCCGTTTTCGCTGTCGGTGACGGCGCCGGACGGTTATCGCGTCTATTATACGACCGATTGCTCCGATCCGGCGGTTTCGGCGACCCGCCTGCGCCTCGCGGACGGGGAGAGCGTGCCGGTTTCCGACCCTTCCGGCGCGCTCCGCGCCTCCGCAGATTATTTTGCGGCACTCGGGAAAGCGTCCGATACTTCCTATGTGGATCAGTGCTTTGTTTTGCGCGTCTGCGCCGAGAGTGCGGACGGGACGCCGACCGAGACGGTCACAAAAACCTATTTTGTCGGGAAGAACGGACGGACAGACCTTCTCGGGCTCCCCGTCGTCCTGCTCACGACGGACGCCGCGTCCGTCTACGG
>SFNW01000039.1 GCA_004554105.1 Clostridiales bacterium | reverse complement strand
GTTTGATATTTGGCTTCCCTTGAGGGAAGTTCAGGCTGTTTGATAAAGTCCGATTTCCGAGAGAACAATCAAAGGCTCCCTCTTCGAGGGAGCTGTCGCGTTAGCGACTGAAGGAGTTTCACCGTTTTATGTCACTCCTTCCGTCGCCGTTCGGCGACACCTCCCTCAAGGAGGGAGGCTCATTTGCACACTTTTTCGAGAACATCAAAACAGCCTTCTTTCAAGGACGGTTAAAACTCGTTCCGTACATTTTGCAGAGATATAAATAAAAATATTTATACAATTATACAATACTGTGAGGGATGAATATGCAGCGGACACAAATCAAAAGCATTTATCTGTCGAGCGGCGACTTTGACGGCAAGGAAATCGTCGTCTGCGGCTGGGCGCGCTCGATTCGCGCCAGCAATGCGTTCGGCTTTATCGAGCTGAACGACGGCAGCTGCTTCAAAAATTTGCAGGTGGTCATCGAGGCGGACAAAATCGCAAACTACGCCGAGATTACCAAGCAGAATGTCGGCGCGGCACTCTCGGTCAAGGGGACGCTCGTGCTGACCCCCGAGGCAAAGCAGCCCTTTGAACTGAAAGCCGACGAGGTGACGGTCGAGGGCGTTTCCTCCCCCGATTACCCGCTTCAGAAGAAGAAGCACTCCTTTGAATTTCTGCGCACCATCGCGCATCTGCGTCCGCGTGCCAATACCTTCAACGCGGTTTTCCGCGTCCGCAGCGAGTGCGCGTATGCCATTCACGAGTTCTTCAACTCGCGCGGCTTTGTCTATGTCAACACGCCGATTATCACGACCTCGGACTGCGAGGGCGCAGGCGAAATGTTCCATGTCACCTCGCTTGACATGAACGATTTGCCGAAGAACGAGGACGGCAGCGTCGACTTCACGAAGGATTTCTTCGGCAAGAAGACGAGTCTGACCGTTTCGGGTCAGCTCAACGCCGAGTGCTTCGCGCTCGCGTTCGGCAACGTCTACACCTTCGGTCCGACCTTCCGCGCCGAGCGTTCGAACACGCAGCGTCATGCCGCCGAGTTCTGGATGATGGAGCCCGAGATGGCGTTCGCTGACCTCGAGGACGACATGGAGATTGCCGAGGCGATGATTAAACACGTCGTTCGCCATGTCATGGAGCGCTGCCCGCAGGAGCTGGCGTTCTTTAACCAGTTCTTCGACAACACGCTTCTTGAACGCCTGCAGAACCTTGTTTCGAGCGATTTCGGCAGAGTGACCTACACCGAGGCAATCAAGCTGCTTAAAGAGAGCGGCAACAAGTTTGAGTACCCGGTTTCGTGGGGCATTGATTTGCAGACCGAGCATGAGCGCTACCTCACCGAAAAGATTTTCGGCAAGCCGGTCTTTGTCACGAACTACCCGCGCGAAATCAAGGCGTTCTATATGCGCCTCAACGACGACGGCAAGACGGTCGCCGCGATGGATATGCTCGTTCCCGGCGTCGGCGAGCTGATTGGCGGCTCGCAGCGTGAAGAGCGGCTGGATATGCTGCTCGCCGCGATGAAGAAGTTCGGTCTTGAAGAAAAGGATTATGACTGGTATCTCGATTTGCGCCGCTTCGGCGGTGCGAAGCACGCCGGCTTCGGTCTCGGCTTCGAGCGCCTTGTCATGTATATCACCGGCGTCTCGAACATCCGCGACGTTGAAGCATTCCCGAGAACGACCGGCTCGGCAGACTTTTGACTTTACCCCGAAGGAGCATTATGAAGTACGCAGAACTTTCCATCGAAGAGAAAAGAGAACAACTGAAGCGTGCGCAGATCGAATTCGACTGCCTGTGCAAGCTCAAGCTGTCGCTTGACCTTTCGCGCGGCAAGCCTATAGGCGAGCAGCTCGATTTGTCCAACGAGATGTTTACGGTATTAACCGGTGAGCACGGCGATTATGTCGGCGACACCGGCTTCGACTACCGCAATTACGGAATGCTCGACGGCATTCCCGAGGCGAAGGCGCTCTTTGCCGAGCTTCTGGACTTGCCCGCCGACTGGATTTTCGTCGGCGGCAACTCGAGCCTGAATATGATTTACGATGCGCTCACGCGCCTGATGCTGCACGGTGCGCCCGGCGTCGATGTGCCGTGGTGCAAGCTGGACAAGGTGAAGTTTATCTGCCCCGCGCCCGGCTACGACCGCCATTTCGCCATGCTTGAATCGCTCGGCATCGAGATGATTACGGTCGAGTACCTCGAAAACGGTCTGCCCGACATCGACCGCATCGAGGAGTTGGCACGCGACCCCGACGTCAAGGGCATGATCTGCGTGCCGAAGTATTCGAATCCGACCGGCGTGACTTACCCGCGCGACATCGTGCGCCGCCTTGCCAAGATGGAGTGCGCCGCGCCCGATTTCCGCATTATTTGGGACAATGCCTACTGCGTACACGACATCTACAGCGAGGAAAAACTCGCAAACATCTTTGAGTTCGGTCAGCGGTACGGCACCGAGGACCGCATTCTCTGCTTCACCTCGACCTCGAAGGTGACCTTCCCGGGCAGCGGTATCGCCGCCATGGCGCTTAGCCCGCGCAATATGGCGCAGGCAAAGAAGATCATCGGCATTCAGACGATCAGCTTCGACAAGCTCAATCAGCTTCGCCATGCGCGCTACCTCAAGGACGCCACGCATATTCACGAGCTGATGCAGCGGCACGCCGAAATCATTCGTCCGAAGTTTGACATCGTGTTTGAGGCACTTGAAGCCGAACTGGGCGGGCTGGGCATCGCAAGCTGGACCAAGCCGAACGGCGGCTATTTCATCAGCCTTACCGTCATGGACGGCTGCGCAAAGCGCGTCTGGAGCCTGATGAAGCAGGCGGGCGTCGTCCTGACCGGTGCGGGCGCGACCTACCCCTACGGCAAGGACCCGCGCGACGCAAATCTGCGCCTTGCGCCGACCTATTCGCCCGCGCACGAGCTGGAGGTCTGCATTCAGGCACTCTCCGCCTGCGTCCGCCTCGCCTCGCTCGAAAAAATGCTGGCAGAGTAAAGATATTGAAAAATTGGGCTTGGCGATCATACAGGCTCCCTCTCCGAGGGAGCTGTCGGCGTAGCCGACTGAAGGAGTTTTACGGTTTGTTATAGACTCCTTCCGTCGCCATTCGGCGACACCTCCCTCAAAGAGGGAGGCACGAAAGCAGACCTGTTTACAAGTTCGGAAAATCCCCGCTTCGGCGGGGATTTTTTCGGTGAAAGCGGTTTCGGGTTACACTTGAAACGGGCGGATATAGAAATCCGCCCCTACGGGTTCCGTTTTTTTCTTTTGCTCTTCGTAAATCCGTTTCGCACGGCGGAATTTTGCATACACTGTAGCGTAATCTGTTTTGCGGAGGGGATTTTATGAACGCAACCTATTTTCCCGGCGCGAATACCGGCGTCGGATTTGTCAGCCGCTTTTCGGGCATTGTGCCGCACGAGGCGGAGCAGCACTACACCTATGTCCTAAAGGGCGGTCCGGGCGTCGGCAAAAGTACGCTGATGCGCAAGGTCGCCGAGCGCGCCGCCGCGCGGGGGCTTGCGGTTGAGGAATTCCGCTGTGCGAGCGACCCCGACAGCTTTGACGCGGTGCGCGTTCCCGCACTGCACGCCGTGCTGCTCGACGGCACCGCGCCGCACTCGATTGACCCGGTCATTCCCGGTGCGTGCGATGAGGTTGTCGACCTCGGGCATTTTCTGCACCACGCGGAATTTATGGGGAAGGCCGATGCACTGCGCGCGCTGTTTGCCGAAAACCGAACGCATTACGACCGCGCCTACGCCTGCCTTGCCGCCGCACGGTCGCTTGCACAGGCGGCGGTCGACGCCGCGGCGGCTTCTGTAGACCTTGCCGCCGTGCGGGCGTATCTTGCGCCGCTCTTCGCGGCGGAGAGGGCGGGGGAGAGCCGTCGGCTGTTCTGCCGCTCCGCTACGCCGAAGGGCGTGGTCGACCTTGCGGATACGCTCGGGCTTGCCGACTGTCGGCATTTTCACGGCGCGGTCGGCGCGGTTGTCCTGCGCGAGGCGGCAAGCCTTGCCGCGGGCAGGGCAGTGACGCTGCTCGACGACTTTATCCTGCCCGAAATTCCGCGCCGCGTCCTTCTTCCCGAAAAAGGGCTCGCGCTCTGCAATACCGAGGACGGCGCGGACGACGCGATCGGATTTTTGCGCGCGCCGCTGCCCGACTTCGTCGCCTACGCCGCAGGCGAAAGCCGTGCGCTTGTCGCCCGCGCGACCGAGGAGCTTGCCGCCTGCCTTGCCGTACACGACAACATCGAGGCAATCTACCGCCCGTTCGTCGACTATGCCCGCGTCGACCGCGAGAGCGAAGCCCTGTTCGCAAGACTGGGGCTGTAATTTGAAAAAACGCCGCCTGCGGGCGGCGTTTTTTGCGAAAACCGGCGGATAGGCGTTTTCGGACAAGCATAAAAATCGTCCTTCCCCTTTTTGAAAGTTTTTGGGGATTCCCAAGGGGCTTTTTACAAAAAGCCCCTTGGGTGGGGCGCGGGGCAACGCCCCGCAACCTTTCGCACCGGTCTGTTTGCTGTTGACTTCTCCAAAACTTTCATATATAATAGACGGTGTTTGGATTTTGGAGGAAGAAAATGAAGACACTCAAGCGTTTTTGCGCGTATTACAAGCCGTATCTCGGGCTGTTCTGCCTGGATATGCTGTGTGCGCTCGGCGTGGCACTCTGCAATCTGTTTTACCCGAAGCTGACCGGCGTCATCATCGACGACTTTATCCCGGGGGGAAACGTCCGCGCGATTCTGATTTTTTCCGCCGTGCTGATTGTTTTGTACATCGGCAAGCGGTATATGAACTATTTTATCCAGGACTACGGACACCGCATGGCGACCGATATGCAGGCGGATATGCGCCGCGATTTGTTCGCTCATATCGAGCGGCTCCCGTTCAGCTATTTTGACAACAACAAGACTGGTGCGCTGATTTCGCGCATTGTCAGCGACCTGCTCGACGTCTCGGAACTGGCGCATCACGGACCCGAGGATTTGTTCCTCGCGGCGGTGCTGCTTGTCGGCTCGTTTGCCCTGATGGCGAGCGTCAATCTGTGGCTGACGCTGATTATTTTCGCCTTTATTCCGATCATGGTCGTCTTTGCCATGCACATGCGGAAGAAAATGAGCGTCGAATTCCGCGCCATGCGCGCCGAGAACGCCGTCATCAACGCCTCGATTGAAAACAGCCTGTCGGGCGTGCGGGTCACCAAGGCGTATGTCGCCGAGGATTACGAAAACCAAAAGTTCGACGGCGTGACCAAGTCCTACGTCCGGGTACGCGCCCGCGCCCTCCGCGCGATGGCGCAGTTCCACAGCGATTCGACCTTTCTGTTCGATCTTCTGAAACTGCTCACCTTGGTTTCGGGCGGGCTGTTCTGCATCTACGGCAAGATTACGCCCGGCGACTTCGCGGCGTTTCTGATTTACGTCAACGTCTTTACCGACCCGATTAACCGCATCGTCAATTTCGTCGAGCAGTTCCAAAACGGCATGAGCGGCTTTGAGCGCTTTTGCAGCATCATGGATTTGCCGGTCGAAGCCGATGCGCCCGACGCCGAGCCGCTCGGCGAGGTGCGCGGGGACATCGAGTTCCGTGACGTCAGCTTCCGCTACGGCGAATCGAAAGAGATTCTGCACGACCTCTCGTTCAGGATTGAAGCGGGGCATACGCTTGCGCTTGTCGGACCGTCGGGCGGCGGCAAATCGACGATTTGCAACATCATTCCGCGCTTTTACGACATCGAGGGCGGCAGCGTGACGATTGACGGGCGCGATATTCGCTCTCTGACGCTCGATTCGCTGCGCCGCGGCGTCGGTATTGTCTCGCAGGACGTTTTCCTGTTTGACTCAACCATCCGCGACAACATCACCTACGGCGCGGGCACAGTCAGCGAAGAAGAGATGATTGAAGCCGCAAAGCGCGCCAACATTCACGATTACATCATGAGCCTGCCGGACGGCTACGACACCGAGGTGGGCGAACGCGGCGTCAAGCTTTCGGGCGGACAGAAGCAGCGCGTCGCCATTGCGCGCGTCTTTCTGAAAAATCCGAAGATTCTGATTCTCGACGAGGCGACGAGCGCGCTCGACAACGTCACCGAAAAACTGATTACCGAGAGCCTTGACGCGCTCTGCGTCGGCAGAACGACGATTGTCGTCGCGCACCGTCTCTCAACCGTCAAGCGCGCGGACGAAATCATCGTCATGACCGACGAGGGCATTCGCGAGCGCGGCACGCACGAGGAACTGATGCGCGCCGACGGCATTTATAAGGAGCTGTACGACTACCAGTTCCGCACCTGAAAACTCGACCGAAACATACAGAGGAGATAAACGTATGTCCGAAAAAGTAGAACCCCGCACGCTGCAGGGGACGATGGAGCTTTTGCCCCCCGACCAGATTCTGTTCAACAAAATGTACGATACCATTCGCGCGGTGTACGAGAGCTTCGGCTTTCTGCCGCTCGACACGCCGGTGATTGAGTACGCGCCGGTGCTGCTCGCCAAGGCAGGCGGCGAGACCGAAAAGCAGATTTACCGCTTTACCAAGGGCGACGCCGATCTGGCGCTGCGCTTCGACCTCACCGTGCCGCTCGCACGCTACGTCGCGCAGCACAAGGCAGACCTCGTTTTCCCGTTCAAGCGCTATCAGATGAGCAAGGTCTACCGCGGCGAGCGCCCGCAGAAGGGGCGTTTCCGCGAATTCTACCAGTGTGACATCGACATCATCGGCTCGGAGGAGCTTGACCTCATGTATGACGCCGAGATGCCCGCCGTGATTTACAATGTGTTCACCAAGCTCGCGTTCGGCGACTTCGTGATTCGCCTGAACAACCGCAAGGTGCTCAACGGCTTCTTTCGCTCGCTCGGCTTTGCCGACTGCATCGGCGACATTCTCCGCACCATCGACAAGCTCGAAAAAATCGGCGCGGACAAGGTGCGCGCCGAGCTTGCCGAATACGGCGTGACGGGCGATGCGGCGGACACGATTCTGCGCTTTATCGGCATTTCGGGTACGAACGCGGAGATTCTCGCTTCGCTGAAGTCCTTCGGCTGTGACGATGCGGTTTACCGCGAGGGCGTGGACGAACTGGAGAAGGTCATCGGCTATGCGTATCTCTACGGCATTCCCGAAAAGAATATCGCCATTGATTTGACGATTGCGCGCGGACTGGATTACTACACCGGCACGGTCTACGAGACCAAACTCGTTGATTACCCCGCGCTCGGCAGCGTCTGCTCGGGCGGGCGCTATGACAATCTGACCGGGTATTACACCGACGACCGTCTGCCCGGCATCGGCATTTCGATTGGGCTGACGCGTCTGTTCTCGCAGCTTCGCGCCGAGAATATCATTTCGGACACGAAAAAGAGCCTGTGCGACGTATTGTTCGTCCCGACCGACAAGGCGCACATGAATTTCGTCCTGCAAAGCGCGTCCGCGCTGCGTGCGGCGGGGCTGAACGTCGACGTCTACTGCCTCGACAAGGGCATGAAGCCGAAGATGAAGTTTGCCAACCGCAGCGGCATTCCGTTCGTCGCGCTCGTCGGCGAGGACGAGGCGGCGGCGGGCAAGCTCACGCTCAAGAATATGGAGACCGGCGAGCAGCAGCTTCTCACGGTCGAAGAAGCCGTCCGCGCAATTAAAGCCTAAATAAAAAAGAGCCTTTCCGTGCGGAAAGGCTCTTTTTGATGTTGTTACTGCTTACTTGTGACGTGGACGTCAAGCTGATTGAAGGGGATCTCGATGCCGACCTTGTCAAACGCCTTCTTCATGTTGGCGTTGAGGTCGAAGTAGACGTCCCAATAGTCGCCCGCGCTGCACCAGGCGCGCACGACATAGACGAGCGCACTCTCGTCCTGGCGGAGAAGTCCGACAAAGGGCGCGGGGTCTTCAAGCACCTTCGCGTTTGCGCCGACGACGGTCTCCATAACCTTCATCGCCTTCTCATGGTCGGTCGAGTAGGCGACCGAGAATTCGAGGTCGACGCGGCGGCGCGCCTCCGCGCTGTAGTTGACGACCGTCGCATTGGACAGCGCGCCGTTCGGGACGGTGATCTGCTTGTTGTCGACGGTGCGAAGCACGGTGTAGAACACGCCGATTTCCTTGACCGTGCCGCTGTCGGTGTGGTTGTCGATAAAGTCGCCGACCTTGAACGGACGGAAGAGCAGAATCATCACGCCTCCTGCGAGGTTGGCAAGGCTGCCCTGCAGGGCAAGACCGACGGCAATGCCGGCGGTGCCGATGACCGAGGCGAGCGCCGCGCCGTCAATGCCGATAATCGACGCCGCGATGAAGATGATCAGCACCTTTAAGCCGATGCCGATGAGCGAATTGATAAAGCCGCGCGCGCTCTCGTCCATGTGCTGATATTTCGCGCCGCGATTCATCAGCTTGATGAGCCAGTTTGACAGCTTGAAGCCGATCAGCACGAAAACAATGGCGCAAATCGCCGAGAACAGGAGACTGATGCCGCTTGAGGTAACAAATGCTTTGATTTCGTTCAAAAATTCCATATCCGAGCCTCCGAAATGTCAGTGAGGCAATTATATACGATGTTGCGAAAAATGTCAAGCCGTGCCGCAGCGAAGGCTTTTTTGGCGCGGTGCGTTGTCAAGCGGAAAAATTTGTGTTATTATATTTATGTTATGATAATAGGATTGCCGTTGCGCGGAGTCAGGTCAGCAGGTCGAGTCCGAGGTCGTACAGCAGACCGTTGACCTCGATGACCGACAGCTTTTTCGTCAGCCCGAACAGGAGGACATTGTCCCGCTCGTCCTTGGCGTAGAGCTGCGCATACCCCGTGATTTTCAGCAGACGCTCGGTTTCGCTTTCGGACAGCCCGAGACCGAAGCAGAGCATGACGACCTTATCCCGCGTCGGCGTTTTTGCACCCGAAAAAATCTGGTAGGCGTAGTGGGTCTCAATGCCGGAGCGCGCGATGACCTCTGCTTTCGACTTCTTTTTCTCGGCGAGCAGCGCGTCGAGCGCGCGGTCGAGACGCATCGCCCCCGCGCCGATACTGTCCCGATTGACCGCAAGGTATGCATCGTAGTTCCGGCTGCTTTTCATTTCTTCCAGCAGTTCTTTTGTGGATTTTTCCATGCTTGTTTCCTTTCATGCGCTTTGATGTTCCGCCGATGCGGACAAGGAGGAAGGCTATGTCTGTGTTTAATGCCTATATTTATGAAAATCTGCGTTCGGTTGCCGTGCTCGGCAGAGACACAACGCTGTGCATCTACGAGCCTGCGCACAAGCTGTATGTCGTCAAATGCGTCGATATTGCCGCCGCCGCGCTCTACAGGCAGATTGCCGCCCTTGACTACCCGCACCTTGCCAAGATTCTGTATGTGGACGATCGCGACGGCCGCGCGATTGTGGTGCGTGCGTATCTTTCGGGCGACAGCCTTGCCGATTTGCTGCGCGGCGGCAGAACCTTGTCCGAATACGAGGCGGTGAAAATCGCCGCCGAACTTTGCGCGGGGCTTGAAGCACTTCACGGAATCGGGCTTGTACACCGCGATGTCAATCCCAACAATGTCATTGTGACGACCGACGGTTTTGCGCGGCTGATTGATTTCGGCATCGCGCGCGCCGTTGCGCCGGAAAAGGAAACGGACACGGTCATTCTCGGCACGCCGGGCTATGCGGCACCCGAGCAATTCGGATTTCGGCAGAGCGACGCCCGCACCGATATTTATGCGGTCGGCGTATTGCTGAACAGAATGCTCACCGGCAAACTGCCGAATGAGCAGCTTGCCCTCGGTCGCCTCGGCAAAATCGTGAAAAAATGCACGCAGATTGACGCGTCCAAACGCTACAAAAGCGTTTCCGCGCTCGGTGACGTTCTCCGCAGAAACTGTCCGCCGCCGAGCGGTACGCGCACGCTGCTTTCCGAGATTCCGGGGCTGCGCAGCAGGCACATTCCGGTGGTGATCCTCGCCGCAATCGGCTATCTTGCGGCGGCATTGCTGATGACGGCAATGTTTGCGACGGCGCGCGGCGGCTTTCTCGGATTTGTGCAGACGCTGGCGGCGTGCATTCTCCTGTTTGCGGTCCCGTTCTGCTGCTTTCACAATTTTCTCGACATCTGGAATCGGATTCCGCTGACGCGCGGCACGGACCGCCGGACACAGCGGATTCTCTATACCGTTATCGGCATTTATTCGATTTTCGCGGGATTGATTTTGTTCGGGATCGGCTCGCCGTCGTGATGCGGACAGTGTAGCGCATATTTTTCTGAAATGTTATGCTCGCGGCATAACATTTTTTGCGTCTGTGCCGTATAATACCCATACGTTCCGCCGCGGCGGAGAGAAAACCGGTATTTGAAAGGGAGACAGACAAATGAACAGACACACATACAGGATTTTCGCAGCGCTTTTGGCGATTCTCACGGTATTTTCGCTTGCCGCCTGTACGGGCGAGCAGGGCGAGCAGCGCGCCATTGCGACCGACCCTGCGGGGAGTGCGCAGCCGGTCGAAGCGACGAATGCGCCGGCGTCGAGCGATGCCGCCGTTGCCGAGGCGGAAATCGAAGAGCAACAATGCTTTGACTTCAACGGGCTTACCGTGACTGCCAAAGAGCTGAAAAACGACTCGATTTGGGGAGACGGCGTTCGCTTTGAGATTGCAAACAATGCCGATAAGGATTACGCCGTTTCGACGCGCGCGGTGATTGTCAACAACTGCATGGTCGACGCGTTTTGGTCTGCCACCGTCGCCGCGGGCAAAAAGGCAAACGAGACGATGTGGCTTTCCAGCTCCGACCTTGAAGCGGCGGGGATTGACAACATCGGACAGGTTGAAATTTACTTCTATGTTTACGACACCGAGACCTACTAGACCGTCTACGAGGCGGAATGCGTGACAATCAAGACCTCGCTCTATACGCAGATGGATACGACCGTTGACAATGCGGGAAAGACGCTCTACGAGGAGGGCGGCATTCGCATCGTCGGCAAATATGTGGACGAAAACACGTTTTGGGGCTCGGCAGTCCTTCTGCTGATTGAGAACAACAGCGGGCGCAACATCTCGGTTTCCTGCGACGATATGTCGATCAACGGCTATATGGTGACCGGACTCTTTTCGGCGAGCGTCTATGACGGCAAATATGTATTTGACACCGTCAGCGTGCTGTCGTCCGACCTTGAGGAGAACGGAATCGAGCGCATTCGGGACATCGAACTGAAGTTTTGCATCTACGACTGCGACACCTATGCAACAATCGCGAACACCGACGCAATTTCCTTCACCGTGGAATGATTCCATTATAGCACGGGTGCCGTCCCGATGCAGTCCTTTTTACAATTTTCCTAAAATCAAGTGCCGACCGCGGATTTTTCCCCGGTCGGCATTTTTGCGCCGTGCGGCAATCACAAACCCCTTGCGGCTGTCGGAGCACAGACGCCCCTGCTGTTTTCGGCCGCTGTAAAAAGCGCAGGATTTTTTCTGCAAGATTTCTATGGAAATCCCGCCGCAGGTACGGTATAATGAGTTAAACATCGAAAAGGAGAATTTCTCCCATGAAAACAAAACTTCTCGCACTGGTACTTGCCGTACTGACGGTCGTTTGCAGTATTCCCGCATTGGCTGCGGACAGCATTCTGATTTCCCCCGCGCCGTCGGTGACTGCGACAAAGGCTGCCGAAACGCTGTATGACCTCGGACTTGTCGGCGGCTACGCGACAAGCGACGGCAGTGTGAATTTCGCGCTCGGCGACAAGCTGACGCGCGCACAGGCGTTTGTCCTTGTCGTGCGCTTTATCGGCGCGGAAAAGGACGCGACCGCTTCTGTGCAGGCGCATCCGTTTACCGACGTGCCCGCATGGGCGGCACCCTACATCGGCTACGTCTATGCCAACGGCATTACCAAGGGCGTCAGCGCAACGAAGTTTGACCCCGACAGCGAAGTGTCCGAGGCGGCGTTTCTGACGATCCTGCTGCGCGTGCTCGGCTACGACGACGGGGCGGGCGACTTTGCGTGGAACGACCCCTATACGCTTGCAAAGCAAGTCGGACTGTGTAACGCCAAAGGCGCGGGCTTTAACCGCGGCGGCGCGTTTGTCATCTGCTACCGTGCCCTGACCGCCAAGGTCAAGAGCGGCAAGACGATCGACGAGCAGCTCATCGACAAGGGCGTGTTTACCCGCGACGCCTACGAAAAGGCGATGAAGGGCGAGCCCGAGACGCCTGTCGTTCCCGTAACGCCCGACAAGCCCGAAACCGTGATTACGCCGATTGCAAACCTCAACACGAAGGGGACGGACGGCGACCATGCAAGCGACGACTATACCGCCGCTTCGCTGGAGAAGGATTACCGCGCGACGGTTGAACTGACGGTGGGCAAAACCGGCTACTCGCGCTATTCAAACGCGTGGTACCCGCGCGTGAAACAGGTGCGCGACGACCTTTATCTCTTGCTCTACCCTTACGGGCAGCTCGGTCTGCACATGTACTATGCGACGAGCAGCGACGGTCTGAACTGGAACGCGCCGCAGGTGCTTTGGAATGCGAAAGACCATATGTTTACCTATGAGGGCGGCGCCTTTGACGGTGTGACCGAAAATTACGCTGCGGTCAACCCCGAGGCGGTCGTGCTCGACAACGGCGACATTCTCTGCGTCTACGCCGTGCGCCCGCCGAAAGGCTATCAGACCTACGGCGACCTCTCGGGCCTTTGGCTGATGCGCGGCAGCGTGGACGAAAACAACACGATTTTATGGTCGGCGGAGACCAAAATCTACACCGGACAGGTCTGGGAGCCGGGCATTCATCAGCGCTCGGACGGGACGGTTGAAGTTTACTTTACGCAGATTGCGCCCTACATCGACCTCTACGGCTTCGATACCGAGAAACGCTCGGCGGGCGTCGGTATGCTGGTTTCCAAGGACGGCGGCTACAGCTGGACGCCGGACATTCAGGCGGGCGACAAGAGCCATTACCGCGCGACGACGGTCATTCAGACCGAACTCGGCAACAAGGTCGGACCCGACGGCGTCAGCCGTCCCTACTTCGGCGGGCAGATGCCTGTCCCGGTCGAGCTGTACAACGGCAAGACGATGGTCGTCTATGAAATCCAATACCTTGATAAGACCTTTTGGGGCTCTTATGCGACAAGCGGCGAGAATGGCGTATGGAAGAGCCTTGCGCTTGAGGAGGTCGGACCCGACACGCTCTATCTGACGCCCTACAAGGTTTCTTCCCCCTATGCGGTGCGCTTCGAATCGGGCGAGGTCTACATGACCTACTCAAAGAGCGGCAAACTCTACGCGCGCCTCGGCAGCCCCGACGGCACGGCGTTCTCAAATAAGGAGTTCCTCACGGTCGACTCGGTCGGCATCTGGGGCTCGGCGGAGGTCATCGGCAGTCATGCGGTCATTACGGCAAACCAGCATAAGAGCGGCGACTATTCGGGGCTCATGCTGGTGCGCTCCTATCTGAACCACCGCATCAACGCGCCGAAAACGACGGTCAATGTCGACGGTTACACAAACGACTGGGATGAAATCGAGAATACCGACGCGCTCTTCGTCGGCAGTGAGACGCAAGCGCAGATAACGCTGCGCGTCGCGCATGACGACGAGAATGTCTACTTCCTCGTTTCCCGCCTCGACTACTATCTGAACGACGCCGATACCGCCACTATCTGCATCGCGGCGGGTGCGACTGCGGACTACCGCATTGAGGTCGGGCTTGACGGCATTCGCTCGATTGATTATTATTCGGGCGGCGCGAAGAAGTCGAGCCTCACGGGCGGCAGTGCAGCCGTTAAGGTGCTCGGCACAGTCGGCAACAACGAGGACAAGGACGAGGGCTATGTGGTCGAACTCGCAGCCCCGAAGTCGCTTGTCGGGCTTTCGGGTGCTTCAAGCTTCAAGGTGCGCCCCGCGCTCTCCAACACCGACGGCATCGGCTCGACGGCAGACACGCTGACCGGTGTGTCGACCTTCTCGACGGCACAGTGGCCGACGGTCGTACTCGACTGAAGCAAAGAACAGAATCGGCGCAGCCGCCGACGGGAAACCGTCGGCGGCTGCTTTTGTCGGCAAAACAGACAGTTTTGGGCTTGAAACATGTATGCTTTTTGTGTGATAGTTCGGTTTTTGCCTTGACTTTTATCGGCGAACAGATAAAATAGGAATGTAAGGAATTGTTTCAAGCAGAAAGAGAGGGATTTTCATGCGCAAGACATTTTTATTCATTTGCTCCGCGCTGCTCTGCGCACTGCTGCTTTCGGCAGCGGTTTTCGCTGCAGAGGGGACGATGGTCTATGTCGCCGACGGCGGCACGGGCGACGGCTCGAGTGCGGCAAGCCCGCTTGGCTCGCTTTCCGCGGCGTTCAGTGCGCTTGGCGGCAAGGGCGGCACGGTTGTTGCCTGCGGCGACGTGTCGTTTACTTCGATTGTCACGGTTCCCGAACAGAGCGGCGACCTGACGTTTACCGCCGAAAACGGCGGCAAACTGTGCCAGGGCTCGCGCCTCCAGTTTGCCAAGAACACAAATGACAATCGCATCACGATTGATTTGCCGATTGATATTACCACGAGTTATCCGGTCTTTATCTTCGGCGGCTTCAATAATATGCACTTTACCGAGAACTGCGTTGTGACCTCGGTCGGCGGCTCCAACGCCCGCCTGCATTTCATGGGCGGCGTACTGGCGGAGAGCGGCGGCTCGAACGCTGCCTGCATCACCAAGCTGCCCTACTCGATTACGGTGGACGGC
>SFNW01000168.1 GCA_004554105.1 Clostridiales bacterium | reverse complement strand
CGACGAGCCGAACGAGCTGGAAATCCTGCACGGCATTGATTTGACGGTTAAGGAAGGCGAGTTTGTCTCGATTGTTGGCGCGTCGGGCAGCGGCAAATCCACGCTGATGAACATTATCGGCGTGCTCGACCGCGCGACCGAGGGAACTTATGTGCTGGACGGCGAGCCGATTGAGGACGCAGACGACGACGAGCTTTCCGCCATTCGCAACCGCAAAATCGGCTTTGTCTTTCAGACCTTCAATCTGATTCCGCGCACGAACGCGCTGCTCAATGTCGAGTTGCCGATGATGTACGCGGGCGTATCCAAGCGCGTGCGCAATGCGCGTGCCAAGGAGCTGCTCGACCTCGTCGAGATGGGCGAGCGGGCAAAGCATCTGCCGAACGAACTTTCGGGCGGACAGAAACAGCGCGTTTCGATTGCGCGCGCCATGGCGAACGACCCCGCGATTCTGCTCGCCGACGAGCCGACCGGTGCGCTCGATTCCAAGACGGGCAGACTCGTCATGGATATTTTCCACAAGCTCAACAAGGAGCAGGGAAAAACCATCGTGCTGATTACGCACAACAATGAGCTTGCCGCCGAAACCGACCGCATCTATACGATGCGCGACGGCATACTTGAGGGCGGGGAGGTGCGCAGATGAATTTGGGCGAAAACCTGCGCCTTGCATGGGAGGGTCTGCGCGCAAGCAAAATGCGCGCCTTTCTCACCATGCTCGGCATCATCATCGGCATCGGCTCGGTCATCGGCATTCTGACCCTCGGCAGCGGGCTGACCGATGCGATCACCGACGAAATGAATGCGTTCGGCGCGAATAACATTATCATCATGCTGCAATCCAAGTCGAGCGAGCGCAGCGGACAGATGCGCGGCTACAGCGACAGCGACCTGATTACCGACGAGATGCTTAACGCGCTGCGCGCGCGCTATCCCGATGCAATCGACTACATCAGCCTGTCGGCAAATCTTGCAAGCGGCACGGCGAAGGACGGCGATCTTTCGGCAAATGTATCGCTGACCGGTATCAATGACGAGTATTTTGCCGCAAACGACATCACGCTCCTTGCGGGCAGCAGTGTGAGTGAGCAGGACATTGCCGACCACAAAATGAAAGCGGTCGTTTCGGATAAGCTCGTGAACAATCTGTTCGGCGGCGACGTGCAGGCGGCACTCGGGCAGAAAATCGCGGTGTATACCAACTTCGAGATCTACAGCTTTACGGTCGTCGGCGTATATGAATACGAGCAGTCGGCGATGAATATTTCGTTTGCCGCCGAGGAGGACATCACGACCTCGGCGTATATCCCGATTTCGGTCGCGCAGAAACTGTCGGGTGCAGCCGAGGGCTACAGCACGGTCACGGTTGGGTCAAGCAGCGCGGTCGACAGCGAGGACTTTGCCGCCGTTGCGACAAACTTCCTCAACAAATATTACAAGAATAACGAAAACTATCAGGTTGCGAGCATGAGCATGGAGAGCATTCTCTCGACCGTCGATTCGATGATGAGTACGGTCAACATCGCGATTGCGGCGATTGCGGCAATCTCGCTGCTGGTCGGCGGCATCGGCGTCATGAACATCATGCTGGTCTCGGTCACCGAGCGCACGCGTGAAATCGGTACGCGCAAGGCAATCGGCGCGACCAACGGCGATATTCGTATGCAGTTCGTGGTTGAAAGCGTCATTATCTGTGCCATCGGCGGCATACTCGGCATTTTGTTCGGCGGCATACTCGGGTATGTCGGCTCTTCGCTGATCGGCGCACCTGCCGTGCCGAAGCTGTCCTACATTCTGCTTGCCGTCGGCTTCAGTATGGCAATCGGCATTTTCTTCGGTTACTATCCGGCAAACAAAGCGGCAAAGCTCGACCCGGTCGAGGCGTTGCGGTACGAATGATGCGTATAGCAAAATCAAAAAAGGCAGTCCGAAAGGACTGCCTTTATTGTGTGCCGAAACGGAAATCTGCGGAAATTTCAGATTGTTTTAACTGTTCAAAACTTGACGCAAAAGCATCAGAACATCAATGAGCGAGAGTTTACCGTCACCGTTCAAATCACCGACGGCAAATATGCCCATTCCGCTTACAACCGTAATCGTGCAAGTTGCGGTATATCCCCCGTCCACGGTGGTTGCGGTGATTACCGCTGTGCCGAGTTCCGAAGCGGTGACTTCACCGTTTTCGTTGACCGAAGCGACGCCCGGGTTGCTTGACGACCATGTATAGCCCTTTTCGGTCGCAGCACTCGGCTCAACCGTTGCAAACAAAGTATAGGTTGAGCCAACGACCATCGTCAAATCCGTACTGCTGATGCCGATGCTGATGCCGGTCGGATGAATTGCATCCGCAACTGTACGATATTCGGGATAGATAAGGCTCGTAAGTACTGCGCAAAATTCGGCGCGGGTAATCTCGTCTGCGGGACGGAAAGCATCAAAGGTTTCTGTGCTGACTATGCCTGCCTGATAGAACTTTTTCGCTGTCTCGTAGCAAGCCATATCACTCGTAATATCCGAATAGGTGCCATGGCTCGTCACGGTGTAATCAAACGGCAAAAGGTTTCCGAAAAGGATTGCGACTTCGCTGCGGGTGATATTGGCATTTACATCGGCAAACTGATTCTCGGTGATGATGCCGTTGTCGATACAATAATTAACATAAGGCGCATACCATGCTTCGCCGGCTTCGACTGCGCGTATCGTTTTGTCGTAATAAATGTGATGAGTAAATGAAGCTGCGGTCAATGCTTGCGCGACAGTAATTTTGCCGTTTGGACTGAACGTGGTCGGCGTTGTACCGTTTACCAAGCAAATCTCGAACGCGCGTACAAAATATTTATAAAACCAATCAGATTCG
>SFNW01000167.1 GCA_004554105.1 Clostridiales bacterium | reverse complement strand
TCCGCAAGAGAGAGCATTACGAGAAGCCCAGCGTAAAGCGTAAGAAGAAGTCTGAGGCAGCACGCAAGCGCAAGTACAAGTAATCGTTAAAAAACCGAGGGAGTTAACTCCCTCGGTTTTTTCGTTTCTTTCTTTAGGCTTTGGACAGACCCTCTTTGGCAAGGGCTTTTGTCATGGCGACGAATTTCTCGCCGTTTGCGGTTTCAAAGAAAACCGTGGGACGTTCGAAAAAGGGAACAAGCGCTTCCCACAGCGCGCGGTCTGCGCCCGTAAAGCCTTTTTCATAGGCTTTGGTCGCGCGGCACGCGGCGATTTCGGGATATTTTGTGAAGAGCGTGATGCGGTCTTCGTCGAGAATGGTCGCAAAATGCTCGTCGTAGTAGCGGCGGCGCATGAAATTCGAAAAATAGTTCAGCGCACGCGCCGCGATTTCGAGCGTCACGGCTTTTTCGTCGGTGCTGTCGCTTTTGCCGCAGAATTTGTAGACATTGAAGTCCTGGTGATTGAAAATCATGAACGCCCAGCCCGTGGCATTTTCGGCAGGGCAGGTTTCGACAAAGAGACGGTATTCCATAACGATTCCTTCTTTCTTTTATCCTTTGACGGCATACAGATTGATGTCCCACGCGGGGAGCGACTCAAATCGGCGAAGATACAGCTTGTAAAACGGGAAGTGCTCATGCAGCCAAAGCGGCAGGGCGAACAGGTCTTCGCTGCGGTGGTAGGCAGAGACGAGCAAATCGGGCTTGCAGCGCCCAATCGTTTCCACCGAGCCGAGCAGCGCTTCTTTTTCCGCGCCCTCGACGTCGTATTTGATATAGTCGGTGTCGGCAGAGAGTGAGTCGACCGTGTTCAGTTCGACTGTCTTGCCGCCGTTCGGCTTTGCGGCGGAATTGCGGTTGCCTGCGGCGGTAAATGCCGCGCTGCCCGCCGCGCTCCAAGCGCAAAAGGGGCAGGGTATGACTTTTGCGGAAGTTTCGCTCTCGGCATAGGCGGCGAGCTTTTTAAAGCTTCTCCCGTCCGGCTCGACGGCGTAAATCTTTTTGGCGTGCGGGCAGTCGGCGATGAATTTCCGCGCCGTGTCGCCGACATAAGCACCGGCGTCGACAAAGGTTTCGTAACGCTCGAACGCAAGCAGATGCTTTTCGCAGTCGGGTGCGCTGACCGCGCGGCGAAGATGTTCGATTTTGCCACTCAGCTTATAGCGAATCAGTTCGCCGAAGATTTGCTTTGACTCTTCGTCCGCAAGCAGGTCGTATGCCGCGCGGAACTTTTCGTAATTCGCCGCGTAAAATTTTCGCGTGAACAGCGTTTCGCCGCTGACCGGCACATCGGGAACATAAAGTTCGCGCGATTCGGACAGCCGGTAAATCGGTTCAAGCACATTCGGCAGCGCACTGCCGAAGGCGAGGAGAATGATGAAATCGTCGTGTTTTTCGCAGACCTGCGCATAGGAAAGCACAGTTTTTCCGTGAAAGACCTGCCCGCGAACAAAGCCGTCGCTGGCGAAAAAATCCGCCGCCGCGACGCCGTACCGCGCAAGGACGGCAAGAATCTTGTCCGCGCCGTCCCCCATGCCGTAGAGGACAATCGGCTTTTCGGCGGCGGCGAGGAATTCCCACAAATCCGCGCCGCATTCCGCGGGCGTCGGGAGAAAATCGTTCACTTCGTCACCCCTCTCTTGATTTTTCGTTGAAATTGTGCTATACTTTTCGAAAAGCAAAGCACGAAAGGAAGTTCTAACTATGGATTGTCTGTTCTGCAAAATCGTCGGCGGCGAAATTCCGTCAGCAAAAGTCTATGAGGACGAAACCGTCTATGCGTTCCGCGACATCAACCCGCAGGCGCCTGTGCATATCGTGATTGTGCCGAAGCAGCACATTGCTTCCTCGGCGGACGACATCGACGAAACGAACAGCGCCGTGATTGCCAAACTGTTTGAGGCGATTCCGAAAATTGCAAAAGCGGCGGGGCTGACAAACGGCTATCGCATCGTCAACAACTGCGGCGAGGACGCCTGCCAGTCGGTCAAGCATATCCATTTTCACCTGCTCGGCGGCAAGAAACTTGCCGATTCCATGGCGTAAATCGAATTTGATGCAAGTGTAAACGCTCACGGGGGGCCGTGAGCGTTTTGCTTTTATTTGATAAACTCGTCGTAGATTGCCTTGACGGCTTTTTCGTAGTCGGTCTCGTCGACGCCGATGATGATATTCAGCTCGCTCGAGCCCTGGTCGATGGTGCGGATATTGATGCCGGCTTTGCTTGCCGCATTGAAAATGCGTGCCGCAGTACCCTTGGAGCGTGCCATGCCGCGTCCCACAATGGCAATCAGCGCAAGACCGTCCTCGATGCCGACGGCGTCGGGCGTGGTCTTTAAGCAGATCGAGCGGACAATCTGGTCACGGATTTGGTCGATGCAAGCGGTGCTGACGACAACGCTCATCGTGTCGATGCCCGAGGGCAGATGCTCGAACGGGATATTGAAGTCTTCAAGGACAGACAGCACCTTTCTGCCGAAGCCGATTTCTGCGTTCATCATGTCCTTTTCGATATTGATGACCGAGAAGCCCTTCTTGCCGGCGATGCCGGTGACGACGTCCTCGGACACATATTCCGAGGTGGTGGCGACAATCATCGTGCCCTTGTCGGTCGGCGCGTTGGTGTTCTTGATGTTGATCGGAATGCCCGCGAAGCGGACGGGGAAGATTGCTTCCTCGTGCAGAACGGTCGCGCCCATGTAGGACAGCTCGCGCAACTCGCGGTAGGTGATGGTTTCAATCGTTTTGGGACTATCGACGATGCGGGGGTCTGCCATGAGGAAGCCCGAAACGTCGGTCCAGTTTTCGTAGATGTCGGCGTGTACGG
>SFNW01000166.1 GCA_004554105.1 Clostridiales bacterium | reverse complement strand
TAAAACAAGTGCAGGGGGAGCAATTAACCAATAAGTCGTTGCGCGACCGTTTCGGCGTCAATGAGTCCTCGTCCGCAAGCATATCGAGATTAATCAAAGACGCCGTTGAAAAACGTCTGATTAAACCATTAGACCCCGGTACTGCGCCCAGGTATATGAAGTACATTCCTTTCTGGGCATAATACGCTTTGCGTAACTTGCCGGTAACTTGCCGGTAACTTGCCGCAAGCACACAATTCCGCTTGATTGCCGCTAAATATGGGACATTTTTCTCCGAAAAACCCAGATATAGTTCCAATCTAACTTGCTGGCAACTTGCTGAATTTGATTCCCGCGTCTGCGCGAGGCAGCCCTCGAAGCACTGCTCGCCGAAATTGAGAAAAACTGAGAAAAAAATACCGAGGCTTCCGCCTCGGTATTTTTCGTTTCGTTTACAGTACGCAGGAGAGAAACTCCTTGGTACGGGGATTCTGCGGGTCGGTGAAGATTTCCTCGGGTGTGCCCTCCTCGACGATGACGCCGTCCGCCATGAAAATGACACGGTCGGCAACGTCGCGGGCAAAGCCCATCTCGTGCGTGACCACAATCATGGTCATGCCGGCGGCGGCAAGCTCCTTCATGACCGCAAGCACCTCGCCGACCATCTCGGGGTCGAGCGCGCTCGTCGGCTCGTCAAAGAGCATGATATCGGGATTCATCGCAAGCGAACGCGCAATCGCCACGCGCTGCTGCTGACCGCCCGAAAGCTGATGCGGATAGGCGTCTGCCTTGTCGGCAAGCCCGACGCGCGTGAGCAGCTCCATCGCCTTTTCCTTAGCCTGTGTCTTGGTCATTTTCTTCAACTCCACCGGCGCGAACATGATGTTCTGCAGCACCGTGAAGTTGGAAAACAGATTGAAGCTCTGGAACACCATGCCGATGTTCTCGCGCACCTTGTTGATGTTGGTTTTCGCATCGGTGATGACGACGTCGTCGACGACGATTTCGCCGCTCGTCGAGAGTTCGAGCTTGTTGAGACAGCGAAGCAGCGTCGACTTGCCCGAGCCGGAGGGACCGATGATGCAAACCACCTCGCCCTCGCTGACGGTCATGTCGATGCCGTTGAGCACCTCGAGTTTGCCGAAGTGCTTGACGAGATTTGTTACCTTAACCTTTTCTGTCATAGCTCATCCTCTTTTCGATATAGCGGGACAACAGCATCAGGAGCGAAATAATCACGAGATAGAAGCCGCCGACGACAATGTAAGTCTCGAAGAAACGGAAGGTCGAGCCGACATACTGCTTGGCGCGGTTGACAAGCTCGGCAAGTCCGATGACCGAGAGAATCGACGTATCCTTGACCGTGATGATAAACTGATTGACCAGCGAGGGAATCGTAATTTTGAACGCCTGCGGCAGAACGACGCGCATCATGGTCTTAAACGAGGAAAGTCCCAGACTGCGCGCAGCCTCGGTCTGCCCCTTCGGGACAGCCTGAATGCCGCTGCGGAAAATCTCGGAAAGGTAAGCGCCCGCGTTGAGACTGAGCGTAATCGCGCCCGCCGTGAACGGCGTCAGCGTAAACGGTCCCTTTGTAATCAGCTGAATGACCTGCGGCACGGCGAAAAACACGAAAAACGCCTGTACAATCATCGGCGTACCGCGAATCAGCCAGACGTAGACGGCGGAAATCGCCTTGAGAACAGGGTTTTTCGACAATCCCATAATGCAGGACAAAAAGCCGATGACCATGCCGGCGGCGATGGCAAGCAGCGAAATGCCGATTGTCAGCTTGACGCCCTCAAACAGCAGAGGCAGCGCCTCGTTAAACACTTTTGCAAAATCCATAGCACTCAACGCCCCGCTTTGCGACGGGTCCTTTACTTCCGATAGATACTAAAATTTAGCATGGCGCGAAAACGCGCCATGCTAAATCAAACATACGAATGATTGGCGGGAAAAATTACATGCCGTACTTGGCGAGAATCTCGTCGTACTTGCCGTTTGCCTTGATGTTGGCAAGACCCTTGTTGAACATATCAATCAGCTCGGGGTTCGTGCCCTTCTTGACGGCGAAGCCGTAGAACGCGGGATTGATAACCTCACCGACCGTCTTGAGCGGCTGACCGTTGTTGATTGCCGTGCCGGCAACCGCGCGATCCTCGAAGCAAGCTGCGCAGGTACCCTGTGCGACCGCCTGATACATCTCGGGCGAGCTCTCGAACATCATCGTGGTGAAGCCGTACTGGTCCTTAATCGACTCGGCATACTCAAGACCCATCGTGCCCGCCTTGGTGGCAACGACCTTGCCCTTGAGGTCCTCAAGCGAAGCGATGGTGCTGTCTGCGGCAACCGTCATAATCTGACCGTCCTCGAAATAGCCGTCCGAGAAGTCGAAGATTTCGGCGCGCGCCGGCTTGATGGTCATGCCTGCGATAACCGCATCTGCCTGACCTGCCTGAACCTGACCGAGCGCGGGGTCAAAGCCGACGTTGTACATATTGTACGAGAAGCCCTGATCCTCCGCGATAGCGGCGAGAATATCCATGTCGACGCCGACATAGGTCTTGGTCTCTGCGTCGTAGGACTCAAAGGGAGCAAACGCGTTGTCCGAAACGATGGTGTAAACCTTGTCGGACGCCTTTTCGCCGCAGCCGGCGAAAGCGAAGGCGACAAAGAGCATCGCCATCACGAGAGCGGAAACTTTCAAAATGTTTTTCATGATACAGCCTCCATAGTCATTTACTGAAAAGTATGATTTACTATATCACCGAAAATTCATTTTGTCAAGCATTTTTTGCGCAAAACAAGGTTATACTCGCATATTTTTGCAACAAACGGCGGTTATCCCTGCAAATTTGCGAAAAATCGCGCCGCAGCGACGGAAGCGCGACCTTTACAAA
>SFNW01000165.1 GCA_004554105.1 Clostridiales bacterium | reverse complement strand
AAAATATTGAAAAAAGCCTTGAAAAGCGGGAAAACTCATGCTATAATACTTTGGTCTGCGGTATGCAGATAAATTAACACACACATACACGGCAGAGCGCCGCCCGGTGCCGAAAGGTTGGCGGCAGAGCCTGTATGGTGGAAAAACCGGAGGGACATTATGTCTGTAATTTCGATCAAACAACTGCTTGAAGCCGGTGTTCATTTCGGACACCACACCAGAAGATGGAACCCCAAGATGGCGGAATACATCTTCACCGAGAGAAACGGGATCTACATCATCGACCTGCAGAAGACCGTCAAGAAGTTTGAGGAAGCGTATATGTTCGTGCGCGACCTGTCCGCAAACGGCGGCAATCTTCTCTTCGTCGGCACGAAGAAGCAGGCTGCCGACACCATTAAGGAAGAGGCAGAGAGAGCCGGTATGTACTACGTCAATGTTCGTTGGCCCGGCGGTATGCTGACCAACTTCAAGACGATCCGCAAGAGCATCAACCGTCTGAACAGCCTTGAGAAGATGGCGACCGACGGCACGTTCGACCTCCTTCCGAAGAAGGAAGTTGCCGCGCTCCAGAAGGAAATCTATGACCTCGAGAAGAACTACGGCGGTATCAAGACCATGGAGAAGCTCCCCGACGCCGTATTCATCGTCGATCCCCGCAAGGAGCACATCGCGGTTCTCGAAGCGAAGAAGCTCGGCATTCCGGTCGTTGCCATTGTCGATACGAACTGCGACCCCGATGACGCCGACTACATCATTCCCGGCAACGACGACGCGATTCGCGCAATCAAGCTGATCTCCTCCACCCTTGCAGACGCCGTTATCGAGGGCAAGCAGGGCGAGGCGTTCGCACCCGAGGCAGAGGGCGCAGAGACTGCGGAGACCGCAGAAGCCGCCGAGACTGTCGAAGCGTAAGCTGAATATACGAAAGGAAACAGGACGATTATGGCTAATATCACTGCTAAAGACGTTGCCGAGCTGCGCAAAAAGACCGGCTGCGGCATGATGGAGTGCAAGAAGGCACTTGTTGAAGCCGAGGGCAATATGGACGAGGCAATCAAGGTTCTCCGCGAAAGAGGACTTGCCGTTGCCGCAAAGAAGGCAGACAGAATCGCTGCGGACGGTCTGGTCGATATCCTCACCGTCGGCGACTCGACCGCGATGATCGAGGTCAACACCGAGACCGACTTCGTTGCAAAGAACGAGAGCTTCCGCGAATTTGTTCGCGGTCTGCTTGAGACCATTATCGAGAACAAGCCCGCAGACGTCGACGCGCTCAAAGCGTGCAAGTACAAGGGCGGCGACCTGACGGTCGAAGATAAGATGAAGGAAATGATTTTCACCATCGGTGAGAAGATGGACCTTCGCCGCTTCATCGTTGTAGACGGCACGACCAGCACCTATATCCACGGCGGCGGCGCAATCGGCGTTGTCATCAAGTTTGAGGCGGACGACGCTGCAAAGAACAACCCCGGCTTTGCCGAATTTGCAAAGAACATCGCGCTGCAGACTGCAGCTTACCCCGTTGAGTATCTGAACCGCGAGGCTGTTCCCGCATCGAGAATCGCCGAGGAGCGCGAAATCATCAAGACGCAGATCGACAACGACGAGAAGAACGCGAAGAAGCCCGAGCAGATTAAGGAAAAGATGGTCGACGGCAAGATCGGCAAGTTCTTCGAGGCAAACTGCCTGCTCGAACAGGCGTATGTCAAGGACGATTCGATGAGCGTTCAGAAGTATGTCGACGTCACCGCGAAGGAGTTCGGCGGCAAGATTGCCGTCACGGGCTTTGTCCGCTATGAAAAGGGCGAGGGCATTCAGAAGCGCGAAGAGAATTTCGCCGACGAAATCAACAAGATGGTCAACGGCTGATTTACACAGCCGATAAAAATACCGAGGCATTTGCCTCGGTATTTTTTTGCTTGTGAAAGAGTATTGTGCAAAGCAAATACAATAAAAATCCTGTAAAAAAGACGGCTCTGCCGGCTTTTTTACTCCTTAGAGGGCGCGAGCGGCTTTAGCGAGACGCGAGTGAACGCCCTCCACCAGTCGAAAAACAGAGTTTTTCGACTGCCTCAAATACCGAGGCATTTGCCTCGGTATTTTTTTGCGCATTTTTGTGGGTTTTCGGCTCAGAGCGCGGTGCCTGCCTTGCGGAACGCGCTCGGCGTCTTGCCGGTCTCTCGCTTAAAGATTTTGCTGAAACTGTACACATCGACAAAGCCGCAGACGACGGCGATGTCGCCGACAGGCTCGTCGGAGGAGAGCAGGAGGTTCTTCGCGGTCTCGAGCTGCATACGGAGAATATAGGTTTTCGGCGGCACGCCGAAAAATGCCGAAAACAGCTCGCCGAAATAGCGGGTGCTCATGCCCGACATTTCCGCAAGCGCGGAGACGCGGAGCGTCCCGTTTGTATAGTTTCGGTTGATGCAGTCGACGGCGGCGGCAATCTTCTGATACTTGACACTGGGGAAATAGGAGACGCGCTCGGCTGCCTGCAGCATGGCAATCAGCTTGTACAGCGCGCTCATCATCTCTGCCTGATAGCCGACGCGCTTTTGCTTGTATTGCGACGCCAGTGCGGTAAAAACGTCGCGGAACTGCGCCGCGTTCGGATACGCCTTTGAAAACGGGGAGAGCAGTGCGTCGTCGGCGGTGAGAAAGTCCACATAGATGAGTTGCGACGCGGAAAAACGGCGAATCAGGTAGGGTCTGCCCTTGGGGAGAAAGACGACCGACCCCGGGGCAAAGCGGTATGCCTTGTCTTCGTAAACGTATTCGCCCTCCCCCTCGACAAAGTAGATGAGCGCGTGCGCGTGCCGCGCGGCGGCGGGCAGTGCGGCGGCGGGCTTCGGGTAGATTTTGGAGCAGAAAAGAATCTCCGATACG
>SFNW01000164.1 GCA_004554105.1 Clostridiales bacterium | reverse complement strand
GTCTCGCGCACCAAAAAGCCATACTCGCCGCTTGGCGCGACGCCCTCGAGCCCTACATCGAACGCCCCGAATCGGCTGCGATTCGGTTGCCAAAAGATTTGTCACAAAAATTGATCGAAGCTTTTGGCGTCTCAGGCAAAACACTCGGGCTTTATTTGTCGCATTGCCGCGATGCCGTGCTCGACGAAATCGTCGCCGAAACGGCCCCAGCCGAAGATTTCGTCGACTTTTGCCGCGCCCACGATATCGACGAGGGCGCACTATAAAAGGCCACGTTAAAAAACAATAAAAAACCGAATGATGAAACAAAAGACCGAATGGTAAAACAAAAGACCGAATCATAAAACGATAGAGTCTATAAACCCGACCAGTCGCGTACAAAACCCCGACCAGTCGCGTACAACGTCGAACGATGGGTTAAGCGCGTCCAACGGCGAGTTTCCATTGTTGTCGGGTCGTCATACGCCAGTCGTCGGTTTTGGCGGGAGCGAAGCGGCGCTCGATTTCGTAGGTTTTGCAGACGTCTTCTTTTGTATCGTAAATGCCCGCGCCCAAAGCGGCGCACATGGCGGCTCCGAGCGCAGTCGTTTGCAATACGCTCGGGCGGATGAGCTCTTTCCCGAGCAAATCCGACTGCATTTGCATCAATAGGTCGTTGACGCATGCGCCGCCATCGACTTTGACGCGCGTCAATCCGTAGCCCAAATCGGCCGTCATGGCGTCGAAAAGGTCGGTATTTTGTTGGCAAATGCCCATGAGAGCCGCGCGCGCAATATGTGCCCGCGTCGAGGCTCGCGTGAGCCCACAAATCAGCCCGTGGGCATCGGAACGCCAATGCGGAGCGCCTAGCCCTGTGAGCGCCGGCACGACGACGACGCCACCACAATCGTCGACGCTTCGAGCGAGCGACTCTACTTCCGAAGAAGATTCGATGATTTGAAGCCCATCTCGAAGCCACTGCACAATCGCCCCCGCGACAAACGCACTCCCCTCGAGCGCATACGCCGTCGGGGCGCCCTCGGGCGCCGCCGCAAGGGTGGTCAGAAGCCCGCTACGGCTGACGACCCTCGTCTCGCCCGTGTTGGCGAGCAGGAAACAGCCCGTGCCGTAGGTACATTTCATGTCGCCGAACGAAAGGCACCCCTGCCCGAAGAGCGCCGCCTGCTGGTCGCCGGCGATGCCCGCGATCGGGATCTCGGCGCCCATGATCGTCACGGTGCCGAACACGTGCCCGCTCGGATACACCTCCGGGAGCATGGCGCGCGGAATATCGAAGAGGGAAAGCAGATCCTCGTCCCACGCGCACGCCCCGATGTCGAAGAGCATGGTGCGCGAGGCGTTCGTGCGGTCGGTCGCGTGGACACGTCCCTCGGTCAGCTTCCAGAGCAGCCAGGTGTCCACCGTACCGAACAGGAGCTCGCCCCGCGCGGCGCGCTCACGCGCGCCGGATACATGATCGAGAATCCAACGGAGCTTGGTCGCGCTGAAATACGCGTCGGGGCGAAGCCCGGTTTTCTCGGTGATGTAGGCGCTTTTCCCCTCACGCTCGAGCGCGGCGCATTCGTCCGCCGTGCGGCGGCACTGCCACACGATCGCGGGGTAGACGGGTCTGCCCGTCGCCCTGTCCCAAACGATCGTCGTCTCGCGCTGGTTGGTGATCCCGACGGCGGCGATCGCCTCCGGCGAGACGCCGCTCTTCGCGACGCATTCGGTCATCGCGGCGTACTGCGAGGCGTAGAGCTCCATCGGGTCCTGCTCGACCCAGCCGCTCTGCGGATAATACTGCGGGAACTCGTGCTGGGAGAGCGATACGATCTTCCCCTCACGGTCAAAGAGAATGGCGCGCGCGCTGGTCGTGCCCTCATCGAGTGCCAGAACATACTGTTTCACGGTTTCCCCCGCCTCTCTCGGTGTTTTCACTTTGTATTGTACCAAATGTACGGAAAAAAGCAAGAGAGCGCTCGATTTTTGCCGAAATACGGAATCGGTGCTTGACGGTGCGCGTCGCGGTACAGTATAGTAATAGTATAGACGAAAACACGCGCCCGAAACGCCCCGCGACCCGAAACCGCGCGGCGGGCGCCGACAGGACAGGAGCAAGATATGTGGTTTGACGATTCGGTGGTATATCAGATCTACCCCCTCGGCATGTGCGGCGCGCCGCTGACGAACGACGGGGTCGTGACCCCGCGCATCCGCACGGTACTCGGCTTTATTCCGCACCTCCGCCGCCTCGGGGTGACGGCGGTGTACTTCTCGCCGCTCTTCGACGCGCCGACGCACGGTTACGACACGCGCGACTTCCGCACCCTCGACGCGCGGCTCGGGACGAACGACGACCTCCGCTGTGTGTGCGACGCGCTCCATGCGGCGGGCATCCGCGTGCTGTTCGACGGCGTGTTCAACCACGTCGGGCGGGAGTTCCCGCCGTTTCGCGACCTGCGGGAAAAACGGTGGGAAAGCCGCTATCGCGACTGGTTTTATCCGCACTTTGACGGCGACACGCCGTATCACGACGGGTTCCACTACGACTGCTGGGAGGGGCATTACGAACTGCCCCGGCTGAACCTCAGAAACCCCGAGTTGGAACAGTATCTCTTCGAGTGCGTCCGCTTCTGGCGCGACACGTTCGGCGTGGACGGTCTGCGGCTGGACGTCGCTTACTCGCTCGATCGGGAATTTCTCGCGCACCTGAAGGCTTTCACGCGCACGCTCTCGCCCGACTTCCCGCTCATCGGGGAAGTGCTGTTCGGCGATTACGGGCTGATCGTGCGGGAGGGACTGCTCGACAGCTGCACCAACTACGAAAACTACAAAAGCACCTATTCCGCCATCAACTCGCGCAACCTCTATGAGCTGTCGTATTCGCTGAATCGCCAATTCGGGCGGGAGCCGTGGTGCATCTACCGCGGGCGGCATCTGCTCAC
>SFNW01000163.1 GCA_004554105.1 Clostridiales bacterium | reverse complement strand
CCAAGGGCAACGTCATTTATGCGGACGAGCTTGCCGAAATCGTCGGCGTGGACGGCGTGCGCTATTATGCGCTGTCCGAGATGCCCTATGCGTCCGACGGCGTTATCACCTATGAGAATGTGCTTTCGCGCTACAACGGCGACCTTGCCAACAACCTCGGCAATCTGGTCAATCGTACGATTGCCATGACGAAAAAATACTTCGACGGCATTGTTCCCGCCGCCATAGCCGATGAGCCGGTCGACGCCGACCTGCTCGCCGAGGTTGAAAAGGCGAAAAAGACCTCCTACGACTGTATGGAGAACTATCACATCGCCGACGCGCTCGACGCAATCTTCACCATGCTGCGCCGCGCCAACAAGTATATTGACGAGACCACGCCGTGGGCGCTCGCCAAGGACGAAAGCAAGCGCACGCGCCTCGGTACGGTGCTTTACAACCTGCTTGAAACCATTCGCACGGCGGCAGTATTGCTGACGCCCTTCCTGCCCGCCACCGCGGAGAGCATTTTCAACCAGCTCGGCACAGACCGCCGCGATTACGACAGCATTGAAGCCTTCGGTGCGCTTGAATCCGGCAAGCCGGTCGGCGAACCCGCCGTCCTCTTTGCGCGTCTCGACGAGGAGAAGATTCTCGCCGACATCGCCGCAAAGCAGTCTGCCGCCGAAGCCGCCGCAAAGCCGGTCGAAAAGCCCGAGTCGACCCCCGAAATCGGCATCGACGCCTTTATGGGCGTAGAACTGCGCACCGCGCAGGTCATTGCCTGCGAAAAAGTTCCGAAGGCGAAAAAACTGCTGAAATTGCAGCTCGACCTCGGTTACGAAAAGCGGCAGGTCGTTTCCGGCATCGCGAAGTTCTATCAGCCCGACGACCTCATCGGCAAAAAGGTTATCGTCGTCGCCAACCTCGCGCCCGCAAAGCTGTGCGGCGAGGAGAGCAACGGCATGATTCTCGCTTCGGGCGAAGAGCAGGTGCGCGTTGTCTTCCTTGACCCCGACACGCCGCTCGGGGAGCGCGTCAGATAATGTTTTTCGACTCTCACGCGCACTATTACGACGCCCGTTTTGAAACCGAATTTGACGGCGGCGCGGACGCGCTGCTGAAAACACTGTTTGACGGCGAAGTCTCTTGCATCGTCAATGTCGGCGACAGCCTGAAAAGCTCGAAAAAGTGCATTGCGCAGGCGGCGCGTTTTCCGAAGATGTATGCCGCCGCAGGCATTCATCCGAGCTGTGCAGGCACCGAGTGCGAGCTTGACGCGGCGCGACGCGCACTCTGCGAACTGCTCGACGATGCGGAGAAAAACAAAATCGTCGCCGTCGGCGAAATCGGCTTTGACTACCATTACGACGACACCGACCGCGACGTGCAGCGGCAGTATTTTGAGATGCAGATGCGCGTTGCGGAAATGTACGGTCTTCCGGTCATCATTCACGACCGCGAGGCGCACGGCGACTGCTTTGACATGGTGTGCAAATACCCGCGCGTGCGCGGCGTTTTCCACAGCTACAGCGGTAGCACCGAAACCGCGGCGGACCTGATTCGGCGCGGCTGGATTGTCTCCTTTTCGGGCGTGGTCACCTTTAAGAACGCCGAGCGCGTCCGCGCAGTGGCAAAGAGCGTGCCGCTCGACAAGCTGCTGATTGAGACCGATTGCCCGTATCTTGCGCCGCACCCGCACCGCGGGGAATGCAACCACTCGGGACTGCTCCGCTATACAGCCGAAACACTCGCCGATCTGCACGGCGTCACGGTCGAAGAACTCGGCAGAATAACCGCCGAAAACGCCGCGTCGTTCTTCGGCATAAACCTATAAGTTGGAAGGACTTTTTATGAAAAACATGACCATCACCTATGTGGTTGAAAATTCGCTTTATATCAATCTGACCAATCGCTGCTCCAACCGCTGCGACTTCTGTATTCGCAACAACGGCGACGGCGCTTACGGCTCGGACTCGCTTTGGCTTGAGCATGAGCCTACCGAGAATGAGGTTATGAAAGCGCTGGAAGAACGCAATATCGAAAGCTACAATGAAATCGTTTTCTGCGGCTACGGCGAGCCGACCGAGCGGCTTGAAACCCTGGTTTCGGTCGCAAAGATGCTGAAAGCAAAACACAACTGCAAAATTCGCGTCAACACGAACGGGCAGTCCGATTTACTCTACGGAAAGGACACCGCGCCTATGTTCAAGGACGCGGTCGACACGGTTTCCATCAGCCTCAATGCGCCGAATGCGGAGGAATATCAGCGCGTCTGCCATTCCAAGTTCGGCACGGCTGCATTCGGTGCGCTGCTCAAGTTTGCCGCAAATGTCAAAAACTACGTCCCGAACGTGCTGCTCACCGTCGTCGATTCGGCGCTGACCGAAGTAGAAATTGCCGAATGCAAGCAGATTGCCGCAGACGCGGGCGTTACGCTCCGCGTTCGCCGCTATATCGGAAAAGATGCGTGAGCCGAAAAAAGCGGGATCCTTTTAAATTGCCGTGACGGAGGTTTTGCCGTGAACATTCTGCATTTGAAATACGCGGTTGAAATCGCGAAGACCGGCTCGCTCAACAAGGCTGCCGAAAACCTGTACATGGGACAGCCGAATCTGAGCCGCGCCATCAAAGAACTTGAAGCAAACCTCGGCATTGCGATTTTCGAGCGGTCGCCGAAGGGCATGGTTGCCACGCCCGAGGGCGAGGAATTTCTGCAATACGCCGTTAAAATCCTCAAGCAGATTGACGAGGTCGAGTCGATGTACCGCGACGGCAAGCGGCGCAAGCAGACCTTTTCGCTTTCTGCGCCGCGCGCGGACTATATCGCCGCCGCCTTTGCCGCGTTTTCCGAAGCCGCCGAGCAAAGGGACACGTTTGAGTTTTATTATAAGGAGACAAACGCGCTCCGCACGATTAAAAATGTGCTGGATTCCGATTACAAACTCGGCATTA
>SFNW01000038.1 GCA_004554105.1 Clostridiales bacterium | reverse complement strand
CTGCTTTTCGATTGCGGGTCCCGAAGTCGTGCGGATATTGACGCCCATTTCAGACGCGATGATGTTCGATAGCGTCGTTTTGCCGAGACCGGGCGGTCCGTAGAGCAGAACGTGGTCAAGGCTTTCGCCGCGCAGCTTTGCCGCGTCGATGCAGATTTTCAGATTTTCCTTCGCCTTGGTCTGCCCGACATAGGCGTCGAGCGTTTTCGGGCGCAGGCTGACCTCGGTCTCGCTGTCTGCAGGCGTGTAGGAGGAGTCTACGATTCTGTTTTCAAAGTCCATTTCTTCGCCGAAAATTTCGTTCATACCGTCCCTCCGTGATCAGCCTTTCATAAACTGTGCAAGCGCGGCGCGAATGATTTCGCCCGAGGAAAGTCCCGCCGTGTTGAGCTTCGACAGCACCGCGTTGACCTCGCTGCGCGCGTAGCCGAGCGCGACCAGCGCTTCCGCCGCCTCGGCAAGCCCTGCCGACGGTGCGGCGGGTTGTGCCGCGGTCGTCGACGGCGTCTGCGGCTCTTCGCCGCCCGCATAGGACATTTTATCCTTGAGTTCAAGGACGATGCGTGCCGCGCCCTTTGCGCCGACGCCGTTTGATTTGGCAATCGCCTTGACGTCCTCGGTGCAGACCGCGCGGGCAAGCCCGTCGGGCGTGAACGCCGAGAGAACGCCCATCGCGGCTTTCGGTCCGATGCCCGAAACGCCGATTAGCAGTTTGAAGGTGTCAAGCTCCTCGAAAGTGTAAAAGCCGAACAACTCGATGTCGTCCTCGCGCACTGCCATATAGGTGTAGAGTTTGACCTTGTCGCTTCGCACCGATGTGCGGTCGAGCGCGGCAAGCGTGTTCTGCGACACGGTGAGCCGATAGCCCACGCCGCCGCAGTCGAGGACGGCGAAGCCCGGCTCTTTGTGGGCGAGTATGCCGTTCAGATAGTAAAACATTCAGGCTTCTCCTTTTTCGGTATCGGAATCGGGGGTGTCGGGGGAGGACGGACCGTCGGGGACGCCGGTCCCTACGGGATCGGGGGTAGCGGGAAGCCCCGTGCGCTTGATTTTGCCCGCGCGGTCGAGCAGCACGACGGCGGCAAGCACAAGTGCCGCAATCAGCGTAATCATCAAGCCGGTATAGAGCTGCTTCGGCACATATTTGATGAGCAGTGTATGTGTACCCGGCTCGACGTCGAAGCCGACGAGCGCGTCGAGCAGCTTATAGGTGTCAACCTCTTCGCCGTCTACATAGACGCGCCAGTTTGCGTCATAGGGCAGAGACGTAAAGACCGCCGTGCGTTCTTCGGTTGCGGTAATCGTTCCCTCAAAGCGGGTGTCGCTCCATTTGGTAATCGCAAACTGATTCTCGGCGAGGGCTTCGGCGGTGTCGGCATAGGTCTCGGTGTCGAGCTGCCAGAAATACGGCTCGTCTGCGCGGATATAGAGGTTTTTGTCCTTCAGCGTCAGCGATACCGAGAGCTTTTCGCCGGCGGTATAGCTGCCGAGCGAAATCATGCGGTTGGTCTCGTTGCCGAGCACCGTGCCCTTGTCCGTGCCGTTTACCGTGAGCGAGCATTCGCGCGGATAGTCGGTCGGCAGATAGAGGTAGACGATGCCGTCGCAAAGGGCATTGAATTCATAATAGAGCGTTGCTGTGGCGTCGGAATTGATGGGCGCGTATTTTGTATGCTCGGCGACATAGGAGGAATTGAGGTTGGAATCGTGCGTCTCGCAGTCCTCTATGGCGACGAACATGGCGATTTCGCCGTCCTCGCCGAGCATTGCCGCGGTCATGCGGTTCATGCGCTCGGGCGGGGTATAATAGGCGGTGAATTTTTCGTATTCGCCGTTTGCAACCGCATCCTTATAGCCGCTCGGATAGGCGAGGTGAAAATCCTTGATGTCCCCGTTTACCGCGTAGGCAAGCGAGAGCGCGTGCGGGTTTTGATAGACCGTGACCGGCTGCTTGCCGCTTTCATCTGCGTCGTCGCTGTAGTAGAGCGTGTAGGTCTCGGGCAGGTCGTATTCGCCGTCGACAATGACGTATTTCACGCCGAGCAGCGTGTCAAAGGGCGCGGTCGCGCCGAGGTATTTCGTCCAGTGGGACTTGGAGGCAAGCCCCATATAGCGCAGAAAGTCGATGGTCTCGCGGTTTAAGGTCGAGGTCGAGTTGGTGAAGCCGCGAATGCCGAGCGCCATCGGCGTATTGATGAGCGAATGCTTGGTCTTGTCGAAGCGGTAAAAGCCGTCGTCGTTTTCGAAAATATAGTCGACGCTGTCCTCGTAGCGGTGCTTGTTGTCGAGGTAGGAGGTGCGGGTCGAGCAGACGACGTCGTCGTCGAGATAGCAAATCGAAACAACCGAGGAGAGCAGCAGCTCGGCACAGACCACGACGGCAAGCACCGATTCCGCCGCGTGGCGGTAGTTTTTATTGCGGAAAAGCGCGAACACGGCGGTGTACGCCGCAAGAAAAATCACGGAAAGCCAGACACAGAGCAGGTCGCGGTCGAGGTCGCTCTCGTGCATATCGTCAAGGCAAAGCTTCTGTACGGCAAGCAGCAGAATCGTCCAGCCGCCGAACGCGGCACCGATTTGCCCCGCCGTAAAGCGGCGAATCTCGCGGAAGGCTTTCGCCGCCGCGACGACGAGAACAAAGACAAGCATGAAACTGTAACGGTAGTTGAGCCAGTTGGGCGCCTGCATTCCGTGCCAGAACTTGTCCACGGCGTCAATCGAGAAGGAGAAAACGAAAATCCCGATCAGAACGCCCGTGCCGATTTTTTCCCGCAGTTTGACGCGGCGTGCGATGAAAAAGAGCGGTAAAAGCAGCAGCGTTGCAAGCCCGCAGTAGAGAATCGGCAGCCCCTCGGGGCGGACCGTGTCGTAGGAATTGAGGAAGAGCTTTGCGGCAAGGTCGATAAGGTCAAAGCGCGGCTTGAACGAATAGGTCGGGTCGGAAAAGGTGGTCTTGCCGAAGCCGAGCGAATAATAGGTCGGCAGAATAATACAGGCGGCAAGCCCTACGGCAAGCAGAGAGAACAGCCCCATGCGAAGGAGCGCGCGCAGAAAGTGCTTTTTCTCGCCGAGCGGGTTGTCGTCGAGCGAAGCATAGGCGTAGAAAAAGTACAAAAAGCAGAAAATGCACATCATGTAGCCGATGTAGAAGTTTGAGAAAATCGCCAGCGCGAGCGAGAGCGTGAAAAGCAGATATTTCTTTTCCGAAATCAGCTTTTCGATGCCGAGCGCGACGAGCGGCAGGAGGAACATACAGTCAATCCACATGGTGTTGTGCTGATAGATTGTGCCGTAGCCGCAGAGCGCGTAGAGTGCGCCGAAAACAATGCGCGACTGCGGCGTGCCGATGCGGTGGCTGTCGAGGTAGTACGCCAGCGTCAGCGAGCAGAGTCCGCACTTTACCGTAAACATCAGCAGCAGCGCGTCGAGAATCATGTCCTCGGGGAAGAGCGCGACGATGAAGGACAGCGGGCTTGCGAGATAGTAGGCAAAGATGCCGAGAAACTCGCCGCCGAGCGCACGGGAGAAGGAATAAATCAGGCTCGCGTCACCGTGCAGAACGCGGCGGAGCGCGCCGAAAAAGTAGACGTACTGCGCGTTGAGGTCGAGGACAAGCACCGATTCTTTGCCGAACGGATAAACGCCGAACGCAAAATAGGCGGCGGCGAGAATCAATGCGGGAATGAAAAATGCGGCGGCAAGATAGCCGCGTTTTCCCTTTCGTTTAGAGAGGGGGTGCGCGTTTTCAAGCGTAAGTTGACTGTTCATACGGTTATTTCGATACCTCTTCGGTTTTCTCTGCGGGAAGAATTTTTTTGACCGCTTTTTCAAGCTTGACGCGCGGAAGCGTCAGGTCTCTGCCGCAGCCGGTGCAGACGATGCGCATATCGCTGCCGACGCGCAGGACCTTCATGGTTTTTGCGCCGCAGGGGTGCGGCTTTTTCATTTCGAGAAGATCGCCGACGCAAAAGTGCGGAATGTTCATGCGGCACCTCCGAACAATGGGATACTCTGAAAATTATAGCACAATTTCCGCACCCTGTAAACAAAGTTTTATATTTTATTAAATTCTAAGAAATGCTTTGACTTACGGGTCAAAATGTGATATAGTATAACATTGAGTACAAATCGCTTGCACAGGAGGGAAGAAATGCGGATTCTCGGCATAGACCCCGGCTTTGCCATTGTCGGCTGGGGCGTTCTCGATTTTGAAAACAGCCGTTTCCGCGTCGTCGATTACGGCTCGGTGCAGACCAAGGCGGGGACCGACACGGTCGACCGTCTGCAAAAGGTCTACGACGGCATCTGCACCATCATCGAGAAGTATCGCCCCGACCACATGGCAATCGAGGAGTTATTCTTCAATACAAACCAAACCACCGCTATCGTGGTTGCCGAGGCGCGCGGCGTGATGCTGCTCGCTGCAAGGCAGCACGGACTGCACATCGGCGAATATACGCCGCTGCAGGTCAAGCAGTCGGTGGTCGGCTACGGCAGAGCCGAAAAGGAGCAGGTGATTCGCATGGTGACGACGATGCTCGGGCTCAAGAAGCCGCCGAAGCCGGACGACACGGCAGACGCGCTCGCCATTGCCATCTGCCACGGACACTGCGCGTTTTCGCGCATCGAGAACTATTTCAACAACTGATTTCGGGAAAAGAGTATGTGGATAAGCAGCGACTGGAAAGACTATGAACTCATCGACGCCTCGGACGGCGAGCGGCTCGAACGCTGGGGCGAGTATATTCTCATTCGTCCCGACCCGCAGGTCATCTGGCACGGGGCAAAGGCCTCGCCGTTGTGGAAAAAGGCGGACGCGTCCTACAAGCGCTCGAAAAGCGGCGGCGGCGCGTGGCAGGAGAGCTGCGTGCCCGAAAGCTGGACAATCGGCTACCGCGATTTGCGGTTTTTAATCAAGCCGATGGGCTTCAAGCACACGGGGATTTTCCCCGAGCAGGCGGCAAACTGGGACTGGATTGCCGAAAAAATCAAGGCGGCAGACCGCAAGGTCAAGGTGCTGAATCTGTTCGCCTACACCGGCGGCGCGACGGTTGCCGCAGCGGCGGCGGGGGCTTCGGTCTGCCATGTCGACGCCGCAAAGGGCATGGTCGCGCAGGCGAAGGAGAACGCAAGGCTTTCGGGGCTTACCGACGCGCCGATTCGCTACATCGTCGACGACTGCAAGAAGTTTGTCGAGCGCGAAATCCGCCGTAGCAACACCTACGACGGCATCATCATGGACCCGCCCTCCTACGGCAGAGGACCGTCGGGCGAGGTCTGGAAAATCGAGGAGTGCGTGGACGAGTTTGTCGCGCTTGCGGCAAAGCTGCTCTCGGACAAGCCGCTCTTCTTCCTCATCAATTCGTATACGACCGGACTCTCGCCGCTTGCCATGCGGTATATCGCCGACCTGCGCATTCGTCCGCTTCGCGGCGGCAGGGGCGATGCGGAGGAAACCGCACTGCCGGTCAGCGCGTCGGGTACGCTGCTGCCCGCGGGCGCAAGTATGCGCTATTCGTTTGACTGAAAAAACTACGCAAAGGATTATTCTATGGCAGAACCGTTTATCATTGCCGACAATTTATCCTACACCTACACCGACGGGGACGGCGGCGAGACCGCCGCGCTGAAAAACGTGTCGTTCACGGTCGGGCGCGGCGAATATGTCGCGGTGCTCGGGCACAACGGCTCGGGCAAGTCGACGCTTGCCAAACTGCTGAACGTAATTCTCGTGCCGACGTCGGGCAGCCTGACCGTGGCGGGAAAGCCCATTTTCGACGGCATGAGTGACGACGAGGTGTTCGACGTTCGCCGCAAGGTGGGCATGGTGTTTCAGAATCCCGACAACCAGCTTGTCGCCACGATTGTCGAGGAGGACGTCGCATTCGGTCCCGAAAACCTCGGCATTCCGCGCGACGAAATCCGGTTGCGCGTCGACGACGCGCTGCGCACCGTGGGTATGTATGAGCACAGGGACAGTCAGCCGCACCGCCTGTCGGGCGGGCAGAAGCAGCGCGTCGCCATTGCGGGCGTCATCGCCATGATGCCCGAATGCATCGTGTTTGACGAATCGACCGCTATGCTCGACCCGCGCGGGCGCGCCGAGGTCATGCGCACGATTCGGCGCTTAAGCGACGACTTCGGCATGACGATTCTTCACATTACGCACTATATGGACGAGGCGGTCATGGCGGACAGGGTCATGGTGATCAACGACGGCGAGCTGTACGCCGACGGGACGCCGAAAGAGGTCTTCCGCGACGTCGGCGCGCTGCGGCGCGTCGGACTCGACGTTCCGCAGGGGCGCGAGCTGATGGACGCGCTGGAACAAAACGGCGTTTCCTTTGCCGACAGCCCGATTGACAATGCGGGCTGCGCGGCGCTGATTCTGGAAAGGTATCGAAGCAGGAGCAAATGACGATTTTAGAGCTTTCGGACGTGTGCTACACGTACGATTCGGGAACGCCGATGGCACACGAGGCGCTGTCCCACATCAATCTGAAAATTGAAAAGGGCAGTATGACCGGACTTATCGGGCATACCGGCTGCGGAAAGTCGACGCTGCTCCGTATGCTGAACGGGCTGACGAAGCCCGACAGCGGAAAGATTCTGCTCGACGGGCATGATATATGGGAGGACCCGAAGCAGATTTCCGCCGTGCGCTTTCGCGTGGGGCTGGTCATGCAGTACCCGGAATATCAGCTGTTTGACGAAACCGTCCGCGCGGACATTGCCTACGGCCCGCGGAATATGGGACTCGACGACGCCGAAATTGCCGCGCGCGTTGCCGAAGCCGCCTCCTTTGCGGGGGTGGACGCGTCTCTGCTCGACAAATCCCCCTTTGAACTTTCGGGCGGGCAGAAGCGGCGCGTCGCGATTGCGGGCGTCATGGCGATGCGCCCCGAGATTTTGGTTTTGGACGAGCCTGCCGCAGGGCTTGACCCGCGCGGCAGAGAAGATATTTTCGAGGGACTTGCGCGCTACCGCGCCGAAAGCGGCGCTACCGTGATTGTGGTCAGCCACAGCATGGAGGACATGGCGCGCTACTGCGACTATCTCGCCGTGATGAACGACGGGGAAATCTTCCTGCGCGGGACGCAGCGTGAGGTGTTCGGCAAATCGGACGCCTTGCAGAGCATCGGACTGGACGTTCCCGACATTACTCGCCTGTGCGCACTGCTGCGCGAGGGCGGCATGCCGCTGCCCGACGACATTTACACGGTCGAGGCGGCGACTGCGGCGATTCTGCCGCTGCTCGGAGGTGACGCCGATGCTTAAGGACATTACGCTCGGGCAGTATTTTCCGGGCAAGTCGCTCTTGCACCGCGCTGACCCGCGCGGAAAGCTGCTGTTTGCGATTTTTTACATCGTTGTTCTGTTCTTTGCCAAGAGCGCGGCGAGTTTTGCGTTTGCCCTGCTTTACACGGCGGTGCTGATCGGGATTTCGGGCTTGCCCGGAAAGACCGTGCTGCGTGCGGTGCGCCCGCTTTTGTTCGTCATTCTCTTTACCGCAGTCATCAACATCTTCTGGACGACCGGCGAAACGCCGCTTGTCGAATGGAAATTTATCCATATCTACGCCGAGGGCTTGATTTTCGCGCTCTTTATGGCGGTGCGCATCGTGCTGCTCGTCGTCGGCATGAGCGTGATTCTCAGCTATACGACGACGCCTATCGCGCTGACCGACGGCATCGAGGCACTGCTGAAGCCGCTTGCCAAAATCGGCGTGCCCGTGCATGACTTTGCGATGATGATGACCATTGCCATGCGCTTTATCCCGACGCTGGTCGAGGAGACCGGCAAGATCATGGACGCGCAGAAAGCGCGCGGCGCGGATTTCGAGAGCGGGGGACTGATCAAGAAAGCGCGCGCGCTCGTCCCCGTACTCGTACCGCTGTTTGTCTCGGCGTTCAAACGCGCCGACGATCTCGCGGTCGCGATGGAGTGCCGCTGCTACCGCGGCGGAGAGGGCAGAACCAAGCTCAAGGTGCTGAAATTCGGCACGCCCGACGTGCTCTGCGCCCTGCTTGCCGCAATTTTTCTTGCCGGCATTCTTCTTTGCAACATCTTTTTGCCGTATATTACAATCTGAGGTGCGCGTATGAAGCTATTGCTCAGGCTTAAATTCCTCGGCACCGACTTCTGCGGCTGGCAGTTTCAGCCGAACGCCCGCACCGTGCAGAAGGTTCTGACCGACGCGGCGCGTGAGTTGCTCGGCACCGACTGTCGGATTACCGGGTGCAGCCGCACCGACAGCGGCGTCCACGCAAACGATTTTGCCGCGACGCTCGAATGCGGCGACGGCGTTTGCACGATTCCGCCCGAGCGGTTGCCCGCGGCGTTTGCCGTGAAGCTGCCGCACGATGTTTCGGTGCTGTCGGCGACACCCGTGGCGGCGGATTTTCACCCGCGCTACGACGTCTTATATAAGGAATATATCTATCGCATTCTGCTGACGCCCGTCCCCGACCCGTTTTTATGCGGTCGGGTGTGGCATTATCCGAAGCGGCTTTTGCCCGATGCGGAGGAGCGCATGAACGCCTGCGCGGCGGCGCTTGTCGGCAGACAGGATTTTGCGTCGTTCATGGCGGCAGGCTCGAAAATCGAGGACACCGTAAGGTGTGTGAAATACTGCACCGTGCGGCGCGAGGGCGATTTGCTCACGCTGCAAATCGCCGCCGACGGCTTTCTCTACAACATGGTGCGCATCATCGCCGGCACGCTGCTGCTCGCGGGCGCGGGCAAGCTCGATGCCGACGGAATGCGGAAAATCATCGCGGCGAAGGACCGCGCGGCGGCGGGCGCGACCGCGCCGCCCGAGGGGCTTTATCTGAACAAGGTTGTCTACAGCGAATAAGAAAAGGAGGTGCGCGCCGTGCGCAGAGAACGCGAACTGCCCGAGGGAGAGCCGACGGAAAATGCGTATTACGCGCGCGTCAGCGCAAAGCTGAAGCGGGCAAAATATCTCTGCCTGCTTTTGACGGTTGCGGCGGCACTGCTGTTCCTTTTTGCCTATCGCTCCAACATCACCTACGAAAATCTGCGCTATCTGCTCCGCGACGTCGACGAGGCGGGCCATGCGGGCGGCGCGGCAGATACGATTGTCTACACTGCCTCGGATACCAACTTTTATCTGACCTTCCGCGGCGACCTTGCGGTCTGCTCCGCGTCGGGCGTCACACTGCACCGCGCCTCGGGCGGCAGGACCTTCTCCGACGAAATTTCGTTTGAAGCGCCGGTCGCCGAGGCGTCGAAAAAATACATGGTTGTCTACGATGTCGGCGGGACACGCTATTCTCTGTACAATTCGGTCAGCCGGGTCTATGACGGCACGACCGACGAGCCGATTTACGACTGTGCGGTCGGCGACGGCGGCGACTGCGCGGTGCTGACCCGCAGTAAGGCGGGCGGCTTTGCCATCCGCATTTACAACAAAAATTTCGATATGCAAAGCGAAATCACGCGCAGCGGCTATGTCAGCGACATCGGCTATCTCAGCGACGGCAGGCTCTATCTCTGTGAGACCGCCGTTTCGGGCGCGTCGCTCGTCACCTCGCTCTCGCTCTACACGAGCGGTAAGGACACGCTCGACTGCACGGTGACGGCAAACGGCTTTGCCTTATCCTGCGGCAGTCTCGACGACGGATTTTATCTGTTGACCGACGGCGCGCTGTACTTTTTCGACAAATCCGGCGAAAAAACCTTTTCCACTTCGTTTGGTACTTCGGAGATTCTGTTTGCCGATGCGTCAGGGGACGGCGTCTGCGTCTATGTCGACGAAAATGTTTCGGGTGCGGACTGCGCCGTCTATGCCTTCTTCGCCGACGGCGAGAGCCTGTCCGCACCGGTTTCGCGCGGTGCGCGCGGCGTGCTGCTCGACAGGGAGCGGGTGTGCCTGCTCTATGACGGTGCGCTCACCGTCGCCGACGGAAAGACGGTCGAAACGCACGACATTGCCGACGGCGGCAGAAAGCTACTTCGCTTCGGTGACGGTGCGCTGATTTGCTTCGACGACCGCGCCGAGGCGGCGCCGCTTCGGTAACAACGACAGTATAATAAGGAGAAAAAAAGAAATGGCTATTGCAATTGATTTGATTCTCGCAGTCATCATGGCGGCAACCGCCATCACAGCGGTGCGCCGCGGCTTTATCGTTTCTGTATTCAAACTGGTTTCCGCGATAGCGGCGGTCATCGTCGCCGTGATGTTTTATAAGCAGCTCGGCGCGTTTTTCTGCAACAGCTTTGTCTACGACAAGGTCTACGGCGCATTGTCCGACTGGGTAAGCAATGCCGCGCAGAATGCCGACGGCACGTTTGACCTTTCGGGTGCGCTTGCGGGACTGCCCGAGGGACTGCAAACCCTGCTGTCCTCGGTCGGCGTTGATTTGTCCGCGCTAAGCAGCGGCTATGCGGGACTCTCCGCCGCGAGCGTGAGAGCGGCAAACGAGCTGTGCGAAACGCTTTCGGCGTCGCTCGCGCAAAGCCTTTCAAACCTGCTTGCCTTTGCGGCGCTGTTCTTCGGCGCGTTGATCGTTCTGTCGCTTGTCTGCTTTGTCCTCGACAAACTCTGCAATCTGCCGCTGCTCAAGGGGACAAACCGCCTGCTCGGCTTGCTGTTCGGCATCTGCGAGGCATTGATTCTCGGCGTGGTTATCACCGCTCTGGTCTCGGCGCTGCTCACCGCTTACGGCGGGCTGAATCCGAGTTTTGCCGATGCCGACGCCGTCGAGCATACCTACATTGCGAAATTCCTGTCCGGCTTTATCCCGCGCTGAGTTGCGAATCACTGTTTTTTCGGAGGAAAACCTTATGCAGAAGAGATACATTCCGAATCTGCTGTCTGTCGTGCGGATTTGCCTTGTCCCGATTTTTGCGTGGCTGTTCTTTCTTGACTATCCGCGCCATGTGATTCCCGCCGTGGCAGTCTTCTTTGTCGCGGGCGCGACCGATGTGGTCGACGGCTATCTCGCGCGTAAGCACGGTTGGGTGAGCAATGTCGGCAAGGTGCTTGACCCGCTCGCCGACAAGCTGATGCAGTGTACGGTGCTGATTTGCTTCTACATCAAGGAAATCATTCCGATTTGGCTGATGCTGATTTACGTCGGCAAGGAGTTTTTGATGCTGGTCGGCTCGCTCTTTATCTTCCGCCGCAAGCGGGTCGTGGTCAAGAGCAATTTCTTCGGCAAGATGGCTGTCTGCGTATTCTATGCTTCGATTGCCGTGCTGATCGGACTGCGCCTGCTTGCCGCACCCGAGGTGCAGACAGCGGCGACGCCGTTCATCTGCATCATCATGCTGGACTTTGCGCTTCTCGCGCTGGTGCAGTATTTCTTCTGCTACATAAAAGCAAAGCAAACCAATCCCGAACCCGAAGAGAGGTAACAGTATTTCATGGAAATGTGCGCAAGATGCCACAAGCGTGTGGCAGTTGTCTTTATCACGAGGCTTGAAAACGGCGAGACGAAAAACGAGGGAATTTGCCTGAAATGCGCAAAGGAACTCGGCATCAAGCCGATTGACGATATACTCAAAAAAATGGGCATCACGAACGAGGAGTTTGACCAGATGGCGGACAGTGCCGAGGACTTCATGCAGGGCATGATTCCCGCCGAGGACGGCGAATCGCCCGACGGCGAGGACGGCGGCGCGCCCGCAATCGACTTCGGCAAGCTGATGCGCGAGAGCGGGCTCGGCGGTCCGCAGGGGAAAGCCGAGCAGGAGAAAAAGCAAGCCGAGGCGAAAAATCCGAAGCGGAAATTCCTCGACACCTACTGCACCTGCCTGACCGACAAGGCACGCCGCGGCGAGCTTGACAAAATGGTCGGCAGAGAGCGCGAGCTTGCCCGCGTCATTCAGATTCTCTGCCGCAGACAGAAGAATAACCCCTGCCTCATCGGCGAGCCCGGCGTCGGCAAGACCGCGATTGCCGAGGCGCTGGCGGAGAAAATCGCCGTGGGCGATGTACCCTACCGCTTAAAAGGCAGCGAGGTCTACCTCGTCGATTTGACCGCACTGGTCGCGGGCACGCAGTTCCGCGGGCAGTTTGAGTCGCGCATTCTCGGTCTTATCCGCGAGGTCAAGGAGGCGGGCAATATCATTCTCGTCATCGACGAGGTACACAACATTGTCGGCGCAGGCGACGCCGAGGGCAGCATGAACGCGGCGAATATTCTGAAACCTGCGCTTTCGCGCGGCGAGATTCAGGTCATCGGCGCGACCACGCTCAACGAATACCGCAAGTATATCGAAAAGGACAGCGCGCTCGAACGCCGCTTCCAGCCGGTTACGGTTGCCGAGCCGTCGGTGGCGGACACCGTGAAGATTCTCGAGGGCATCAAGCATTATTACGAGAGTTTCCACAATATCCGCATTCCCGATTCGATTCTGTCGCTGGCGGTCACGCTCTCCGAGCGGTATATCACCGACCGCTATCTGCCCGACAAGGCGATTGATTTGCTCGACGAGGCGGCGTCCTACCGCGCACTTTCGAGCAGTGAATTAAACGAAAAACTTGCGCTTAGTGACGAGTTGAAAACGCTCGATTCCGAGATGACGCAGGCAGAGAACGCCCCCGAACGCGAAAACGACGATATGCAGGAAAAGTACAGGCAGATTGCCGACATTCGCGTGCGCGCGCTCCGCGTCAGCGACAGACTCAAGGAGCTGGAAGCACCCTGCGCGGCGGTTGAACTGACCGCCGAGGATTTGGCGCGCGTTATTGAGGTTTGGACGGGGATTCCCGCCACCGAGATTACCGAAAACGAGTTTTACAAAATCGACCGTTTGGCAGACCGCCTGAAGGAGAAGATTATCGGACAGGACGAGGCGGTCGACGCGGTTGCCAAGGCAATCAAGCGCAGCCGCGCGGGCGTTGCCTACAAGCGCAAGCCGGTTTCGTTTATCTTCGCGGGACCGACCGGCGTCGGCAAGACCGAGCTTGTCAAGACGCTGGCGAGCGACCTCTTTTCCTCGCCCGAGACGCTGATTCGCCTCGATATGTCCGAGTTTATGGAGAAGCACAGCGTGTCGAAGCTGATCGGCGCGCCTCCCGGCTATGTCGGCTACGACGAGGCGGGGCAGCTCACCGAAAAGATTCGCCGCCGCCCCTACAGCGTCGTTCTGTTCGACGAAATCGAAAAGGCACACCCCGACGTGCTGAATATTCTGCTTCAAGTGCTGGACGACGGGCGCATCACCGACGCGCAGGGCAGGGAGGTCAACTTTGAAAACGCGCTGATTGTCATGACGACCAACGCGGGTTCGGACAGTTCCTCGGCGGTTTCGGGCTTTGCCGAGAGCGAGAAGCTGCGCGCGGGCGAACGCACCGAAAAGGCGCTGCTGTCCTTCCTGCGACCCGAATTTCTCAACCGCGTGGACGAGGTCATCACCTTTCATTCGCTCACCAAGGAGAATTTCGCAAAGATTGCGCGGCTGATGCTCGACCAGCTTGCGTCGGCGCTTGCCGAAAAGCAGATTTCGCTGACCTATACCGACGCCGCGGCGGCATGGATTGCCGAGAAGTCCTATTCGGTCAAGTACGGCGCGCGCAATATGCGCCGCTATATTCAGACCGAGGTCGAGGACGCGCTCGCAGAGAAGATTATCGCTTCCTACGACCGCCGCGTCACAAACGCGCATATCGACGCGGACGAAAACGGTCTGCGCATCGTGTGTATGTGAGCGGCTGTAAAATGTGCTGTCACCTCGAAGCAACAAAGGCTCCCTCTGTGAGGGAGCTGTCGCGTCAGCGACTGAGGGAGTTTATGCTTATATTACTCCTTCCGTCACGCTGCGCGTGCCACCTCCCTCGGAGAGGGAGGCTCGGTTCGTGTGGCTATGATATATGGTTTATAAAGATAGGCAAAGGAGATAAAAACAATGGCAGAAGAAAAAGAAACCTGTACGCACGACTGTTCGTCGTGCGGCGCGGCGTGCTCCTCGCGCGAGGGCGGAGCGCCGCAGTCCCTGCTTGAGCCACAGAACAAGCTCAGCAACGTAAAAAAAGTCATCGGCGTCGTCAGCGGCAAGGGCGGCGTCGGCAAGTCGCTCGTCACCTCGATGCTGGCGGTCGAAATGAGCCGCCGCGGCTATAAGACCGCGATTTTAGACGCCGACATCACGGGGCCTTCGATTCCGAAGGTTTTCGGACTGCACGGCAAGGCGGAGGGGAGCGAGGACGGCATTTATCCCGTCAATACCACGACCGGCATTGAGGTCATGTCCATCAACCTCCTGCTCGACGACGAGACCGCGCCGGTCGTTTGGCGCGGACCGGTCATTGCCGGAACGGTCAAGCAGTTCTGGACCGACGTTGTCTGGAATGACGTCGACTATATGTTTGTCGATATGCCTCCCGGAACGGGCGATGTGCCGCTGACCGTGTTCCAGAGCCTGCCGCTCGACGGCATCGTCATTGTCACCTCGCCGCAGGAGCTGGTCTCGATGATTGTCAGCAAGGCGGCAAATATGGCTTCGCTGATGAATATTCGCGTGCTGGGGCTTGTCGAGAATATGAGCTATGTTCTTTGCCCCGATTGCGGCAAGCATATCGACGTGTTCGGCGCGGGTAAGACCGACGCCGTCGCCAAGGATTTCGGCTTTGACGTGCTTGCGCGGATTCCGCTCGATTCCCGTCTCGCCGCACTCTGCGACAAGGGCGCGCTCGAGCTGATGGAGAACGACTATCTCACCGCCGCTGCGGACAAAATCGAAGCGACGCTCGGCTGATTTTATACAGACAATCCGAAAAAACCGTGCAGTGTTGCACGGTTTTTTTGTTGCGCGGCAGAAAGAAAGACAGAATGGCGGACGGAGGCTTTGATTGCCTGTGTCGGTGTAAAAAATCTGTCGGCCGAAGGCATGAAGTTTAGTTTTGAATAATTCGGCGTCGCTTCAGGAAAAAAACGCACTTTTTGCACAAATTGCACGCGAAATTATTGTGCACAATGCCGCCTCGGTCAAAATACAAATATCAAATGTTTAGGTTTGCATTTATAAAATTTTGATTTTCTGAAGTGAAAAAATCGGAAATAAAGTTAAATTTTCGGAAGTCCAAACAAAATTTTAACCGATTTGCACAAATCCAACCATAAGTGTACAAAAAAGTAACACAAAAGTACAAATTGGTTGACTTTTTTGCAC
>SFNW01000037.1 GCA_004554105.1 Clostridiales bacterium | reverse complement strand
CCACCGGCTACACCCCGACCGAATACGCCAAGCTGTTCGGCAGCAGCGTCGACCCGACCTGAATGCCGAAAGCGTCGGGTTTTCGCGCATGGCGGGCGGACGGATATGGAATCCGCCCCTACGGGTGTACGAGTGCGTTTTGATTCTGCCGAATGCTCTCTCAATCTCAAAGCCGCGTCGGCGGCTTTTTTGTTTGCTTTTCCGATTAAATTGACAAGGACGGGAAATTATGATAACATATCCTTATATCAGAGTTTGAGAGGAGGAGCAAAATGGTCATCGTCGTCACCGACTGCGAATACCGCACGGCGGCAAGCCTTGTGCAGGCGCTCGGCAGAGCGGGACATACGCTCGTCCTCTGCAAGGGAAACGACACGGCAGTGACGCCGCCCGCCTTTGTCTCGCGCTATGCGTCGTCCTGTCACGCGATCGACGCGCCGACCGGCAGCGATGCCTATCTTGACGCGCTCGAGGGAATCTGCCGCGGCTGTCCCGAAGTGCCTGTTCTTCTCCCCGTCGGCGCAAAAAGCATTGCGGCGATTGCGAAAAACCGCGCGCGCTTCGATAGTTTTTGCAAAACCCTCGTCCCGAGCGAAAGTGCGCTTGACGCCGCCAACGACAAGGCGACCGTCCAGCGCGTCGCCGAAGAAATCGGCGTGCCGACACCGAACACCTACGCGGGTGCGCCCGATGCGTTCCCCGTCATCGTCAAGCCGCGCTGCGGCGAAAAACTCGGGCTGAAAGCCGCAAAGCGCTACGCCCGCGCCGACAGCGCCGCAGAATTTGAACGCGTCTACGCCGCCATGCGGCGCTACGACGAGACGCCGGTCGTACAGGAATATGTCGCGGGGAGCGGCGTGGGCGTCTGCGTCGTCACCGACAAAGACGGAAATCCCGCCGCACTGCTCTGCCACCGCCGCGTGCGCGAATTTCCGATAAACGGCGGCCCGTCGACCTGTTGCGAGAGTTTTTACGACGAAAAACTCGTCGAACACGCGACAAAGCTGCTCCGCGCCCTCGGCTTTGTCGGCGTGGCGATGGTCGAATTTCGCGGCGATGCGCAAAACGGCTACAAGCTGCTCGAAATCAACCCGCGCGTTTGGGGCAGTTTTCCGCTGACGGGCGCGGCGGAAAGCAGTTTTGCCGCGGTTTGGGCGCGTGCCGCCGCCGGCGAAAGTTTTGCCGCCCCCGATACGAGTTATGTGCGCGGAAGAAAGATGTTTTTCCTGCTCAATGACGCCGCCGCCTGCCTGTCGCTGCTCCGCCACGGCAAAATCGCCGCATTCTTCGGCGGCGTGCGCGATTTGCTGTCGCCCCGCGTGCGCGAGGCACTTTATGCCCGCGACGACCCGAAGCCCTTTTGGCGGTATGTGAAAAATACACTCGGAAAGCGGGGGAAAGCATGAGAGCCGATCTGCATCTTCATTCGGCACGCTCCTTTGACGGCAGCATGAGCCGCGAGGAGATCGCCGCGTGCGCCAAAGCGCGGGGACTTGACGCCGTCGCCGTCTGCGACCACGATGTCAGCCCCGAAAGCGCGGATTTTGAGACTTGCACGACAGACGGCGTGCTGTTTATCCCTGCGGTCGAATACAGCACAAATCACGGGCATCTGCTCGGTCTGTTTCTTTCGCGCCCTGTCGCGGCGCACGAAAACGAGCGCATCGACTTTGCCGCCGCAGCCGAAGAAATTCACGCGGCGGGCGGGCTGTGCGTGCTTGCCCACCCGTTTGAGCAGGCAAAAGACTTTGCCGCGCGCGAAGACGAGCTTTGCGCCCTGCTCCCCCTGCTCGACGGCATCGAAATCTTTAACAGCCGCGCCGATTACAAACATGACGGCGCAAATCGAGCCGCGGCGGATTTTGCCGCGCGGCATAGGCTTGCCTGTGTGACGGCAGGCAGCGACGCGCATCGGAAAGCCGAGGTCGGAAACGCCTATATCGAGCTTGACTGCCCCTGTGAAACCGAGGCAATCAAAGCCGCCGTCCAAAGCGGCGGCGGGCGGGTCGTCGGGCAAAGCAGTCCGCGCCGCCACATTGCCCTCTCCCAGCTCACCAAAGCGAAAAAGCAGCGTGCGGGACTGAAACGGTATCTCAAATCCGCCGCGCTGCTCTGTATTTTTACGGTAAAGGATTTATTCAAACGATGACGCAGTTAATCGCACTTGCAAAAAAGGTCAAGCGCCGTCTCGGACGGCTTGCAAAGCCGAAGTCCTTTGTCTCCAAAACCCGCCGCATCGAGCGGGTCTGCACGGCCGAGCGCATCTGCGCCATGACCTTTGACGACGGTCCCTTTGGACTGCCCTGCGAGCCGGACGCCTTCGGCGGCAGGACGCTGACCGACGTGCTGCTCGATACCTTAAAGGAATACGGCGCGCACGGCACATTTGACGTGGTCGGCGACACGGGCGAAAACTACCCCGACGAATGCGGAGAAGCGGGAACGCCCGCGTGGGGCGGCGTGAAATACGACCACTATCCCGCCTACGGTGAGGACGCGCACGGCGGCGCTCTGCACGAAGCGCGGCTGATTCGCCGTATGATAGACGAGGGGCATCAAATTACCAACCACGGCTACCGCCACATCATCTTCGGCAAAAAGGCGTGGGTCTACGGCAAGCGCGTCACGCTGCAGGACGCCGACGCCGTCACGAGCGACCTTTCGCGCCTTGACAACCTGATGAAAAGCGAATACGGCTACACAATGACCATGTCACGCCCGCCGCACTATGTCGACCGCATCGCGGGCGGCTATACCTCCTACGATGTTTACGACGCGCTCGGCTACGACTACATGGCGGCGAGTTTTGACGGTGCGGGCTGGCTGCCCGACGAAAGCCTTGACGCCGAGGTCGAGGCAATGGTCGAGCCGATGCGCCGCGCGCTCGAAGCCGACCCGAATTTCTTCTGCGGGCAAATCATCTTTCAAAAGGACGGCTGCAATATGCTGCGCCGCACGCCGGTCGCGTTCGCCCTGCCGAAGCAGCTTGCGCTGCTTCGGGAATACGGCTACCGCGTCGTCAGCGTCGAGGAGCTGACGCGGCATTCGATGTTTGCCGACCTTGCGCCGACACACCCGCTGTATGCCAAACTCGCCGCGCTGGCAAAGGAAAAGCCGGTCGCCTACAGCGACAACACGCTGAAGCTCGACCGACCGATGACCGAACTGGAATTTGCGCTGCTGCTCGCGCCGATGCCGAAAGGCGTGCTGACGCGAAAGCAGAAGGAGGAAGCCGCTGTAGGTTACTGCATCGCAAACGGGCTGCTCCCCTCCCCCGCGCACAGGTCGTCCCCTCTCCGTCTGCCGCTGACCGCCAAGGCGCAGGCGCATTTCGACGCCGCCCCCGCCTCCGCAAAGCGCGCCGACGTCTTTGTGGCGTTTAAGGGGTAGGAAACCGCAGGCAATGTGAACTTTTTTGCCTTCCCCCTTGGGGGAAGGTGGTGCGTAGCACCGGATGAGGGGTAGCCATTCGCAGAATGGCGTCTTGGCAGTCATTTTGGACTACGCATACGGACACTTGCGTGTCCTCCCCCTCATTCCCCGCCTACGGCGCGCCCGAAAGGGCGCGAGAGTTTCTCTAACAGTGAAAAAGCATCACACTGCTATAGAAACTCATGCGGTCGCTTTGCGAACGCACGGTACCTTCCCCCGAGGGGGAAGGCTTTTTTACCTGCTGAAAAGGCGTTTCCGAAATCGGAAACGCCTTTTCTCATTTCTTCATCTTCGGCAGAATGACCGTAAAGGTCGAGCCGTTGCCGGGGGTGCTTTCCAGGCGAATTTCGCCGCCCATCGCCTGCACGGCGTGCTTGACGATCGAAAGCCCCAGTCCCGTGCCGCCGGTCTCCTTGGAACGGCTCTTGTCCACGCGGTAGAACCGCTCAAAGACGCGCGGCTGCGCCTCTTCGGGAATGCCGATGCCGGTATCGGCGACCGTGAGAATCGCGTTCTCGCCGCCGTCGCGCACCGTGACCGTCACGCTGCCGCCCTCGACGTTATACTTGATTGCATTGCCGCAGAGATTGACCAAAATCTCGGAGAGCAGACGGCGCACGCCCGAGACCGTGACCGGTGCGCCGGTCAGCGAAAGCGTGACGCGCTTTTCCTCCGCCTGCCGTGCAAGCGGCGCGATTTCTTCCTTTGCCAGTGCGTAGAGGTCGACGCTCTCGGTCGGCAATTCGGTCTGCTCGTCGAGCTGCGACAGGCGGATAATGTCCTCAATCAGCGAGACCAAGCGTGCCGCCTCGGAGCGAATCTGCCCGACGAAGCGCGGTACGTCCTCCGCTTTGACGAGTCGATTTTCAAGCAGCTCCGCACTGCCCATAATCGACTGGAGCGGCGTTTTCAGTTCATGCGAAACATTGGCGGTGAACTCCCTGCGGTTGCGCTCGGCGAACACCTTGTCGGTCACGTCGAAAATCAGCAGCGCAACGCCCGCTTCGCCGCCGTTCGCGTCGATGCGGCTGACGCCGAGCTGATAGGCTCTGCCGCCGCGGTCAATGCGGATTTCGCTGTGTCCCTCTTCCGTCGCCGCGCGGATTGCGCGGTCGATTTCATGCGTGCGGTCGACCGCGAGGAAGTCCTCACCGACGCAGCCCTCGTCGGTCGACAGGAAAGCTGCCGCCGCCGCATTGATGCTGAGGATTTCGCCCGCGCGATTCAGCAGCACAAGCCCCTCGTTCATGTTGCGCACGACCGCGGAGAACTCGTCCTGCTTCTTTTTCAGCTCGGCAACCTGCCCGTCAATGCGCCGACGCTGCATTTCGATGTGCGTCAGCATGGGCGAAAGCTCGTCGTAGACGTTATTTTCGAGCGGGTGTTCCAAATCAAGCGCATTCAGCGGCTCAACGATTCTTTTCGACAGCCGCCGCGCGAGAAACGCCGAGAGAATCAACGCCGCAAGCAGCACGAGCAGAATCGGCTGCAGCATACCGACCACCAGAGACGGAACGGTTGCGCGGCTGACCGACGCGCGAAGCACCGTGCCGTCGGAAAGCCGCTTCGCACAGTAAACCGTACGTTCGAGCAGCGTCGCGGAATAGCGCGCGCTCTCGCCGTAGCCGCTGTTAAGCGCCTCGCGGATTTCCTCGCGCGCGGCATGATTTTCGAGCGTGTCGGCGCTCGCATTCGTATCGAACAGCACCGTGCCGTCCGCCGAAACATAGGTCAAGCGGCAGGTCTCGCCGCCGAGTGTCTCAAGATAGCCGACGCCGCCCTGCTCCACCGCGCTCGCCGCAAGCGCAAGTTCCTCACGGAGCTGCTTTTTCTGCACCGCGCCGAAATAGTCGTAGAGCGCACCCATAATCAGGACGATGCAGGCGAGCAGCACAGCCGCCGCCGCAAGCAGCACCGACCGAAAAATTCGTTTTGTCATTGTTTTCGTCCCTTTCCGAGCGTATTCGAATTTTGCTAAAGTGCAAGGAGCGCCCTGCCTCCCTCTTTGAGGGAGGTGTCGCCATCGGCGACGGAAGGAGTCTCCTACCGAGAAGAAAACTCCTTCAGTCACGCTTCGCGTGCCAGCTCCCTCAAGGAGGGAGCCTATTATTTGTCACATCTGTCACATCTTGCGTTTCAGCAAAATCGTCTATCCGTTTTCAAAAACTATTTGTTTTCGGATTGCATCCTGTACCCGACGCCGCGCACGGTCTCGATTTTCTCACCGTAAGCGCCGAGCTTCTGCCGTAGCGTGCGGATGTGCATATCAACCGTCCGCGTTTCGCCGACATAGTCCTCGCCCCAGACCTCGGCAAACAGGCGGTCGCGCGTGAATACCGTCCCGGGGTGCGACAAAAAGAGCGTCAGCAGCTCAAATTCCTTATAGGTCAACGCAATCGGCGCGCCGTCCGCCGTGACGCTGCGCGTCTCGGTATTTACCGCAAGCCCGCCGAGCTGCAGCACGGGCGTCTCCTCGCTCGGGCAGCAGCGGCGCAGCACCGCGCGCACGCGCGAGACCATTTCCATCATGCCGAACGGCTTGACGAGATAGTCGTCCGCGCCGAGGTCAAGGCTCTGAATCTTGTCGTACTCCATGCCCTTGGCGGTCGCCATAATGACCGGCAGCGATGCCGTCGCCGCGCCGGTTTTCAGCCGTTTCAAAATCTCCACGCCGTCCTCGCCGGGCAGCATGACGTCGAGCAGGACAAGCGCAGGCTTTTCGACCTTCAGTGCCTCGAAAAACGCTTCTCCGTCCGCAAATCCCCGCGCCTCGAAGCCGGTGGACTGCAACGTATAAATTTCAATGTCGCGAATACCCGCGTCGTCCTCGACGCACCAGATTTTCGTCATGTTGTCTCCTCCGTGCCTGTCAATCCTCGCCCTTATGCTCGCCCGTGACCGAGAAAACGACCCACTCGGCAATGTTGACCGCGTGGTCGCCGATGCGCTCGAAATACTTCGCAATCATCAAAAGGTCGAGCGCATACTCGCCGTCCTCCGGCTTTTCGGCAATCATGCGGATCAGCGAGGATTTTACCTTGAGAAAGTCCTCGTCGACCGCGTCGTCATGCTTCATCGCCGCTTCGGCGACGGCAAGGTCACTTTTGACAAAGGCGTCGACGCTCTCGGTGACCATTTTAATCGTCGCCTGTGCCATTCTGCCGATGTCTTCGCAGTCGGCGGTGCTTCTGCCGCCGAGGAAGCGCACGATTTCGGCGATGTCGGACGCCTGGTCGCCGATGCGCTCCATGTCGGTAATCATCTTCAGCGCGGCGGAAATCTGCCGCAGGTCACGCGCCACGGGCTGCTGCTGAAGCAGGAGCCTTAAGCACATCGCCTCGATGTCGTGTTCCATGCTGTCAATCTCGCCGTCAAGCGGCGCGACCTTTTCGGCAATCGACAAATCTCCGGTCGTGACCGACTTTGCCGCGAGGGCAATGACCTCCTCGCACAAAGCACCCATCTGCGTCAGCTCGCGTTTGAGCTGCGCAAGCTGTTCGTCGAATCTGCTTCGCATTATCCGAACCTCCCCGTGATGTAGTCCTCGGTGCGCTTGTCGTGCGGCTGCTCAAACATGCGCTCGGTGCTGCCGTACTCGACCAGTTCGCCGAGCAAGAAGAACGCCGTGTTGTCCGAAATGCGCACCGCCTGCTGCATGTTGTGCGTGACGATAATTATAGTATACTTGTTTTTCAGTTCGATTGCAAGTTCTTCGATCTTGGAAGTTGAAATCGGGTCGAGCGCACTCGTCGGCTCGTCCATCAACAGCACATTCGGCTCGACGGCGAGTGCGCGCGCGATGCAGAGACGCTGCTGCTGTCCGCCCGAGAGTCCGAGCGCCGACTTTTTCAGCCTGTCCTTGACCTCGTCCCAAATCGCCGCGCCACGCAGCGAACGCTCGACGATGTCGTCAAGCTTTGCCTTGCCGGTGATGCCGTGCGTGCGCGGTCCGTAGGCGACATTGTCGTAAATGCTCATCGGGAAGGGATTCGGCTTCTGAAACACCATGCCGATTTCGCGGCGCAGCTCGCACACATCGGTCGAGGGTGCGTAGATGTCCATGCCGTTGTAGGTCAGGCTGCCGGTGATTTTCACGCCCGGAATCAGGTCGTTCATGCGGTTGAGCGACTTCAAAAAGGTCGACTTGCCGCAGCCCGACGGACCGATCAGCGCGGTAATGCTGTTCGGCTCGATTTCAATATCAATATCTTTGAGTGCCTGCGATGCGCCGTACCACAGACACATATCCTTTACCGAAATAATGCTCATAGGCTTCTCCGTTTCTTGAAGTATTTGCCGACCAGCGCGGCGGCGAGGTTGATCAGCACGGTCAGAATCATGAGGATTGCCGCGATGGCAAACGCGACCTCAAATTCGCCCTGTTCCTTGGCATAGACATAGAGGGCGACGGTCAGCGTCGCACCCGCATTGGTCAGTCCGTCGAAAAAGCCGTACAGCTCGTGCGCAAAGCCCGCCGTAAAGAGCAGTGCCGCACTCTCGCCGAGAATTCGACCGACCGAGAGAATACAGCCGGTGATGATACCGTCGACACAGCCAGGCAAAACGACCGTGCGAATCATGCGCCACTTGCCCGCGCCCAGCCCGAACGCGCCCTCGCGGTAGGACTGCGGCACGGTCTTGAGGCTCTCCTGCGTGGTGCGCATGACGGTAGGCAGGTTCATGATGACCAGTGTCAGCGCGCCTGCGAGAATCGAGGTCTGCATATTCAGAAACTGGCAGAAGAACAGCATACCGACAAGACCGTAGATAATCGAGGGAATGCCCGACAGGGTTTCCGCCGCGTATTCAATCATGCCGACGACCTTTTTGTTGCCCGCGTATTCGGTCAAATAGATTGCCGCGCCGACGCCGAGCGGCAGGACGACGACAAGCGTTGCGATAACGATGTAAAGTGTGCTTAAAATATCGGGGAGAATGCCGATGCGCTCGACAAGGTAGCTCGGCTTGGTCGAAAGCAGCTCCCATGAGATGTTTGGCAGACCGCGAAAGAGGACGTAGACAATCAGAAAGAGGACGAGTGCTGCGGTCAGAAGCACCGACAGCCCCATCAGCGCGTTCATGACGAACACATAGGCCTTCCGCTTCGGAGAAAGGGTTTTATTTTTCATCTTATTTCTCCTTATCGCGCTTCAAAAAGAAGTTGAGCGCCGCGTTGATCAGCATGATGAAGAGGAACAGCACGAGCGCAATCGAGAACAGCGCCTGCCGCTGCAATCCCGACGAATAGGACATTTCCTTTGCGACCGCAGTCGTGAGAAAGCAGACGCTCTGGAAGAGAGAATCCGGCAGATTCGGCACATTGCCCGCAACCATCATGACCGCCATCGCTTCGCCGATTGCCCGCCCGACGCCGAGCACCACCGCCGCGGCGATGCCGCTCTTTGCGGCGGGAACAGACACGCGGAAATAGGTCTCGGTCGGCGTCGCGCCGAGCGCGAGCGAAGCGTCCTCATACTCCTTCGGCACGGCTTCGAGCGCGGTCAGCGAGACCTTGACAATCGAGGGCAAAATCATAATGGCGAGGACGATAATCGCCGCGAGCAGGCTTGCGCCGTCGGGGACATTGAACAGCTTACGAATGCCCGGAACGAGGATCAGCATACCGACGAGACCGTAGACGACCGAGGGAATACCGGCAAGCAGACTGACCGCCGACTCAATGACCGACCGCACTGCGGGCTTTGCCACCTTGGCAAGCCAGACTGCGGTCAGAAAACCGATCGGGACACCGAGGACAATCGCACCCGCCGTGCCGTAAATGCTGGTGAGAATGAACGGGAGAATGCCGTAGGCAGGCTCGGCGGCGGTAGACGCCCACGCCTTGCCGAACAGAAAGTCGACAAGTCCGATTTCGCGAATCGCCGGAATGCCCGATATGACGAGGTAAACCGTAATCAACAGCACGCAGCCGACCGTGACCAGCCCGAGCAGAAGAAAGACGCCGTGGACGGCATCCTCAAAGAGCCGCTTTTTGTTTCGTTTTCTTTCACGCATATTTGATACTCCGTTTCATGGGGAAACGGCGAACCCCCTTTTCGGGTAAGTCCGCCGCCCTCGGGGGAAAAACGATGAAGAAGTTTTGGGAATGTCTCAGTGGATTGCAACCGCGCCCGCCTTTGCGATGACATCGGCTGCGGCGGAAGAGGTGACGTAGTCAAAGAATTTCTGCGCGGTGTCGGAAAGCTTCTTGTCCGACTTGGTGACGAGGACGAACGGGCGCTGTACGACGTAGGAGCCATCCTTGACCGTGTCTTCGGTCGGCGTAACGCCGCCGACGCGCAGCGCCTTGACGCTGTCCTTGACCGAGGCGAGAGACGCATAGCCGATGGCGTTTGCGTTGCCCGCAACCGTGGTGATGACGTCACCCGTGCTGGTCAGCTCCTGGCGGTATTTGCAGGTGTCCTTCGTACCCGTAATCGACTCGAAGCCGTCGCGCGTGCCGCTGCCCGCTTCTCTGCCGATGAGGACGATTTCGCCGTCTGCGCCGCCGACATCCTTCCAGTTGGTGATTTCACCGGTGCAAATCTTTGCGATTTCATCAAGCGTGAGGTCTTCAACCGCATTCGCGGGGTTGACGACGATGGCGATACCGTCAAGGGCGAGAATCGTCTCGGTCAGTCCCTGTGCCTTTTCGGAATCCTTCAGCGCACGGCTTGAAAGTCCGATGTCGCATCTGCCCTCGGCAACTGCCGTAATGCCCGAGCCCGAGCCGGTGGGGTTGTAGGTGAAGGTTACGCCTTTGTTATCTGCCTGAAACTTTTCGCCGAGTGCGCCGATGACCTTTTCCATCGAGGTCGAGCCGTCGGTCGAAACGCTGCTGCCTTCGGTCTTGCCGCAGGAGACAAGTACAGTCAGCGCAAGAAGCGCCGCAAGTGCAATGCTGATAATCTTTTTCATTGTTTTATACTCCTTTTCGTTGTTACGCTTTAAGGATACGCCCCGAATGTAAAATGAAAAAGACGGCGTTTGTAAAATCCGTGTAAAATCGAAAAAAAGAAGAAAACCGCCCGAAGGCGGTTCATTTGAAGCTGTCGAAAAAAGCCTTCCCCCTTGGGGGAAGGTGGCAACGAAGTTGACGGATGAGGGGTAGCCATTCGCGGAACGGCGTCAAGGGTATCATTTTGGACTACGCATACGGACACTTGCGTGTCCTACCCCTCATTCCCCGCCTACGGCGGTACCTGCCATCGCGCTTAAAAAGCGCGATAGAGTTTCACTCTACGGCAAAAAAATTGCAAACTGTAAAGTGAAACTCGGGGAGAACGCTTTGCGTTCTCCCCCAAGGGGGAAGGCAAAAAGTTCGGTTTTCCTCAAACTTTTTCAACGTCTTTTTCGACAGACCGAAAGAAAACCGCCCGAAGGCGGTTTTCTTTTTGCGGGCGGATATGGAATCCGCCCCTACGGGTTAATTCATCACTGGCGAATCGTAATGCCGAGTTCGCGCTCCATGCCGGCGAGAATCTTCTTCGCCGCCTTGTCCGCTTCCTCGACGGTCAGCGTGTGGTCTGCGCTGCGCAGAACAATGCGGAAGGTAACGCTCTTCTTGCCCTCGCCGACCTGGACGCCGCGGTAAATGTCAATCAACTTGACGTCCTCGAGCAGCTTGACGCCGCTGCGGTACATGACCTTTTCAATCGCGCCGACCTCAAGCGCCTCGGCGCAGACGAACGAGAAATCGCGCGTCGTCGCGGGGAACTTCGGCAGCGGCTTATACTGCGGCTCTGCGCCGCGGTTTGCAAACAGCGTGGGCAGATCGATTTCGGCAACGTAAACCGGCGTCGTCATGCCGTAGTTTGCCGCGACGGCGGGGTGAATCTGTCCGAGAATGCCGAGGCGGACGCCGTCATGCGTGTACAGCTCGGCGCATCTGCCGGGGTGATAGGACGGATTCTCGCTCTGACGGACATAGTCGGTGCGAATCCGCGCATACCGCGCGACCGTCTCGCAAATCTGCTTCATCGTGAAGAAGTCGCCCCTGCCGTAGAAGCCGACAGTCAGCACCTTGCGCTCGTCGGGCAGCGTCGTGTCGCCCGTGGGCGTGTAGGTCGTTGCCAGCTCATAGACGCCGACCTTCTCATTCGAGAAGTTGGCGTTGCGGGCGAGCACCTCCAAAATCGAGGGCAGTGCCGTGGTGCGCATGACGCTGGTGTCCTCGCCGAGCGGGTTGCGAATGACGATAGACTTCCGCTTTTCGCTGTCGGCAGGCAGAGCGATTTTATCGTAATACTTCGGGGAGATGAACGAGAAGGTATTGATTTCGTCAAGCCCCAAACCGCAGAGCAGGCGGTGCAGACCGCATTCAAAGCTCTGCTGCGGGCTTCTCTGCCCCTGCGTCATGTTGCCCGAAATGCCGGTCGACTCAATCTTGTTGTAGCCGTAGATGCGGACGACCTCCTCGGCGATGTCGTTCATGCACTCGACGTCCTCGCGGAAGGACGGGACGGTGATTTTGTCGCCCTCGACCGTGAAGAACAGGCTCTTCAGCACGCCGCGCATATAATCGGCGGACACGTCGATGCCGAGGAAGCGGTTGATGCGCTCGGGCTCGAGGCGCACGACGGTGCGCTCCTTCTTGCCGGGGTAGACGTCGACAACGCCGCTGACGACCTCGCCCGCGCCGAGCAGGTTGACAAGCTCGCAGGCGCGTTCGAGCGCAGCCATGGTGTTCTCGCGGTCAAGTCCCTTTTCAAATCTGCCGGACGACTCGGTGCGCATACCGAGCTTGCGCGAGGTGATGCGAATCGAAGGCCCGTTGAAGCAGGCGGACTCGAACACGACAAGCTTTGTGGAATCGGTGATTTCGGAGTTTGCGCCGCCCATGACGCCGGCAAGCGCGACCGCCTTATTGTCGTCGGAAATGACGAGCATATTTTCGTCGAGGACATGGTCCTTGTCGTCGAGCGACTTGAAGTTCTCGCCCGCCTTTGCCTTGCGCACGGTAATCGCGCTGCCGTCGATGCAGGCATAGTCAAAGGCGTGCATCGGCTGCCCGTATTCAAGCATGACATAGTTGGTGATGTCGACGATGTTGTTGATCGGACGGACGCCCGCCGCGCGCAGGCGCATACGCAGCCAAAGCGGCGAAGGCTCGATTTTGACATTCTTGACGACGCGGGCGCTGTAGCGCGGGCAGAGGTCGGGCGCGTCGATTTTCACCTTGATATAGTTGTTGACGTCGTCGCCCGCTTCTCTGACCGTCGGGGTCGGAATGTGCGCCTCTCTGCCGAAGGACGCGGACGCCTCGCGGGCAAGTCCGATGACCGACAGGCAGTCGGGGCGGTTGGGCGTGATTTCAAACTCGACGACCGTGTCGGAGAGCAGCAGTGCCTCGCGAATGTCTTTGCCGATTTTGTCGGCGAAGGACTCGCCGAGAATGCAGATACCGTCCTCGACCGCCTCGGGCATATCGTGCGTGGTCAGCCCCAGCTCGCCGATGGAGCAGAGCATACCGTTCGACTCCACGCCGCGGAGCTTGCCGGGCTTGATGTGTACGCCGCCGGGCAGGGTCGAATTTGCCTTGGCGACCGGAATGACCGCGCCCTCGAAAATATTCTGCGCGCCGGTCACAATCTGCACAGGCTCGCCCGCGCCGACGTCGACCGAGCAGATTTGCAGATGGTCGGAGTTTTCGTGCTTTTTAATGGTCAGAATCCGTCCGACGACGACGTTTTCGATGTCGGCGCCGAGCACGGTGTAGCCCTCGACCTTCGAGCCGGTGTCGGTCATGCGGTCGCAGAAGGCTTTATCCGAAATATCGCTGACGTCGACGAAGTCGGTCAGCCAGTTTCTTGAAAGATTCATCTTGTGTTCCCTCCCTCTCAGTCAAACTGCTTCAAGAAGCGGACGTCGTTCTCGTAGAGCAGGCGCATATCGTCGATGTTGTACTTGCGCATGACGATGCGCTCGATGCCGAGACCGAAGGCAAAGCCGCTGTAGACATCGGGGTCGATGCCACAGCCGCGCAGGACGTTGGGGTGAACCATGCCCGCGCCGAGAATCTCAATCCAGCCCTCGCCCTTGCACAGACTGCAGCCCTTACCGCCGCAGACGAAGCAGGAAACGTCGACCTCGGCGGACGGCTCGGTGAACGGGAAATGGTGCGGACGGAAGCGAATGCGCGTGTCCTCGCCGAACATCTTTTTGGCGAACAGCTCCAGCGTTCCCTTGAGGTCGCCCATCGTGATGCCCTTGTCGACGACCAGACCCTCAAGCTGGTGGAAGAGCGGCGAGTGCGTTGCGTCGACCGCGTCCGAGCGGTAAACGCGCCCGGGCGAAATGATGCGAATCGGCGGCTTCTTCTTCTCCATCGTGCGCACCTGCACCGGCGAGGTCTGCGAACGCAGAAGAATGTTGTCGGTGATGTAGAAGGTGTCCTGCGTGTCTCTTGCAGGGTGGTTTTCGGGAATGTTGAGCGCCTGGAAGTTGTAGTAGTCGTACTCAACCTCGGGTCCCTCGACAATCTCAAAGCCGAGACCGATGAAGATGTCCTCAAGCTCGGTCTGTACAAGCGAGAGCGGGTGACGGCTGCCGACCGTGGCAGGCTCGGTGGGCAGCGTGACGTCCACGGTCTCCGCCGCGAGCTGCTTTTCGAGCGCCGCCGCGCGGTTTGCGGCGGACTTCTCCTCGATGAGCTGCTCGATGTACGCGCGCACCTCGTTTGCCATCTGACCGATTTTCGGTCGCTCCTCGGCGCTGAGCTGTCCCATGCCGCGAAGCACGCTTGTCAGCTCGCCTTTCTTGCCGAGGTACTGCACGCGCAGTGCTTCGAGGTCGGCATTTGCCTCACTCAGCTTTGCCGCCGCCTCGGCTTTGATTTTTTCCAGCATTTCTTTCAAAACGGAAACGCCTCCTTTTTTATATAATAACTTTGATTTTGCAAATAAAAAACCGTCTCGGAGAAAACCTCCGGGACGGACGCAAACGTCCGCGGTACCACCCGCATTCCGACTTTTCGTAAAGCCGACACTTTACCGCTCTGTAACGGGAGCGCCCGTGCGAGGCTACCGAAGATTCACCCCGCAGGCTCCGAAGCGAAACGCACTTTTCCAAACGCAAAGCCGCTTTCAGCCGCGGCGGCTCTCTCTGCGTGCGTTTTTTCGGAAAAGGCAAACTTCATCTATGCCTTTAACATCTCGATTGTAACACAGTCTTTTCCGAAAAGCAAGGGCTTTTACGGATTTTTTGCGCGGCGAAGCCGCGGGGCGGTCAGGTCATAGCTGTTTTTGAGAAGCGGAACAATCTCGCGCTTTTTCATGCTGCCGTCGAGGACGATGCTGACCCAATGCCGCTTGTTCATGTGATACGCGGGCAAAACCGACGGATAAAGCTCGCGCAGAATGAAGCAATCCTCGGGCGTCTGCTTGACGTTGACCCAAATCTTTCCCTCGCGCTCGTAAATCAAGGCAAACGCCTTATTACCGACACTGTGCCGCATGACCGTCCAGTTTTCGTCGAACGGATAGTCCTCGTAGACATTTTCAAACGCCATGCAGGCGGCAATGACTTCTCTTCGGGTTTTCATAGAATTACACCCTATCACAAAATTAAGGCTTCCCCCTTGGGGGAAGCTGTCAACGAAGTTGACTGATGAGGGGTAGCCGTTTGGAAAACGGCGTCGTTGCAGCCAAAATCAAACTGCACTGACGGACGCGTCCGCGTCCTACCCCTCATTCGTCGCCTACGGCGCCACCTTCCCCGGGGGGAAGGCTTATCAGCC
>SFNW01000036.1 GCA_004554105.1 Clostridiales bacterium | reverse complement strand
GATGCTTGCGTCTTTTTTCCAGCTCCGCCTGTTCCCGCTCCTTCGCGGCGAGCAATTCTTTGATATGCAACGATTCGCAATAGTGCAGTAAAGCCGATTCAAATTCATTGAATACTTGATGCTGCCGTAAAATACGCTCCCGAACCGCAGATTCCGCAGCTCGTTGCTCCAAAGCCTTCTCGATTTCATAAGCTTCTGCCTTTAGGGCACTGATTTTTTCGGCAGTTCCGCCGTACTCGCAGATTTGCGGGTATTCGCGATACAGCGCGGCGGTTGGCGTTCCGAGACGAAAAATATTTAATTCGGATTCGCCGCATTCGGCGAAAACCGACAGCACGCCGAGCAGTGTCTGATCGACGGCGTTATTTGTCGGTGCAGTAACAACAATCTTTCCGTCAACATGACTTTCCCGTATGCAATGCAGCAGGGCGTGCGCAAGAACGCATCTTGTTTTGCCGGTACCCGGCGCGCCCCAAACATAGGAGATTGGGCGGGTGAACATCATATCGAGTGCGCGGCACTGTTCATCGGTCGGCGTTTCTCTTGTATTCTCATGCTTTTTATATGGCGGAAATTTTACACATTGCGGTATGCTGATACGATTTCCGTACTCCTTGTACCAATTCTCCACGTTTTTAACGAGAAATTTCAAATCCGAAATCAGGAGAATATCTTCCGCTTTGAGTTCACCGAAGATGCTTTGCAGATTTTCCGCTACCGGTTGCACCAAAAGAGCGACGCCGTCGACGACCAGAGCAATGCGCAGCTCCTTTTGTGTATAACGCATCCCTTTGATTACAAATTCCATACCGTCTGTATTCGGCGGAATCCGCTTGTCTTTCGGAAATTCGAGTTTATAGAGCGCAAGTCCGTCTTTTTTCTCATGCAGTTTTATCGATCGCACAGGGCATTCAATTTTTCCTTTGTCGTTCTGCTCGAGATATGCATAGTAAATGTGCGCGCTTTCGATTGAGGCGGCAATGAAATCGGACTTTTTCATATACATTTACCCTCTCTTTGAATTACAGCCGAATTGAGACATACATATTGATTCGTTAAGAAAGAAAGTCCCGTTCTTCCTTTCAATTCTCCTCGACCATCTTCACCGCCGCTTCGGCGTCGGCGAGGACGAGGGCTTTCATGGCTTCGATTTTATCGCGGTCGACGCCGCTTTCGGTGAGCGCCGCCGCCTTGTCGGCGAGCGCGCCGCTTTGCAGTTCGGCGACGCGGAGCGGCTTCTCGTAACCCATATATTCGAGCATCGCGTCGATTTTCGGGTCGTAGGACACGCCGAGCAGCGGCTTGCCGACTGCGGCGGCGTAAATCAGCAGATGCAGGCGCATCGAAATCACAAAATCACAGCGCATCAGCACGCCCATAATCTCGCTTGCGGTCAGCCCCTCGAGAATCGCGCCCTTTGTCCGCGCGAGCGCGTTCACCTTTTCGGAGAGGGCGCGGTCGCGGCTCGACTGCATCAGGATATAGAGCGGCTTTGCGCCGGTGCGCACGGCGATTTTGTCAATCTCGGCGGCGAACAGCTTGGCAAAGGATTCCTCGTCCGCGCCGTCGACCTCCTCGCTGCGCAGGGTCGAAAAGCTGCGCAGCGAAACCGCGAAGTGCGGCTCGCGCGGAATGCTTTGCAGAACATAGTCAATCCGCGCTTCGGGCGCGGGGGAAAGAATCAGCGCAGGGTCGGCGGAGAGCGCAAGACGCTCGCGCGGAATGCAGAGCGAGACCGCGTATTCGATCGACTGCGGCTCGCGCAGCGTGATTTTGTCGGCAAGCGAAAGCGCCTTTGCCGCGACCTTTTCGTATTTCTCGCCGAGAATCGGACCGAGCCCGTTGGCGAGGACAAACACGCGCAGTCCGCGTCGCTTTGCCATGCGCATGACCGTAGTGTAATAGAAGAGCGAACGCGAGGAGGTCGTGTTTTGCAAGAGGTTGCCGCCGCCGCTGATGAGCAGCTTTGCACCGCGCATCTCGCGCAGAACGGCGGGGATATTGAAGCGCCCGACCGCGCGCACGCCGTACTTTCTGCCGCTCCGCTTCGGATTTTTGCAGAGGAAGGTGATCGGCAGCTCGGGTGCGCAGCGGCGCAGCCCCGCAAGCAGCGCGGCGGCAATCGAATCGTCGCCCGCGTTGCCGAAGCCGTAGTAGCCGCTGACGAGAATTTTGCCGCGGACGTCGGGCGTGACGGCGGGCAGGCTCTCGTACAGTTTCTCATAGTCGCGCGCCGTCCGCGCGGCGGAGTAGTCCTCGAGAATCACGCTGCGGCAGTATGCGCCGAGCGCTTTGCGGTCGCGCGTCTCAAAGAGTGCGCAGATGTCGGCAAAGAGCTTTGCCTCGGTGGTGTCGCCGCAGTCGCGGCAGCAGTAGTTCGTCCCCGCGGCTTTTGTGCGCGTGCTTTCGTCGAGAATGCCGATGTAGCCCTCGTTGCCCGCGACAATCGTCGGAACGGCGCAGCTCATCGCTTCAAGCGCGGCGCGCGAAGCACCGACGAACAGATCGCCCGATGCGATAAAGGCGGGCGTGTCGGTGCGCAGACCGGGGGTGAAAATGATTCTTCGCCCGTGCTTTTTCTCCAGCTCGTCGGCAATGCGGCGCACGTCGGTGAGCAGATTCTTCTCGGCGGCGAGCACGCCGTCGCCGACAATCACGATTTCAAGGTCGGGATATTTTTCGAGCAGTCTCGCCGCGCATTTTGCAAGGCAGAGCTGCGCCTTGCCGCGGCTCTCGTCCATGCGGCTGACCGAGACGATGCGGTGCTTCGAGTCGCAAAGTCCAAGCTCCTTTGCAATGCCGTCCCATGCGGCGTCGGGGGCAAAACTCTCGGTGTCGATGCCGTTGACCGTGACCGAAACATTGTCCGCAAAGACGCCGTAGTTGTCGATGAGGTACTGCTTGATGTCCTCGCTGACCGCCATCTGGCGGTCGCCCCAGTCGGCGAGTTTTTTCCAGAGCGGCGTGACGGCAAAGACCCAGTGCGCGGTGGTGACAAAGCGGAAGTGCAGCTTCTTTTGCAGTTTTCCGCAGATGAACGCGGGAATGCGTGCGTGCGCGTGGACGACGTCAAAATGCTCTGTCTGAATCAGTTTTTTCAGCCCAAAGTAGCAGCGCAGCACCTGCACGGGATTTTTCGTGTGCAGCGGCAGCGTCACATGGCGAATGCCGTTTGCCTCAAGCATTTCGGCATATTTGCCGCCCGCCGACGCGACCGTAACGCGGTGTCCGTCGCGCGTCAGCGCACGGGACAGTTCGTAGATATGCGTTTCCGCGCCGCCGAAGCCCATCTGCATGGTCGTCATCAGAATATTCAGTTTTTTGCAGCCCGTCTGTTCCATACAGCCTCCGCATTTTGCATTTTCTGCCGTCATTTTAGCAGATTTTTGCCCTACAATCAAGGATGCAGGGCGATTTTAAGCAAATTTGCGTTAATTTTTTCAAAAAATACTTGCATTCTCGCAGAAGATGTGGTAAACTACCAAGGAAGAATGATAAGGAGAAAAAGAGTGGCTTGCCACTCTTTCTTTATTGTAAATGAGTAATGCGAAAAACATCGCGCAGTCGGTGCATGATTTTCTTCTGCCCGTGGTGACCGACCTCGGCTACGAGCTCTGGGACGTCGAATACGTCAAAGAGGGCAGCGAGTGGTATCTGCGCATCACCATCGACAGCGAGGACGGCATCACGATAGACGACTGCGAGCGTGTCCACCGCGCGATTGACCCGGTCATCGACGAGCATGACCCGATTGAAAATGCGTATCACCTCGAGGTTTCCTCGCCCGGCATCGAGCGCGTGCTGCGCACCGACGCGCACATCGAGGCGTTCACGGGGGCGGAGGTCGAGGCAAAACTGTTTGCGCCGGTTGACGGCAAAAAGACGCTGCGCGGCATTCTCGGCGGCATCGAGGACGGCAAGGTGATTCTCCGCTCGGGCGAGACCGAGTACCGCATCGAGCGTTCCAAACTCTCGCGGCTGAACACGGTGTTTGATTTCTGATTTTTCCCGCCGCACAGCGGCGATTTGCAAGGCACTTTGAATAAGGAAAGGAAGCGGCGGCGCTTGCCGTCCGGTAAACGAAATGAATGCGGAATTTTTTGAGGCGCTTGACCTGATTGAAAAGGAAAAGGGCATTCCGAAAGAGTATATGTTGGAAAAGGTCGAGGCGGCACTCGTCAGCGCCTACAAGCGCGACAAGGACGGCAACGCCAATGTGCGCGTCGACATCGACCAGGTCAAAAAGACGGTTCGGCTCTTCCAGCAGCTTGAGGTGGTCGAGACGGTCGAAAACCCGATTACGCAGATTTCGCTCGACGACGCCCGTGAAATCAACAAGCGCATGAAGCTCGGCGCTGTCTGCGAGGTTGAAATCAAGACCAAGAATCTGCGCAGACTGGCGGCACTGACCGCAAAGCAGGTCATCGTGCAGGGGATTCGCGAGGCGGAGCGCGCCAACATCGTCAAGGAATACGAGTCCAAGCGCGAGGAGATCGTTACGGCGACTGTCGTCCGCGTGGACGAGCAAAACGGCAACGTCGTCCTCGACACCGGCACGAGCAACGCCACCCTGCTCGCAAGCGAGCAGATCCCGGGCGAACGCTTTGCCGTGGGCGACCGCGTCAAGGTTTACATCACCGAGGTCAACCGCGAGACGCACGGACACATCGTCACGCTCTCGCGCAAGCACCCGGGACTGGTCAAGCGTATGTTTGAGCTTGAAATTCCCGAAATTGCCGACGGCACCGTCCTTGTCCGCGCAGTTGCGCGCGAGGCGGGCAGCCGCACGAAGATTGCGGTCGAGTCGAGAGACGAGAACGTCGATCCCGTCGGCGCTTGCATCGGCAGCCGCGGCGCGCGCATCGGCGCGATTCTCGACGAGCTGCGCGGTGAAAAGGTCGACATCGTCCGCTACAGCGAGGACCCTGCGGAATTTATCCGCGAGGCGCTCTCGCCCGCCGAGGTCATTTCGGTGACGCTCGACGGTGAGCGCAGCGCCAAGGTTTTGGTCTATCCCGACCAGCTTTCGCTCGCCATCGGCAAGGAAGGGCAGAATGCACGCCTTGCCGCAAGACTTACCGGCTATAAAATCGACATCAAGGCGTAAAACGGTCTGTCGGGGGCAAGAGCATGGAAAAGGTGAGAAAGATTCCGCAGCGGAAATGCGTCGGCTGCGCGGAGAGACGCGACAAGGGCGACCTGTGGCGCGTGGTCAAGACGCCGGACGGCAGCGTGATTCTCGACAAGACCGGCAAGGCGGCGGGGCGCGGCGCGTATATTTGTAAGGACTTGAAGTGCCTGCAGCGCGCGCGCAAGGCGCATCGGCTTGAAACCGACCTCGACACCGCAATCCCCGACGAGGTCTACGACGCGCTGGAAAGGGAAATCGGCGATGTCGGAAACGATTAAGACGGCGCAGACGGCGCGCGTGCTTTCAATGCTCGGGCTTTGTAAAAAGGCGGGGCGGTTAGTCAGCGGCGTTCCGCCGGTCTGCGACGGGATTCGCGACGGGCGCGTCAGGCTTGCGGTCTATGCCGCAGGGGCGGCGGAGAACTCGGTCAAGCGCGTCTGCGACAAGGCAAAGACCTACGAATGCTTGGCACTGGCAGTCGACACGACGCCCGAGGCGCTGGCAAAAAGCGTCGGCAAGACCGGCGCGGTCGCGGCGGTCGGCGTTGCGGACGACGGCTTTGCCCGGGCAATCGCGAAGATTATAAACGGATAAAACGCCGCATTTGCGGCATTCGGCAGCATTTGATAGAAGAAAGGAATTTTGCGCGGGTGCGCAAAAGGGTAAACTACGCATGGCACAACTTCAGCAGTACCGTATCAATCAGTTGGCAAAGGAGCTCGGCATCAAAGGCAAGGATATTCTCGGTATCCTCGCCGACCACGGTATCGAGGGCAAGTCCTCGTCCGGCGCTCTCGATCCCGATGAATTCGGTCTGGTCATGGACGTCCTCAGCAAGAAGAATCAGATCAAGAGTCTCGATTCCTATCTTGACGGCGACATTGTCATCGTGACGAAGGGGCAGAAGGAAGCCGCGCTCAAAGCTGCCGAGGAGGCAAAACTGAAAGCCGAGGCAGAGGCGAAAGCCGCCGAGGAGGCAAAGAAAGCCGCCGAGGAAAAGGCAAAAGCCGAAGCCGAGGCAAAGAAAGCCGCCGAGGAAGCCGCAAAGGCGGCTGCCAAGGCGCAGGCGCAGGCAGAGGTCAAGGCGAAGGGTCTGAGCGCCGCGCAGGCAATCGAAGAAAAGGCACGTGCCGCAGCGATGCGCGCGCAGGGCGGACGGATGCAGAGCGGCACGCAGCAGCGTCCCGCAGGCGACCGCACGCAGGGCGGCGCACAGCAGCGTCCTTACGGTGACCGCGCACAGGGCGGCGCGCAGCAGCGTCCCTACGGCGACCGCGCACAGGGCGGCGGACAGCGTCCCGCGGGCGACCGTATGCAGGGCGGCAGACCGCAGCCGCAGGGCGGCACACAGCAGCCGCGCAATTTCGGCGACCGCTTTGAGCGCAAGTCGTTCGAGGGCGGCGCAAAGGGCGGCTACGACAAGAAGCCGCAGCGTCGCGACGGTTTTGACAAGGGCGAGCAGAACGAGCGCCGCACGGTGCAGAAGTTTACCGCACCGATCAGCCAGATGCAGCGCGTCGCCGCGACCGACGGTCCGGCAAAGCCGCGCGGAAGCGTCCGCGTGGTCGATACGCGCACGACGACGGTCGATTTGTCGAGATACGACGAAAAACTCGAAACGCTCGCGGGCGGCTACGGCAATGACCGCAGCACAAACCGTCAGAAGCTGAAAAAGCAGGACACGCGCGGGCAGTACAGCAAGGCAAAGGATAAGGAAAAGCTCGCAGTCGAGCGCATGAAGAAAGCCGAGCTGGAAAAGGCGCGCAAGAAGCAGCTCGAAATTACCGTGCCCGAAGAAATCACGGTACAGGAATTAGCTTCGCGCCTGAAGGTCACGGCGGCGGAGGTCATCAAGCGCCTGATGAAGATGGGCGTCATGGCGACGCTCAATCAGACCGTCGATTACGACACCGCGTTCCTCGTTGCCGACGAACTCGGCGCAAAGGTGACGAAGGAAGTCGTTGTCACCATTGAGGAAAAACTCTTCGACGAGACCGAGGACGACGGCGACGCGCTCATCACGCGCGACCCGGTCGTCTGCGTCATGGGTCACGTCGACCACGGCAAGACCTCTCTGCTCGACGCGATCCGTCACACCAATGTGACGAGCGGCGAGGCGGGCGGCATTACGCAGCACATCGGCGCATACCGCGTCAACATCAATGACCGCGACATCACCTTCCTTGATACGCCGGGTCACGAAGCCTTCACCGCCATGCGTGCGAGAGGCGCACAGGCGACCGATATTGCCATTCTCGTCGTCGCGGCGGACGACGGCATTATGCCGCAGACCGTCGAGGCAATCAACCATGCCAAGGCGGCGGGCGTCGACATCATCGTCGCCATCAACAAGATGGATAAGCCGGGGGCAAATCCCGACGCGGTCATGACCGGACTCACCAACTACGAGCTTGTCCCCGAGGAATGGGGCGGCGATACGATTTGCGTACCCGTTTCGGCAGTGACCGGCATGGGTATTCCCGATTTGCTTGAAAACGTCCTGCTCGTCGCGGACGTCAAGGAACTGAAAGCCAATCCCGCGCGCCGCGCCAAGGGTATCGTCATCGAGGCGAAGCTCGATAAGGGACGCGGTCCGGTTGCAACCGTGCTTGTACAGAACGGTACGCTCCACGCGGGTGACATCGTCATCGCCGGCACGGCGGTCGGACGCGTTCGCGCCATGACCGACGACAAGGGCAAGAATATCAAGACCGCAGGTCCTTCGGTGCCGGTCGAGATCATCGGTCTCGACGCCGTACCGCTCGCGGGCGACGAATTCAATGCGGTCGAGGACGAGAGAATGGCGCGCACGCTCGCCGAGCAGCGCCGCGACAAGGCAAAGGACGAACGCTTCAAGGAAAACGCAGTCGGCAAGCTCGAGGATTTGTTCTCGCGTATGTCCGACGGCGTCAAGGACCTCAACATCGTCGTCAAGGCGGACGTCGGCGGCAGTGCCGAGGCAGTCAAGCAGTCGCTTGTCAAGCTCTCGAACGAAGAGGTCAAGGTCAACGTCATTCACAGCGCGGTCGGCGGCATCACCGAGAACGATGTCATGCTCGCGGCGGCGTCGAATGCGATCATCGTCGGCTTCAACGTCCGTCCCGACAAGCAGGCGATTGACGCGGGCGAGCGTCAGGGCGTCGATATCCGCACCTACCGCATCATCTACGAGTGCATCGAGGAGATTGAGGCGGCAATGAAGGGTATGCTCGCGCCGACCTTTAAGGAAAACCTGCTCGGTCACGCGCAGGTACGCCAGACGATTCACGTTCCCTCGGTCGGTACGATTGCGGGCTGCTATGTTCAGGACGGCAAGATTACGCGTAACGCGCAGATTCGCGTTATCCGCGACGGCATTGTTGTGTTTGAGGATAAGATTTCCTCGCTGCGCCGCTTCAAGGACGACGTGCGCGAGGTTGCCGCAGGCTACGAATGCGGCGTCGGACTCGAGAAGTTCAACGACATCAAAGAGGGCGACGTGCTCGAAGCATTTGTAATGGAAGAAGTAGAAAGATAAAAGGCTCGGGCTTGAAAAAGCGCGCAGACCGCGCAAAGGGAATTCCCCTTTGCGCTCTGTGCGGGAAACTTCGACTGGCGTACAAAGTACGCCGACGCTCGTTTCCCGCGCATTCTGCATCACTTTTTCCGCGCCCTTATCGAGCGGGACTTGAAAAAGACGCGCAATTTGCCTTCCCCCTTGGGGGAAGGTACCGCCGTAGGCGGGGAATGAGGGGTAGGACACGAAGTGTCCGTCTGTACAGGTTCAAATGGCTATAAAAACGCCATTCTGCGAATGGCTACCCCTCATCCGGTGCTGCGCACCACCTTCCCCCGAGGGGGAAGGCTAAATTAGAGCAGCGCGGCAACTGCAAAAGCGTACTTTATATTTTCTGTCCTTATTAAAAGTTTTTTGAAAGGGTGCGGGGAAACTTTTTTACAAAAAAGTTTCCCCGCTATCATTCCTATCCATGGATTTCTTACCCGTCAATCGAAAAGAAATGGAAGCGCGCGGCTGGGGCGAGGTCGACTTCGTCTATGTCTGCGGCGACGCCTATGTCGACCACCCGTCGTTCGGCGCGGCGATTATCACGCGCGTGCTGGAGGACGCGGGCTTCCGCATCGGCTTTTTGGCGCAGCCCGACTACCGCTCGGCGGACGCGTTCCGTGAATTCGGTCGTCCGCGGCTCGGCTTTCTCGTCAGCGCGGGCAACATTGACTCGATGGTCGCGCATTACACCGCCGCGAAGAAAAAGCGCTCAACCGACTACTATTCCCCCGGCGGCAAGGCGGGCTTTCGCCCCGACCGCGCGACGATTGTCTACTCCAACCGCATTCGCGAGGCATACGGCGACGTGCCGATTATCCTCGGCGGACTGGAGGCGTCGCTGCGCCGCTTTGCGCACTACGACTACTGGGACGACAAGGTGCGCCGCTCACTGCTTGTCGACAGCCGCGCCGACATGATCACCTACGGCATGGGCGAAAAAATCGTCCTCGCCGTCGCAAAGCTGCTCGATCGCGGTGTGCCGATTCGCAAAATCCGCGACGTGCGCGGCACGGTTTTCCTCATCAAAGAGGGCGAAAAGGTGCATTTCGACGCGGTCGAAACCTACGACTACGACGTCCTCAAAACCGATAAAAAAGCCTACGCCGACGCCTACGGCATTCAGTACCGCAATCAGGACGCCATTTACGGCAAAGCCGTCCTTGAACGCTACGGCGACAAGATTCTCGTGCAGAATCCGCCGATGCCCCCGCTTGAGCGCGAGGAACTGGACGCAGTCTATGCGCTGCCCTATATGCGCACCTATCACCCCATGTACGAAAAGGCCGGCGGTGTTCCCGCCATCGAGGAGGTGCGCTTCTCGATCACGCACAACCGCGGCTGCTTCGGCGCGTGCAACTTCTGTGCGCTCGCCTTTCACCAGGGGCGCACCGTGCGCTCGCGCAGCATCGAATCGGTTGTCCGCGAGGCGAAGCTGATTACCGAAATGCCGGATTTCAAGGGCTATATACACGACGTCGGCGGTCCGACGGCGAATTTCCGCTACGGCGCGTGCAAAAAGCAGCTCACCGACGGCGTCTGCGCGGGCAGAAAATGCCTTGCGCCCACGCCCTGCAAAAACCTTATCGCCGACCACAGCGAATACATCGAGCTGCTCCGCGCGGTCGAGTCGCTGCCGAAGGTCAAAAAGGTGTTTATTCGTTCGGGCATTCGCTTTGACTACCTGCTCTGCGACAAGGACGACAGCTTTTTCAAAAAGCTGGTGCGCGACCACGTCAGCGGGCAGCTCAAGGTCGCGCCCGAGCATTGCGACGACCGCGTGCTGCGCATGATGGGCAAGCCGTCGTTCGACGTGTACGAGCGCTTCCGCAAAAAGTATTTCCGTCTGACAAAGGAATGCGGGCTGGAACAGTATCTCGTGCCGTATTTGATGAGCAGTCACCCCGGTTCGACGCTTGAAAGCGCGGTCGAGCTGGCACTCTGCTTGAAGCGCGACGGCTACGCGCCCGAGCAGGTGCAGGACTATTATCCCACGCCCGGCACGCCCTCCACGGTCATGTACTATACCGGCATCAATCCGCTCGACGGCAAGCCGGTCTATGTTGCGCGTGATTATCATGAAAAGCAGCTGCAGCGCGCGCTGCTCCAGTATAACCGCCCGCAGAATTACGACCTCGTCGTCGAGGCGCTGAAAAAATGCGGCAGGGAAGACCTCATCGGCTACGGCAGCGAGTGCCTGATTCGCCCGCGCGGCGGCGCACCGAGAAAGAACGCCGCACCGAGAAAAAACGCCGCACCGAAACGGCGGTACAATCGCAAGCCGACGGGAAAGAGAAAGAAATAAAAAAGGCGGGGGAAACTTTCGTGTACGAAAGTTTCCCCCGCGCCCCTTTCAAAGGACTTTGAAAAGGGAAAGGCAAGGTCGTTGCTAAGCCTGTAGGGGCGGATTTCATATCCGCCCGACGAAGAACAGACAGATTTCCCGCTTACTTTTCCTCTTTACAAAGTTTTTGGGGGATTCAAAAGGGGACTTTTTTCAAAAAGTCCCCTTTTGCGTTCTTCTCTATTCTCTTTATGCGTGAAACAGTTTCTTCGTCTGATACTTCGGCTCGGTGGTGAGGTTGATGCCGAGTTTGCGGTAGAGCGCGGCGTCGACAGCAGCGGCGATGACCGTGCCGTGCGCTTCCGCGCCGCGCAGCTTCGGCAGCTGCTTCATGGCGAGGTCAGCCGCCGGATTGGTCGCTGCCGACAGGGTCAGCGCGATCAGAATTTCATCGGCGTGCAGGCGCGGGTTATGCCCGCCGAGCACTTCGGTTTTGAGGTGGCAGAGCGGCTCGAGAACGGCGGGCGGCAGCAGATGGATTTCATCGTTGATGCCGCCGAGCACCTTTAAGGCGTTGAGCAGCGCGGCGGCGGACGCGCCGAGCAGCGTCGTCGTCTTGCCGGTCACGATGCGCCCGTCGGCAAGCTCGATTGCCACGGCGGGACCGTCGGTTTCCTCTGCGCGGTCGATTGCCGCGCGCACGGTGCGGCGGTAATCGGTTGTGATGCCCGCGCGGTTCATAATCAACTCGGACTTGTAGACCTCGCCCTCGTCGGCAAGCCCGCGGCATTTCTTGCAGAGCGTGTCGTAATAGCGGCGCACGATTTCCATTTTCGCCGCTTCGCAGACCGCCTCGTCGTCGGTGATGCAGTAGCCCGCCATGTTGACGCCCATATCGGTGGGCGACTTGTAGGGACAGGTGCCGTAGATGCCCTCGAAAATCAGGCGCAGCACGGGGAAAATTTCGACGTCGCGGTTGTAGTTGACCGTGGTCTTGCCGTAGGCTTCGAGGTGGAACGGGTCAATCATATTCACGTCGTTGAGGTCGGCGGTCGCCGCCTCATAGGCGATGTTGACCGGGTGGGTCAGCGGCAGATTCCAGATCGGGAAGGTTTCAAACTTCGCATAGCCCGATTTGATGCCGCGCTTGGAGTCGTGGTAGAGCTGCGAGAGGCAGGTTGCCATTTTGCCGCTGCCGGGACCCGGTGCGGTGATGACGACGAGCGAACGCTTGGTCTCGATATAGTCGTTCTTGCCGTAGCCCTCCTCGCTCACAATCAGCTTTGCGTTGGTCGGATAACCGGGAATCGGGTAGTGGCGGAAAACGCGCACGCCGAGGTTTTCAAGCCGCTTGATAAAAGCGTCGGCGGCGGGCTGCGCGGTATACTGCGTAATGACGACCGAGCCGACGTACAGCCCGATGCCGGTGAATGCGTCAATCAGCCGAATCGCGTCTGCGTCGTAGGTGATGCCGAGGTCGGCGCGCATTTTGTTCTGCTCAATGGCGACGGCGGAGACGACGATGACGATTTCGGCTTGGTCCTTCATCTTCATCAGCATTCGAATCTTGCTGTCGGGCGCAAAGCCGGGCAGGACGCGCGAGGCGTGATAGTCGTCGAAGAGCTTGCCCCCGAATTCGAGGTAGAGCTTGCCGCCGAAGCTGTGAATCCGTTCGAGAATATGCTCGGACTGCATCTGCAAATATTTATCGTTGTCAAAACCGACCTTGAACATGGCTTACCTCACAAGTAAATGAAACATAACGAGATTATTATACCGAATTTTTCGCCGCTTTGCAAGCCGTTTCGACAAGATTTTGGAAAAAGAGGAAAAGCCGCGGCGGGACTTGACAAAGCCGGTCTCCTCTGTTACAATCGAAAAAGCGAAAGGCATTGTCGGGCGCTGTCCGTCGGTGCGTTTTATTCCTGCGTTCACCGTCGGTGAACGCCGCCAGAGGAGGACAACATGGTCAATCCCAACGCAATTCCCGAACTGTTCGGCTCGCTCGTCTTCAATGACAAGGTCATGCGGTCGAAGCTGCCGAAGGACGTCTACAAAACGCTGAAAAAGACGATTGACGAGGACGCGCCGCTCGAAATCGACGTCGCCAACGTCGTCGCCAACGCGATGAAGGAGTGGGCGCTCGAACACGGCGCAACGCATTTCACGCACTGGTTTCAGCCGATGACCGGCATCACCGCCGAGAAGCATGACAGCTTTATCGAGCCGTCGGGCGACGGCGTGATTATGGAGCTTTCGGGCAAGAGCCTTATCAAGGGCGAGCCGGACGCTTCGTCTTTCCCGTCGGGCGGTCTGCGCGCAACCTTTGAGGCGCGCGGCTATACCGCGTGGGACCCGACCTCTTATGCTTTTATAAAGGAAAAAACGCTCTGCATTCCGACGGCGTTCTGCTCCTACGGCGGGCAGGCGCTCGATAAGAAAGCGCCGCTGCTGCGCGCTATGGAGGCGCTGAACACGCAGGCACTGCGCGTGCTGCGCCTGTTCGGCAACACCAACACCAAGGGCGTGCGCACGACGGTCGGCGCGGAGCAGGAATACTTCCTCGTCGATAAGGCCATGTACGAGCAACGCGAGGATTTGCGCCTGTGCGGCAGAACGCTGTTCGGCGCGCCCGCACCGCGCGGGCAGGAGCTCGACGACCACTATTTCGGCGCGCTCAAGCCGCGCGTCAAGGCGTTTATGGAGGAGCTGAACGAGGAGCTGTGGAAGCTCGGCATTCTCGCCAAGACGCAGCACAACGAGGTCGCGCCCGCACAGCACGAGCTTGCGCCGATTTTCACCACGACCAACGTCGCGAGCGACCAGAACCAGCTCACCATGGAGATCATGAAGAAGGTCGCCGCGCGTCACGGGCTTGCCTGCCTGCTGCACGAGAAGCCGTTTGAGGGCGTCAACGGCAGCGGCAAGCACAATAACTTCTCGATTTCGACCTTCGAGGGCAAAAATCTGCTCTCACCCGGCGATTCTCCGGCGGACAACGCGCAGTTTTTGATTTTCCTCTCGGCGGTCATCAAGGCGGTTGACGAATACGCCGATTTGCTCCGCATTTCGGTCGCCTCGGCGGGCAACGATCACCGTCTCGGCGCAAACGAGGCGCCCCCCGCGATCGTTTCGATCTTCCTCGGCTCGGAGCTGACCGAAATTCTCGACTGCATTCTCGACGAAAAGCCCTACGAGGGCAAGGGCGGTCAGGTGATTCGCATCGGCGCGTCGGTTTTGCCCGACTTCCCGCAGGATAACACCGACCGCAACCGCACCTCGCCCTTTGCCTTTACCGGCAACAAGTTCGAGTTCCGTATGCTCGGCTCGGCGCTGAACATCGCCGGACCGAACATCGTGCTGAATACCATCGTCGCCGAGGCACTGCGGCAGATTGCCGACATTCTCGAAGCCGCGGACGACTTTGACGCCGAGGTCCATAACATCATCAAGCGCACCTACCGCAACCACAAGCGCGTGGTCTTCAACGGCGACGGCTATTCCGAGCAGTGGCAGGAAGAGGCGGCGCGCCGCGGTCTGCCGAATTACCGCACGCTGCCAGACGCCGTGCCACATTTCCGCGACGCGAAGAATCTGAAGCTCTTCACCGACCACCGGATTTTCACCGAGCAGGAGATCGTCTCGCGCACCGAAATCATGCTCGAAAACTATGTCAAGACGATTCGCGTCGAGGCGCGCACCATGTGCGACATGGCACGAAAGGATATTCTCCCCGCAGTTTCGCGCAATATGCGTCTGCTCGGCGAGACGCCGACCTCGGTCTATGAGAGCGAGACGCTGAAGGCGCTTTCAAAGAGCGCCGACGCGCTCTGGCGTGCGACCGAGTCGCTCTCCGCCGTGCTTTCGACCGCGCCCGAGGGCGACCTTGAAGCAGCCGCGCACTACTGCTGCGACGTCGTCTGCGAAAAAATGCGCGATTTGCGCGCCGAGGCAGACAAACTCGAAACGCTCACCGCACGCAGCGAGTGGCCGTTCCCGACCTATGTCGACCTTTTGTTCGGAGTATAAAACGCCCCTGCGCAGAAGAAGCGAAATCAACAAAAAACAAACAGAAAACGGATTGCCGCACGGCAATCCGTTTTGATGTATTTTACCTATTATAGCATAGGATTTTCCGTTTTACAAGAGAAAAAAGAAAAATTTTCAAGGCGTAAAAAAACCTTGTATAAACTGTGTAAAATTGTCTGCGG
>SFNW01000162.1 GCA_004554105.1 Clostridiales bacterium | reverse complement strand
GAAATGCCGGAAAATCCTCACTTGATATTTTTAAGGTCGTTTTGCAGTGCTTTTGCCGTTTTTTCAAAGTCCTCGCGCGAGGTCAGAATCGAGAGTGCGCCGAGCAGCGCGTTCGCCGTCATGCCGCGCGGCAGACCGTAGTTTTCGGCAAGCTTATCGCGCAGAGCGGACGCATTTTCGCCGCCCGACAGCCCGTAGAGATAGAAGTCTCCCTTGGTAATCGGGGTGCGCACGGGCAGGGAATCGGTCTCGAAGCGGCGAAACATCGAGCGCAGCAGGTCTGCGTCCATGCCCTCCACGCCGAGCGTGCCCGCCTTGGAGCCGACGCGCTTGCGCTTCTCCTTGCCCGCAATTTGCGGAATGTAGAGGTCGTAGACCTTGTCGGGCGGGAGAAAACTCTTGAGATAGGCGCGAATCACCTTGCCCGCGCCGTCGCTGTCGCAGAGCAGAATCACGCCGCCCTCGCAGAGACGGCGGCAGAGCGCCTTTTTTTCCTTGCTGTTGAAAATCCCGAAGCCGCCGGTCGTAATAATGTTGGCGTCGAGAATCGAGTCGAGCTTGATTTTGTCGTATTTGCCCTCGACGATGACCGGCAGGGCGATTTTGATTTTTTCGTTCATATCCGGGACGCCTCGCAGACAAGCGCGCGCAGTCTGCCGTAATCGCTGCTTTCGCTTTTTACGGCGAGGTCGGCTTCGCGGCAGAGTTCGAGAACTGCGCCGATGCGCGAAGTCGTGCTGTTTTTCGCGGCGGCGGCGTAGAGCTTGGCGCGGTATTCGTGCATCTTCAGTTTTTTTGCGATTTCGGTGTAGGGCATTCCCGTGTCGAGGCAGGCACGCACGCGGTAGAGGTCGATATAGGTGCTGTAGATGCCCGCAAATGCGGAGAACGGGCGAATGCGCTTTTCCTCCATCAGCGAAAGAATGCCGAGCGCCTTGTCGGTGTTGCCGTCAAGCACCGCGCCCGACAGCGCGAAGGGCTCAAGTTCCTTGGATTCACAGGTGACACGGTCGATGTCGGCTTTTTCGAGCGTGTCGCGCCCCTTTGCGTGCAGATAGACGCAGAGTTTTTCGATTTCGCCCGAGAGCGCCGACATATCGCTGCCCGCCATCTCGAGAAAATACCCGACTGCGGCGTCGCTTGCCGCGATTTTGTCCTTGGCAAAGTGTTTGCCGACCCAGACGGCAAGCTCGCGCAGCCCCGCGCGCGGAATGTAGGCGGTTTTCGCCGCGGCGTTCAGCTTTTTACAGAGCGCGGAGGGCTTGGTGATTTTCGCGCCCTTGGACTGCCCGTAGTCAAACGCGCCGTCGGCGAGGTTCATCAAAACGACCGCGTAGTCGTAGGCCTTCGCCGCCTCGAAAAAGTCGAGCAGGGCTTCCACGTCGGCGGCTTTCAGCTCGGTGAAGTTGAATTCGGACAGCTCGATGAGCTTCTTTTCGTCGAAAACCGGCGGCGTCATCAATGCGTCGAGCGCGGCGTCGGCAGTGAAACTCTTCGGCGTGAAGATGGCGTGGTTAAAGACCGCATAGGGCGAATCGGCAAGGACGCTCTCGCGGATTTTTGCCGCGTAGAAGCGCTTTAAGTAATCCTCCTCGCCGAAGAGGACATAAACGCCGCACGGCGACTTGTATTCTTTTTTGATGTCGATTTCCATGTCGGCGCTCCTTTCAAAGACGGTCAGCCGATAATCGAGATGTCGATTTCGGCGCGCTCGGCGAGAACGCCGTTCATCTCCACGAGATAGGCGGCGTGCAGGCTGCCGCCGTCAAAGGTCAGTGTGTTGACGAGTTTCTGCGTGTCGACGCACAGTTCAATCGGGAAATAGGGCGTGTTGTAGACGCAGAGATGCCGCCGCCCCTCCTCAAAGACAAACGCGGTGGACACACTGCCCTCACGCAGCAGGCTGACGAGCGTCGGCTCGTCGCGGTCAAAGCAGAGCTTGGTCACCGAGCCGTTCATGCCGGTGATTTCGGTCTCCTCATATTCGATTTCGATGCGGCCGCCCTTGTCGGCAATCGTGCAGTCGGTCGTCAGGGTCGAGGATTCCTCGGTGACGTCCGATTCGGACGCGCCGCTTCGCGGGTCGTCATGCTCGTCGTATTCTGTCATGCGGGAAACAATCCGCAGTTTTGCCATTCGTTTTTTTATGCTTTTCATTGTATCTTTACGGCGGGAAATGCCGCCGTCTCCGTTTGAATAGAATACCATATTTCGGCGGCAAAGTCAACAAGAATGCAAGTTTACCGCAAGGCGGCGAATATGCAAAAAAGCCTTCCCCCTTGGGGGAAGGTGTCAACGAAGTTGACGAATGAGGGGTAGCCATTCGAAGAATGGCGTCACCGCAGCCACGACTGAAGCTGCGCAGACGGACGCTTGCGCGTCCTACCCCTCATCCGGTGCTTACGCACCACCTTCCCCCCGAGGGGAAGGCAAAGATACACCCGTAGGGGCATTTTCCTATCCGCCCGAAAATCACGCTTGTTTATTTTGCAAGCTCCATATAGACCCTGCGGCGCAGGACGTTTGCCTCGGTCACGCGGACGCGGAGCGGCTGACCGAGTTTGTAGGAATGCTTGCCGCGCGAGAGGGTGAGCGCCTCCTCGTTATAGGTGTAGCCCTCGCCGAGTTCTTCAATCGGAATCAGCCCCTCGCAGGTGTTTTCCAGTTCGCAGAACAGCCCGAACGGCGTCACCGAGCCGATGACCGCGTCAAAGACCTCGCCGACCGCTTTCTGCATATAGATGACTTTGTACAAATCTTCGATGTCGCGCTCGGCGGAGAGGGCTTTCAGCTCGTTTTCGCTCGACTGCGCGGCGCTTTCTGCGGCAAATTTGCGGTAGCGCTTTTCGGCAGCCGCCGCGCCGTTTTCCAGCGCGTATTTCAAAATGCGATGCACCGACAAATCGGGATAGCGGCGAATCGGGGAAGTGAAGTGGCAGTAGTATTCCAGCCCGAGTCCGAAGTGGTCGCCGCGCACCGCGCTGTATTTCGCTTTCATCTGCGTGCGCAGCGTGACGCGCGAAAGCACGCCGGAAAAGCCCTTTTCCGCCGCCTCGGC
>SFNW01000035.1 GCA_004554105.1 Clostridiales bacterium | reverse complement strand
TTGATGACCGACCCTGCAGGAATCGGTTGACTTGTCGAGCCTTTTATGTAAATATAACTGATATTGTTCGGCGTAATGATAAAGCCGGTCGTAGCCGTGCGGTTACTTTCGATGCCGAGCGCGGCTGAAGGCTGAATGGTGATTGTGTAGATGCCGCGTCCGCCGTTTGCCATGAGCGCACAGCATTTTTTTCCGCCGATCTGAACGCCGTTTGCGATTGAATAAGCGCAGCTCTTGGAGCCAAAGTACATACCGATGACTAAATTTGCGTCGACAGTACCCGCCGCGCACTCAACCGAGACAAGCAGGTCGCGTAGCGCAATCGCACTGCCATCCGTGTACTGTGACCGCGAGATTTGCGCGGTGTCCTCGGTGAGCGTGATGGTTTCAAGCAGCTCGTACTGTTGCAGCAGCGGCGCAATATCTCCTTCGACTTCGGCGACAATTTCTGCTTTGTCTGCATCCGTCCAATAGTCTATGCCGCGCACCGGCGTTCGCCCGTCCGTGCCGTCCCAACCCGGTTCGCCCTGCGCGCCGGGCTCACCCTTGTCGCCCTTGTCGCCTTTGTCACCTTTTTCGCCTTTGTCGCCTTTCAGTGCGTCAAGCTGCTCGGGCGTAAAGTCCGAATAGACAAACGGGTCGCCCTTGTCGCCCTTGTCGCCTTTGTCGCCTTTGTCGCCTTTGTCGCCTTTTTCGCCTTTCAGTGCGTCAAGCTGCTCGGCTGTAAAATCCGCATAGACGAACGGGTCGCCTTTGTCTCCCTTGTCTCCCTTCGGCAGAACAAAGGAGAAGGTTAGTCCGTCGTCGCCCTCGGCGACAGATGCCGCCGCGCTGTCCCCGCGCACCGCGGTCGCGGTGACGTTGGTCATGCGGGCATACTCGGTCAGAAGCTGCTCGCAGAGCGACGGGGTATGTCCGACGCTTTCCTTGCCGTCGGTCGGCACGCCCTGCGCGACCGACACGCGGCAGAAGGGCGTGGTCAGCGTGCGTGCGCCCGAAACGCCGAAGACGCCGAGCAGGGTTTCGCCGCTTGTCTCGGTTGCCTCGGGCGGCAGTGCGCAGCGGTCGTTTTGGATAAGGACGAGCGTGTCGACGCCGCGCTTGCGGAAGACCGCCGTCTTGGCAAGTCCCGCCCAGGCTTCGTCAAAGCGGAAGATGACCTCCGCCGCGCCTGTCGTGCCGCCCGAGAGCGGCGGCTGGCTGACGGCAATCGAACAGCCGCTGACCTCTGCATAAAGAATCATGTTTCGTTTCCTCCTTGTTTTTCGGGATTCAAGCGCCTGCGGACGTCCCCGACTTCGTCATACAGCACCGAAATACCGTAAATTCTGACCTTTCCGCTGCCGGAAAAAGACAGTTTGCCGTCGTCGAAATAGACATTCCGCAGTACGGTGTGATAGGTGTGGACGCCCTTGCCTTCCCCTGTAAAGGTATGCAGCACGCGCCCCGACGCACCGTGCAGTTCGAGCCTTGCCCCCGCCGCGAGCGAGGCGGTCACCGAGACGGCGGCAAGTCTGCGCCTGCCGGTAAAGCGTTCGACTGTCGAAAAGGCAAAGACGCTCGGTGCGCCGAACAGGCGGCAGGGACGAAAGCCGCCGCCCGCATTGCGAAAATAGATGTCGGTGAAGCTGTCGCTCTCATCGGTATTGCCGGGGAACAGCAAATCGACGCCGTCGCCCTCCGCGCGGAAGCTCCAGCTTTCGCTGACCGTGTCATAGAGGTAAAGTCCGCCGCAGCCCGGGACATACAGCAGCAGAAGGCCGTCTGCAACCGTAAGTGCCGCACCTGTGAAATCCCGGCACGGCAGCGGCGCGTCAAGCGGCAGGACGCGCGAGCCGTCGTAGCGCATAACGCCCTCCGACGAGACGAAATAGAGGTATTTCCCGTGCGCGGCGAGCGCCTCCTGCGAGATACAGCCGAACGCGCCGACATAGGACAGCTCAAAGGGCAGTGCCTGCCCCTTGACTGTCAGCATGGAGTTCTTTGTAAAGGCGAGGATCTTGCCGCCGAACGAGGCGATGGCGGTAAACTCTGCGTCCGCGCCCTTGGCACTGTCGCACCACGGCGCGGCGGGGTCGCTCTCGTCTGTGCTGACCGTCGGCGAGGCGTAGTCGGAGATTGTGCCGTCCCGCGTCGCGTAGATTTCCGCGCCCATGAAGCCGAACAGCCTGCCGAAATGCTGCACGCCCGCGTAGAGACAGGGCTTTCCGTCGGCGGCGAGCGATTCGACGATGTAGCTGCCGTCCGACCCGTCTTGCAGCGAGAGCATTTCGGTGAAAAGCACGGCGCGGCGCGAAATGCCGAGCGGGTCGGTCGTGTTCGGGCGCAGGCGGAAGCCCGCCTTGCGGATACGCTCGGTGTAGCCGACGAAGTGATAGGGGTAGTCTGCCGCAAGCGTCGGGTAGTACAGGGTGTACATCAGGTCGCGATACGCGATGTACGCGCCCGCGTCCGGCAGATAATCGTCGGTGACGTAGTGAAAACTGCCGCCTTTCGGCATGGCGAGCGTCCGATGCACGTCGTTTTTGGCGGTGAAGGTCTTGTGCGTATAAAAATGCGCGGCGATCAACTGCGAAGAGAGCCTGCCGCTTTTGGTGTAACGGTCGAGCCAAAGCTGGGTCAGCGTGCGGACCGAAACCGAACTGCCTGCGGTCGTGTCCCGCGCGGCGTTAAACACGACCGCAGTCCCGTCCTCGGTTGCGCTCACCTCGTAAAAGGAGCGCTCGTCGATGACATTCATGACCGCGTGGTAGAGGACGCAGAGCGCGTCACCGTCGCAGAACGCGCCAACGATGCGGCGGTAGCCGTTTTCGTTTTTGCCGTACATCTCGGTGTCGGCGACGAGAAAGCGCAGGCTGAGATTGTCCTTTTTGATGTCCAGTACGTCCGCGGGCGCGACGTGCGTATAGAGCCAGTCGCGGGTGACCGGCGTTTCGCAGTCGGCGTCGTAGTATGCGGCGGTTGTGTAGACGCCAGGCAGGAGCGTGTCGTTCGTTTCGGGGTAGCAGTCGAGCGCGGCGCCGAGCGATTCGACAGCCCCGTCGGACAGCAGGCGCACGCTTTCGGCGTCGCAGAGCCGACCGCTTTTCAGGTCACGTGCCGACAGTCCGAAAAAGGGCTCTGCTTGGCTTCGCTTCGTCATTCGCCCACCCCGATTTCTTTCTTATACGCCGCAAGTTCCCGCGCGTACAGCGCGTCACATTCTTTTGCGGCGTCCGTGTCGCCGATATACAGATATGCGCTGCGCATGAGTGCGGTGCGCAGCATCGGCAGAAAGCGTTTGTCGGTCGCGATGTCGGTCGTATCGGCGTCGCTTTCGCTTACCGCTTCGGGCAGGGCGCGGCAGTACACGGTATAGTCGCCGTCGAGCGTGACCGAAGCGCCGTTATCGTCCGGCGCATAGAGCGGAAAATCGGGCAGCAGGGCGAGCATCGCCGCCGAGGCACGCAGACATTCCCGTTCGCCGAGGAAGACGCGGCGGTACTGCGCAGGGGTGAGCGCACAGGCGATGCGTCCGTTTTCCGCCGTGACGGTCAGCGTTGTATCGGGGACGGGGCAGAGCAGGGCAAGCGAGGCGGCAAGGCGGTTGTATTCGCCGAGCAGAAAGTCCTTCGGCAGGACAAAACTGTCGGCAAAGGCGTCGATAATTTCGTCGAGCAGGACGCCGACCTTGGTTTTTTCGGTATTCACCATACGTCCCCCTTGATCCGCTTGCCGCGCGCCGACGTGCGCCAAAGCGCGAGATAGGCGTTCTCCGCCTTGGTTTCACTCGACTTTGCGGCGGCTGCGTCTCCCGTCTCGGCGGCGGAAACCGCGTCGAGCAGGGCGGGGTAGAAGCCCTCGGCGAGCGGCAGCGCGTCGTCAAGGCTTTGCGGTGTGAAATACGCGCCCGACAGCAGCAGCGCGGACGGGTATTTTGCAAGCCAGCTTCGCACCGCCGTGTCGACCGCGAGCAGAAAGCGCGGCAGCGGCACTTCGCGTCCCAGTCGGACGACGACTGCGGCGTAGAGTTGTTTTAAGTCCATAGTTCCTCCTTGTCGGTTTTCAAAAGGGGATGGCGGCGTCCGCCATCCCCTTTTGATACAGCTTGGTTAAATCGCGTTTGCGTTCGTGATGCGGAGCGTGCCGCCGGGATTTGTGCACATCAGGTTGCCGTAGGAGGCGAGCAGTGCGCGGAAAATCGAGGTGTCGGGCATCGGCACGAAAATGCCGCCGTCCTTTTCCATGAAGCTCCACGGGGTTGCTTCGAGATAGAAGGTCGAGGTGTCCACGCCCCAGACCTCATTGTCGGGAACGAAGCGCTCGTTGACGATGACGACCTCGTTCGAGCCGACCAGCACCTTGTAGCCGACCGCACCGCCGACGAAGTGATGCTTTTCGGCGACTGCGACATTGTTGGTGTGAATGTAGTCCTGGTAAGCGAGGAAGGCGGCGTCGCCCATCATCAGAAGGTCGATGTTCGCGCCCTTGTAGTCCTTGGCTTCCTTCACGCCGCGGTAGAGGACAAGGTCGGTCAAATCGTTCTTCGCGTCGACCGCGGTCGGGCAAAGCCACGGGTTTTCGCTCTTCGACAGACCGTAGATGCTGTCACCCGTGAAGATGGCGCCGAGACCGCAGATTTCGCGGTTGTAGCTGCCCTGCACGGTGATAAAGCCGGTCGTGCCGGTGAGCGTGACGCTGCCCTCGACCGTAATCTGCTTGTTTGCGCGGTCGACCGAGAGAATGCGCTTGCCCGCGCCGGTGGCGGCGGCAGTCGCTTCGCCCGAGCCGTCGACGTCGTAGAGGTCGATGCGCAGTCCCTCGACGACCTGCTTTGTGCTGTCGAGCGTGAGAACCGTGTTTGCGCCCGAGGCGGTTGCCGCCGTGACGGTCGCCAGCTTGCCCGAGCCGTCGCCGAAGAGCGCGCGGCTGATGTTCCACTTTGCCGCCGCATAGGAGCCCTTGATTTCGCCGTCGAGGGCGTTGATCATCGAGGAAGCGTTGCTGCTTGCCAGCGCGACGGTCTTGTTGGAAATCTGCAAATCGACGTACATATCGACCGCGTCGATTTCAAAGCGGGAGTAACGCTGTGCGCCCGCCTTGGGCGTGCCGACGCCCTCCGCGCCGAAGCCGAAGCCGCCGTTGATACCGATGGGCGCGGCGCAGCGAATCGTGTTGTTCGTCAGCGGGATCTTCTTGATTTTTTCAAGAAAGGGAGAGGGCTCGGTGTTGATCTGATTGGTCAGCGCGGGCTGATACTTGTCCTTGAGAATCGCTTCGAGTTTGGTCAAAATCTGTGCCATTGTGATGTTTCCTTTCAAATTTCAAATATGTTGTTTTTTATATGCCGAATGCGGCGCGTGCGAGCGACGATGCTTCGTCTATCGTTTTCGGCTTTTCCTTGATGCTTGCGGGGAAGGACGCGTTTCCCGCCGTGGCAAGCAGGGCGGGCGGGTCGATAGCGCCGAGTTTTTCGACAAGGTGCGCTTCGACAAGGCGCAGCGCGTCGGGATTCTTCTCGAGCGCGGCGACGAGTGCTTCGGCGCTCGGGGCTGCGGTCGGTTGCTTGCCGCGCGCGATGTAGTAGGCGGTGCGCAGTCTGTCCTCGTCGGGCATCGACGCAAGCGCGGGCGTTTCGGCGAGAATCTGCTCGATTTCGCCGAGATGCTCCGCGAAGCCGTCGTAGTGCCTGTCGCTTGCCATCTTATACTTTGCCGCATCGTATTTCGCCGCGTCGAGCGCACGCTTCGTTTCTTCGTCGGCACGGGCGTCGGTTGCAAGCGATTCGCCAAATGCCGCGACCTCGGCGCGGTAGGCGTCGAGTGCCGCCTGCTTTGCCTCGTCGTCAAGCGCGGCTACCGCCTCATAGTCGAGGGTCGGTACTTTGTATTCACGCATGGTTTGTCTCCTTTGCTTCTTTGATTTTTTCGGCGTGCAGGGCGATGTGCGTTTCAAGCGCCCGCGCCTTTTCGGGGTCTTTGCGCCGCAGCTTGTCGTAGGCATAATCGAGCGCCGCGCGGCGGTGCGCCGCAAGGTGCAGCTCGTGGTCGTCGCAGACGCCGAGTGGCAGGGCTTCGCCGCGCATCAGGCGGTTATTTTCGCGCCGCGCGGCGGCGTTTTGCAGGTCGTCCTCGCCGAGCGTGCGGACAAAGTCGCCGATGTGCATTCGGCAGAGCAGCTTTTTGCGCACGCCTGCCGGAATTTTGCCGTCCTCGCCCGCAAACAGCCCAAGCTCGATTCCCGCGCGAATCGCGGCAAGCTGGCTTTCGTCGCTGTGCAGCAGGGCGTTCTCGCTCTCGAAGACCACGTCGTAGGAGTTGATGTCCTCCGCGCTCCAGACGAGTGCGCCCGACGTGTCGTAGCTGCCGATGAGTTTTTCGACGTGCGCGACGCTGCCGTGCGCCTTGTAGAGCTTCAGCCAGCTTTTCGCCGCCGCGAGAATCGACGCGCGAATGTTGTCGCCGGTCAGCGCAAGACGCACGCCGTCGATTTCGCGCAGGCGCTCGATGGCGCTCGCGCTGGTCAGCGAGGTCTGACTGTTGCCGGTCGCGCCGAGGTGGGACAGCCCTGCGGCATACTCCATTTCGTGCGCGAGGTTTTCGCATTCCTCGAAGACGCCCGACGGCATCTGCGCGGCGGCAAGCGGCTTCGGCTCGCCGCGTGCGGGGTCGTATTCGACGATGTCGCCCGGGGCAACGCCGTTTGCCGCCAGCTCGTCGATGTCGCCGATCGACCCCTCGGGGACGAGCAGGGGATTCAGCGAAAGCGAGCGAATGTAGTCGTGCAGCTTGTTCTTGACGCCGTTGTAGGCGCGTTGGAGCGGGATCAAATCCTCGATGACCGACCGCCCGAAGAACATACCGACCGTTTTCTTGCAGCGCAGGACGGCGAGCGGGTATTCGTCAATCGGCATTGTGCCGTAGTAGAGAATGCGGTCGGGCGTGGCGATAATCATGCGCCCCGACGGGTAGAGTGCAGACGCCTTTTCCATATAGGTGCGCAGCAGCGTCGAATGCTCTGCCGTGCGGGTCGTCAGCGAGAAGGTCGTGCCGACGTAGCCGAAGCCGCCCGTGCCCGCCGTCGGTGCAATGCCGACGGTTTCGGCTTTGCAGGGCTTGACCCGCACGCCGAAGCGGCGGTTGACCTCCTCGACGCGCACGACCTGTTCGAGAATGATCGACGCCTGCTCGGCAAGGCTCTCCTTGTAGATGCTCTCGGGCAGTACCTCGTAGGGCGTCAGCACGCCGAAATCGAGGTCGCCGAGCGGCACGCGCTTCTCGCCGACGAGAACGGCGTCGCCCTTGTTCTTGTCCCACCACGAGAGCAGGAATGCCGTGCCGCAGAGCTCACTCCAAAGGACAAGGCTGTCCTTTTTCTCCGCAAAGCCGCACTTGTACTGGGTCTGCGTGAGCAGGCGGGTTGCGACAAGGCTCTTTTCGTAGTCGGACAGCTCGCCGGTCGCGGGGCGGACTTCCATCGAGAAGTCGAGCGACTTGAAGTTGGCGATGCGCGTTTCGACAAGCGGCGCGATGCGGTTGTAGACCCCGCGCTCCATGTAGTCGAACGGCGGCGTGTAGTCCTCAAGCTCGGTGCTGAACGGATTGACGTCGCAGTACTGATGCCCTGCGAAAAAGTCGGCGTTCAGCATCCATTGCAGTTCGAGCGGACGTCGCTCGTCGTGACGGCGGCGGCACTCGGCGTCAAGCATCGAAAGGATATCCTCCTTGTACTCGCCGCGCGGCTTGGTTTTTTCCTTGAATTGAAACAGTTTCATCTGTCAGTTCGCCTTGCGGCAGACTCCTTTCCCTTGATTTTGTCGATCGCCGCGCGGTGCGGCGAAAGGTGGCGGGTGCGCTTTTCCGCCGTCTTGCCGCCCGTGCAGCCGAGGCGGCGGAGCAGGGCTTCGCGCTCGCGGCTGTGCGCACGCTCCGCGTGCAGCAGCGCGGCGGCAAGCAGGACGGCGAGCGCGGCAAGTGTCAGGCAGAGCGCGGTCATACGGCACGCTCCTTCTTCGCCGTGCGCGGCTTCTTTTCCGCGCCGCCGGCGGCAAGACGCGCCAGCGTTTTGATGCAGTCGCCGCAGAGATAAAAGCCGCCGAGCGTGTTCGGGCTGCCCGACACCTTATAGGTATCGGTGTTTTTGCAGGCGGGCATCGAGCAGATATGCCGCGCCGGCTTGAGTGTGATTTGCTTCATGGTTTTCCTCTTTGTTTTCAGAATCGGTTTTTGCGCCGCGCACCGCCCGAAAAATCGCGCAGGCGGACGGTGGGCGCTTTCTCCTTCGGCGGCTCGGTCTTCATGATCGCAAAATAGCGCAGCGCGTCGGGCAGATGCGTGATTTCGTGCGGCTCGGTCTTGCAGTCGCCGATGCGGTTCGGGTCGGCGAGCAGCGACGGCAGACAGCGAATGAGGTCGGTGCAATTCGAAAAGAACTTCAGCCGCGCGTCCTCGCCGCCGCTCGGCGCGGCGATCGGGCGCAGCCATTCTTTTAAGGCAAGCCAGCCGCCGACGCGGTTGTTGTCCGAGCGGGTGAGCGGCACGCCGTTTTGCTCGAAGAGCGCGGCGATGCTCTTGCCGCTGTCCTTTTGCCGCGACCAGAGGTCGGGCGGAGCAAAGGTGCGGTAGATGTCCAGCCCCTCGCTTGCGCTTCGGATTGCCGCCGCCGCGTCGGAGACGATGAGGTCGTGCGCGTAGACCTCGTTGAAGACGACGGCTCTGCCCGTCGTGTCCAGTGCGATGAACAGGCAGGCGAGCGCGTCCAGCCCGTAGTCGATTGCGCGGAAGATGCGCGCACCCTCCGGCAGCGGATACGGCTCTACGACGTGCAGACCGCTTCGGAATTCGGGGAAAAACTGTCCGCCGACGATGCCCCATTCTCCCAAACCGCAAACGCGGTAGCGTTCGGGATCGCGCAGACGCATTTCCTCAAAGACGCGGCGGTCCGCCTCGTCCAGCCACTCGTTGACCTTGTAGTTGACCGTCATGGCGAACACGTCGGGGCTTGGCTTGTCAAAAAAGCGGCGCTTCAGCCAGTGGTTTGCGCTCCAGGGGTTGAAGGTCAGCGTGATTTGCTTGAACAGCCCCGCGGGCAGCTCGCCGCGAATCGACTCGTCGAGCGTGTTGAAGGCGTCCTCGCTTTCGATTTCGTAGGCTTCCTCAATCCACACCCAGCAGAGTGCGCCCGCAGATACGGTTATCGAGGTCAGCTTTAACGGGTCGTCCAGCCCCGCGAAGAAAATCTTCTGTCCGGTCGGGGTGTAGACGATTTCGAGCGGAGAGACTTTGCATTTGAAAAGGGGTTCCACGCCGAGCCGCGCAATCGCCCATTTCAACTCGGCAAACACCGAGCGTTCGAGACTGCGGTAGGTTCGTCGCACCACGAGCAGATTTGCCGCCGGAAACTTGATCAGGTTGTAGATATACCACAGTGCGGTCGTCTTGCTCTTTTTCGATGCGCGCGAGCCTTTCACCACGCGGTAGCGGGCACGGGTGTGCCAGAACGCGTTGTACCCGCCGCCGACAAGGTCGGGCAGGTATACTTCGTTCACTTCAACTCGTCCTCGCCGCAGATGATGACCGGCAGGGCGATGCTGCCCTCCAGCCGTTCGCCGAACATACCGTGATACTTGCCGAGCAGTTCGGCGGCGTGAATGACATCGGCGAGCTTCGGACGTTGTTCGTGCATCTCAACATGCTCGTCTCTGTCGATATACGCCCTGCCGTCCTCGTCTGTCGAGCGGGTCTCGGTGCGCAGCTTGACGACTGCGTCCTCGGTCTCGGCGCGGCGCAGAATGCGCGTCAGCGCTTCCAGCACTTCGCGCTCGGTTGCGATGCCCTCGCCCGTGCGTTTTTCGGCTTCGACTTCGGTTTCGTTCTTTTCGTCCTTGTCCTTCATGCGCTTCCTCCTTTCGCGTGTGTCGGCGGTTCGCACCCCGCCGCATCTTTGATTGTATTTCGCAAAGTCGGGATATTTCGGCAGGTTTGAAAAAAGAAAAAAGCCTCGGAACTTTTGTTCCGAGGCGGGATTTACAAAGATACGGTGCGCTGTAACGTCGCACGGGCAATTTCGTGCCTGTATCGCCGGTCTTGCAAGGATTCATGCGCAAAGACAAAAAAACGCCCGACGGAAATCCGTCGGGCGGGGTTAACTTTATGATTTGTTTTTATTCTGCGTCGGTATCGGGGGCGTCGAGGCAGTCAAAATGCTCCTGGCAGGCGGGGCAGACCAGGTCGCGGGGGTCGCAGGTCTCGTCGAAGCAGACCGTTTCGCCGCAGTGCGGGCAGACCACTTCGTAGAAGCCGTCGCAATCGCAGTCGCAGTCTTCGCAGTCGCCGTCGCACTCCTCGTCCTCGTCGTATTCGTCGTCCTCGTCGCAGTCGCAGAGGTATTCCTCGACCTCGCCGAGGTCCTCGTCAAGCTCTTCGACATAGTCGTTCAGCGTTGCAACGTCGCCGCCGAGGTCTTCCAGGTCGTTTGCCATTTCGTCGAGCGTCTCGACAACAGCCTTCAGCAGCTTGCCCTCGGGCTTGCTTTCGTCAATCGAGAGACCTTCCAGAAGTCCCTTCAGATACGCGGTCTTTTCGGTAATCGTCATGTTTCAATCCTCCTGTGATGAATATAGATAGTATCGGCATCTGCCGCACATTTCAGTCAGAATCCGAACAAAAAGTGCCGTTTGCCGGCACTTTTCATGTTTATGCTCTGGACAGGTATTCGCCCGTTCTCGTGTCGACCTTGAGAATGTCGCCGGTGTTGACAAAGAGCGGAACCTTAATAACAGCGCCGGTCTCCAGCGTTGCGGGCTTGGTCGTGCCGGTCGCGGTATCGCCCTTGAAGCCCGGCTCGGTGTCGGTAACTTCGAGTTCGACGAACGTGGGCGGCTCAACCGCAAAGACGTTGCCCTTGTAGGAAACGATGCGGCACATCATATTCTCCTTGACGAAACGGAAGTCGTCACCGAGCTTGTCCTTGTTGAGGGGGAGCTGATCGTAGGTCTCCATGTCCATGAAATAGTACAGCTCGCCGTCGTTGTAAAGATACTGCATATCCTTGCGCTCGACGTAAGCGTTCTCAAACTTATCCGTGGGGCTGAAGGTTCTCTCGACGACTGCGCCGGTGATGACGTTCTTCAGCTTGGTGCGGACGAATGCTGCGCCTTTGCCGGGCTTGACGTGCTGGAATTCAATGACCTGGAGTACGTTGCCGTCCATCTCAAAAGTAACGCCGTTTTTGAAATCTCCTGCTACTACCATAACTATAAAATCCTTCCCAACGACCGTAAATTATAGAATAGGTCGAGGCGCGAGGTCGTTGTCGCTCTCACTCACCCAATAAAATACAGTTTATTCTACCTTATTTTTTGAGGAATTGCAATAGGTTTATGCAAAAAAGTCGGCAAAAACGGCAAAAACGGTGACTTTCGTCACCGTTTTTCGCTTTATTCGCCTGCAAGCGGCTCGCCGAAGTTGAGAATCGGCAGCGTGCCGCCGTCACCGCCGACAAAGGTCGGCAGCTTGCCGTCCCATTTCTCGGCGTAGTAGTAGCGCACCAGTTCGTCGGTGAGCGTCTCGGCAAGCTTGCGGTTTTTCTCGGCTTCCTTTTCGCCCGCGTACTGCGCAACGTCGGCTTCGATCTTGGTGACCTCCGCCGCGGCTTCCGCCTCGATGACCGTGCGCTTGGCGGCAGCCTCCGCCTCGATAATTGCCTGCTCCTGCTCAATCTGCGCCTTCAGCTTGTTCTGCTCGGCGACCTGCTTTGCCTCGACCGCGTTGGTGAACACGTCGGAGAAGTCGAGGTTTTCAATCGAAGCGTCCAGTACCTCGATGTTGTACTGCGTGAGCTTTTCGACGAGAATATCCTTGACCTCCTCGGAGAGCTTTTCGCGGTTGGAAATCAGGTTTTCGGCATTGTACTTGGCAATCACGCTCTTGACCGCCTCCTGAATGCGGGGCGCAATGACCGTGGAGAAATAGCCCGTGCCGATGGTCTTGTAAATCGTCTGCGCGTTCGCCTTTTCAATCTGATAGTTGATGGTGTAGGTGACCGAGACCTCCTGAATGTCGCTTGAGAAGCAGTTCATATCCACGGTGGCTTTCTGATTGCGGTTATCCATATTGATGACCTGCTGCCACGGCAGCTTGAAATGCACGCCCGCTTCGAGCGTGAAGTCCTCGACATGACCGAAGGTGGTGACGATGCCGGTGTGACCCGTCGGCACCGAGGCGACGCAGCTCAGCGCGACGACAAGCACGCCGAGCGCCATGCCGCCGAGGCAGATGAAGCCGCCGCCCTTTTTGCCCTTTTTCGCCAGCGCAAGCATGGCGATAAGCGAGGCGAGAACCACAAGAACGCCGATGAAGAATAATGCAACCATGGGAAAACCTCCTGAAATTTAGTTCAATCTACGGCAGACAGCGGACTCAGAACAACTCGATGAGCTGCTTGCCCGAAGCAGTCAGCGAAATCACCTTGCCGTCCTCGGCGTAAATCATGTCCTCGATGCGGCAGCCGTATTTGCCGGCAAGATAGATGCCCGGCTCGACGGTTATGACGTGCCCGTTCTCGAAGAAGTCGGACGAGCGGGGCGCGAAGTTCGGCGCCTCGTGAATCTCCAGACCGACGCTGTGACCGAGCGAGTGACCGAATGCGCCGTGATAGCCCGCGTCCTCAATGATGTCGCGCGCGATGGCGTCGACTGCCGCGCACTTCATGCCGACCTTCGCGCCCTCCATGGCGGCAAGCTGCGCCTTCAGCACCGTGGCATAGAGCCGCTTCATCTCGTCGTCGGCTTTGCCGAGGCAGACCGTGCGGGTCATATCGGAATGGTAGCCGTCGATGATGCAGCCGAAGTCCATCGTGAGGAAGCCGCGCTCGAGCTTTACATTGCGCGGTACGCCGTGGGGCAGGGAGGACGCGCTGCCCGACACGCAGATGGTGTCAAAACTCTTGTCCTCCGCGCCGTGCTTGCGCATGAAGTATTCCAGTTCGGTGGCGACCTCAATTTCGGTCATCTCGGGCGTAATCACGCCGAGAATGTGGGTGAATGCGTCGTCGGTAATCTTCTGTGCGGCGCGCATCTTGTCCACCTCGCCCTTGTCCTTGATGCGGCGCATCGTTTCGACCGCGCCGCGCGAGGGAACGAGCGTGACGCCGAGCGCGTTCGCGAGTTTTTCATGCTCGGCATAGGTGATGCGGTCCTCCTCAAACGCGACGGTCTTTGCGCCCTCGCGCTCAAGCACCTCGCGCATATACTTTACCATGCCGTCGCCGCGCGGGGGCGTGACGATTTCAAAGCCCGCAGGCGCGAGTTTCTGCGCCGCCTCGACATAGCGGAAGTCGGTAATCAGGTGCGCGCTTTTTGCCGTGACGAGGACATAGCCGTCGGTGTAGCGGAAGCCGCAGATGTAATACTGGCTGAGGGGTTCGGTGAGCACGATTGCGTCCGCAAAGGACGCGATTTTTTCGCGAAGTTTGTCTGCTCTGGTCATATATAACGCTCCTTTTCTGCATTTTCGCAGAGAAAAAATGAATTTTTGTTGATGAATGCGGGCGGATAGGAAAATGCCGAAGAAAACTCCCTCAGTCGCCGTTCGGCGACAGCTCCCTCAAGGAGGGAGCCTATGAATCTTCTTGCCTCCCTCGTCGAGGGAGGTGGCGCGTTCCAACGTGCCGGAAGGAGTTCACTTTTTTGCGGCGGATAAGAAAATGCCCCTCCGGGTATGTGGGTGTTTTCCGCATTTTTGCAGGAAAAAAATGATTATTTAGGAATTGCAGCTGATTTTAGGGCTTCCCTTGGGGGAAGCTGTCGCGGAACGCGACTGATGAGGGATTTTACAGAGCAAGATGTCCTGCTTTGTCTGTTCGACTGCCTGAAAGCCCTCATCCGTCGCCTACGGCGCCACCTTCCCCAACGGGGAAGGCTTAATTCTTGTGCGTTTTTACTTCTTCTTCTTCTTATACCAATCCCAAATAGCACTGCTTCATGGTGAGGGCGTCCTCTGCCATCGTGCCTGCCGACTCGCAGATGATGCGGGGGCAAAGCCGCTCTTTCGCAATCGCTTCCATCAGCGGCTCGAAATCGGGGCCGTATTCGCCGTCGGCAAAGGTGAGATGACGCTTTTCGCCCGCCGCCGTCCACTCGATTTTCGAGAAGTGGCAGTGCATATAGCGCGCCTTGTCGTCGCCGAGCGCGTTTGCCACCTTGTCAAACAGTGCGCGGTAGGCGTCGGCATTCGGAAATACCCCGCCGCAGTCGCGGGCGTTCAAATGCCCGAAATCGACCACGGGTGACAGCCGCGCGTCCATTTTGCAAAGCTCGAGTACCTCGTCGAGCGTGCCGAGCTGATTTTGCTTGCCCATCGTCTCGATGCCGAGCGCGATGTGCGGCTCGCCGACCTTTTCCAGCGTCTTGTACAGCGTGTCGGCGGAGAGGCGCATCGCCTCCTCGCGGCTGATTTTGCCCGCCGAGCCGCAGTGAATGACGATTTCGTCCGCGCCGAGCAGCGACGCCGCCCACAGGCTCTTTTCGATATAGTCGATGCTCTTCAGGCGCTTTTCGGGGTCGACGCCCGAGAGCGAAATGAAATACGGCGTGTGAAACGACATCGAAATGCCGTGCTCCTTTGCCGCCTCGCCGACCTCGCGCAGCGATTTCTCGCCCGCGGTCAGCCCGTTGCCCGCCTCGTATTCGTAGGCGTCCAGCCCAAACGCGACAAGCCATGCGGGTGCTTGCTTTGTACTTTTGTTGCCCGCGGCGTAAAAGCTCTCGCTGTTTCCGCCCGGACCGAAGTAGGGTCGATTTCGCTTATTGACCATGTGTTTGACTCCTTTTTTGTTTCCTTTGATAGGCTTTGATAAACGGCACTTCAAGCGCGCGCTTGAAGCGGAAAAACAGTGTTTTTTTGTCGCGAATCGGCTTGACGATGACCGAGGGAATGCCGAGCCGCTTTGCCGACCACGCATCGGTCAGAAGCTGGTCACCGAGTACCGCGCAGTGTTTTCGGTCGACGCCGAGCTTCGACATCGCGTCGAGATAGCGCTGTTTCGACGGTTTTTTCGCGTCGGCGTAGGCGACAAGTCCGAGCGGCGCGTTGTAGGTTTCGACCCGCTTTGGCGTATTGTTGGAAATCAGCGCGAGCGAAATCCCCGCCGCCTGCAGTTCGCGCACCCAGTCGCGCACCGCTTCGCTCGGCACGGCGTCCTCGTAGGGGGAGAGGGTGTTGTCGATGTCGCAGAGCAGGGTCGTAATCTTCTGCTTTTTGAGAAATTCGGGGTCGACGTCCGAAAAGACGTCAAACATAAAATCGGGAATCAGCAGAGCGCTCACGGTTCTCTCCTTAGAAAAATATCGTTTGAAAAGAAATACTGTTTGGCTCTGTCGGTATTTCTTTTCATATCATAAGCAATCTTACCAAGCCTCCCTCATTGAGGGAGGTGACACGCGAAGCGTGGCGGAAGGAGTCTTTTATGTGTCAAAAACTCCCTCAGTCGCCTACGGCGACAGCTCCCTCACGGAGGGAGCCTTGAATAGAGCTGCTTA
>SFNW01000034.1 GCA_004554105.1 Clostridiales bacterium | reverse complement strand
CGACACCGCCGATGCCGAAAGCGACGTCATTCCGCCGAATGCCGCCGAGGTCAGCTCTGCGCTGCTTTCGCGCTGGGAGGCGCGCTATTTTTGGATCAGTATGTTTCTGCCCCACCATCATCTCGACGACGTCAAGGAGCACATGGTCTCGCTCGACGGCTACGCGCAGACAGACGAATATGCCGAATGGCTGGAGGCGCACCGACAGCTTCACCAAGCGCTGACGCATATCCGCGGGCTGCTGAAAGCCAACGCGGACAACATTCTGTAAAACGATATATTAAATTGCAGAAACGGCATTGCCGTTTCTTTTTTTGCTTGATTTCCTATCAACCGCATAGTATAATAGGTATATTGAAAGCGAGGGATTCCGATATGCTGATTTCAACCAAAGGACGATATGCGCTGCGCGTGATGCTGGAGCTTGCCGACCATGAAAGGGGCGAATATGTTCCGCTGAATACGATTGCGGCGCGACAGGAAATCTCGGTGAAATATCTCGAAAGCATTCTCGTCGTGCTGTCCAAGGCGGGGGCAATCGACGGTCTGCGCGGCAAGGGCGGCGGCTATCGGCTCAACCGCGCCCCGCGCGATTACACAGTCGGCGAAATCCTGCGTCTGGTCGAAGGCTCGCTCGCGCCTGTCGCCTGCCTCGACTGCAAGCCGAACGACTGTCACCGCACGGTCGAATGCCGCACGCTGCCGCTGTGGGAAAAGCTGCAAGCGCTGATTGAAAACTACCTCGACGGCGTGACACTCGCCGACCTTGCCGACCCGTCACGCATCGGCGACTATCAAATTTAGGAAAATTTCGAAAAAATCCTAAAAACCTATTGACAAAGTAGGTAAACCGTGGTATAGTCATATCAACCTATACGAAAGGTGGGTTTAATCAATGCAAAGCACCCGTGTTTTTCGATGTTGCCGCGGCAGGACGCCCGATTCCATTTGACACGCTTCACCTATAAATTCTGATTTTCATATTTTCGGAGGATTTTATTATGTCTGCAAAGATTTACACTGCTGCCGACCAACTGATCGGCGGCACGCCGCTACTTGAACTGACCCACATCGAAAAAGAAGACAAGCTCGAAGCCAAAGTGCTTGCGAAACTCGAATACTTCAATCCCGCCGGCTCGGTCAAGGACCGCATCGCGAAGGCGATGATTGACGACGCCGAAGCAAAGGGACTGCTGAAAGAAGGCTCGGTCATTATCGAGCCGACCAGCGGCAATACGGGTATCGGACTTGCCGCAGTTGCGGCGGCACGCGGCTACCGCATCATCATTGTCATGCCCGAAACCATGTCGGTTGAGCGCCGTCAGCTCATGAAGGCATACGGCGCGGAGCTTGTCCTGACCGAGGGCGCAAAGGGCATGAAGGGCGCGATTGCCAAAGCCGACGAGCTGGCAAAGGAAATTCCGAACAGCTTTATTCCCGGGCAGTTCGTCAACCCGGCAAACCCCGCCGCACACCGCGCAACCACGGGTCCCGAAATTTGGGACGACACCGACGGCAAGGTCGACATCTTCGTCGCGGGCGTCGGCACAGGCGGTACGGTTACCGGCGTCGGCGAATATCTGAAGTCGAAGAATCCGAACGTCACGGTCGTCGCCGTCGAACCCGCCACCTCCGCAGTTCTCTCCACCGGCGTTGCGGGCGCACACAAGATTCAGGGTATCGGCGCGGGCTTTGTTCCCGACGTACTGAACACCAAGGTCTACGATGAGATTATCCCGGTCTCGAACGAGGACGCCTTTGCCACCGGCAAGCGCATCGGCAAGAAAGAGGGCGTGCTGGTCGGCATTTCGTCCGGCGCTGCGGCATTCGCCGCGCTTGAGCTTGCAAAGCGTCCCGAAAACAAGGGCAAGACGATTGTCGTGCTCCTCCCCGATACCGGCGACCGCTATCTCTCGACGCCGCTGTTTGCCGACTAAACATAGTTTTTCAATCATTCTTTCATAGTAAAAGCCGCGCGCAGACTGAGTCTGCGTGCGGCTTTTGCATTCTGTACCGATCATTCCCCTGCACAATTCTTTTGTGTGAAGCGGCAGAATCGTGTCTGTTTTCTGCAAAAAAACGTCTTGCCAAACGAAATCGCTATTCTATAATGAAAGCAGAAACATTCAATGGAGGTCAATATGAAAAATAAGTGTATCGTACTCGTGGGTCCCGAGGAATTGGAGCTGCGCGACGTGGAGCTGAAGCCCCTGAAGCCCGATGAAATCCGCGTCAAAAACGAATATTCCTGCATCAGCGCGGGCACCGAGCGCGCCAATATCGTGGATATGCCCAACACCGTACATAAATTCAACCGTGCATTCGGCTACAACTCGGTCGGTATCATCATCGACAAGGGCGAAGAGGTCAAGGATTTTGAAATCGGCGAGCGCGTGCTCTGCTTCTTTGCGGGCGGGCATCGGCTCTACACTACAGGCAAGGCGAAAAACTTCTGCAAAGTGCCGGACGGCGTCGACCCCAAGGACGCGGCGTTCGTCATTGTCGGCGGCTTCGGACTGGAGGGCGCGCGCATGACCCGCTGCGAAATCGGCGAGAGTGCCATGGTCGTCGGCTGCGGTCTGCTCGGGCTGTTCGCCCTGCAATCCTTCCGCAACATGGGCGCAGTCCCCCTCGTCGCCATCGACTTCAACGAGGACAGACTGCGCATCGCGCGTGAGCTGGGCGCGGACTACACCTTCCGCCCCGACGAGGAGAATCTGAAAGAAAAAGTCCTTGAAATCACCGACGGGAGGGGTATCAACGCCGCCGTCGAGGTCACCGGCTCGGCAAAGGCACTTGTCACCACGCTTGAGCTGATGGCGCGGCACGGCAGAGTGGCACTGACCGGCTGCACCCGCATTTCGGACGAGCCGATTGACTTCTATCAGCTTGTTCACCGTCCCGGCATTCAGCTGCTCGGCGGTCACACCTCGGCGCGCCCCGCGACCGACAGCTACCCCGGCTACTGGACAGCGCACGACGACCACCGCACGCTGCTCAACCTCATCAAAACAGGCAGAATGAAGGTCGCCCCCATGCGCAGCGAATGCGTCAATCCCGAGGACGTCTCCGCCGTCTACGAGCGTCTGGTCAAGATGAAGAATCCGCCGCTCGGCGTTCTCTTCGACTGGAGTCTCATCAAGGAAGATTAACCAAACTCCAAAAGGCAGCCTGCCGGCTGCCTTTTGCGGTTGACATATTTTCTTATAAATGGTAGAATGAACAAAGTAAAGCAAAGGAGACAAGTGCCCGTGTCAAAGACGATAAAATGCAAGGAACTCTGCCTCTCGGACTTCGGCATTCACAAGGTTTGCTACCACGGCGGCACGACCTACGACGCGACCAAGGGCAAGCAGCAGACTAACATCGGCTATATGAAGCGCGGCAGCTGCATCTTTTCGACCGCGTTTACTGCGGTCGAATGCCACGCGGGCGACCTTGTTTATCTGCCCGAGGGAACACGCTACAGTTCGGTCAGCACGGGCGAGCCCGACGTCGAGTATTATGTCGTTCACCTCTCGTTTCGTACCGACAAGCAGGGCATTCGCTTTGACCAGCGGTACGGCATGCAGAAAATCGAAGTGCCGGGCGGCATCGACGCAGGCAAAGCCGTCACCGAGATGTACGCCCTGCTCGAGAGTGGCGAGGTCGGCAGCCGTCTGCTTGCGCTTGAGCAGTTCTACCGCCTGTTCGGCGCATTGCTCCCGAGCCTGAAAGAAGCAGAAGCACCGAATTGCAGCCCCTCTGTCATCAAAGCGCTGGCGTATATCGAAAGCCATTGCTGTGAGGACTTCTCGGTCGCCGAGCTGGCGAAGGAATGCTATGTCAGCGAATCGCGGCTCTATCATCTCTTCCGCGCCGAAATGCACAAGTCCCCCGTCGAATACAAAAACGAAATGAAAATCCTGCGCTCGATTGAATACCTGAAAAACGGGTATACCTCGGTCGAGGAAATCAGCGCATCGCTCGGCTTTCGCTCGGCGGCGTACTTCCGCCGTCTGTTCAAGAAAATCACCAAAATGACGCCGACCGAATACCGCCGCAAGAACGCGGGGGTGTAAGTGCGGGAGAATGCGGCGCTTTGCCCGCCCCACACAAAAATTTCAAGAAACGAATTTCGCGCAACCAAAAAGCGCCGCCCGCGGGCGGCGCTTTTGCTTATGCGTTTATGCTTCTCAAAATCAGAACGATGTCGAGCAGCGACAGTTCCCCGTCGCCGTTCATGTCCGTGTATTCGTCCGCCGCACCGCCGCCTATCAGTGTGCGCAGCACCAGCAAAGCGTCCGAAACAGTGATTGCACCGTCGCCGTCCGCATCACCTGTGACGCGCACGGGAGTTTGCAGTGCGACAAACGGATTACCGTATGTTTCGGCATAGGTCTCCGCCGTCGAACCTGCATAGCCGTGAATCGTTGTAGTGTCGGGGAACGGAAAACCGCCCGGATCATCGCAAATATTACAATTCGGATTCAGAATTGTGATATCGGAAAGGTTGCTGCAAGATTCAAATGCATATTTTCCGATGTACACAACACTGGCAGGGATTACTGCGTCGTATATCCAATCGGCAAATGTAAACGCGCTTCCGGCAATACCGACCGTCCCCGCTTTCAGGACGAGCGAAGTGCTGTCGGAAAAGTCTCCTTTAGAGTCAACCGCCCATTTGTCGACATAAATCATGCCATCCGGCTGCGATTGCACATAAGGTGTTCCTGTAAATGCATCCGACCCCATGGAGGTTACGCTTGCCGGTATTGAGATATTTTCCAAACTTGTGCAACCGTTAAATGCCCATGCACCGATATGAGAAACACCGTCCGGAATTACCAAATCGGTCACAAGCTTATCATTCGGATAGAGTTCTGCCCCGCGAAGCGGCGAATCCAAAACGGATTTGCCACCACTGGCACGACCGAAGCGTATGTTGCACCAAGCCACAATATCCGTAATATATACAGCCTGTACATTGCAATTTGCAAAAGCCATATATCCGCAATTCGTAACGCTTGCGGGAATATGAATGCTTTTCATATTTTTCTGCCCGTTAAACGCACCGTCGGTGATTGCGACCGTGCCGTCGGCAAGAACAATATCGGCGTCGACGGGCATAACGCCCTTATAATCAATGGCACAGTTTCCGGCATAAACCACGCCGTCCGGCTGAGCATCATGCCATGCAGTCCCTGAAAATGCCTGCCTGCCGATAAACTTAATGCCGGTCGGCAAGACGATGTCGCTCAAACCTTTGCACTCGTAGAACGCGCCCTCCCCAATGCTCGTTACGGTTGAAGGCACTGTATAACTGCCGTAAGCTGCAGCGGGCGCGGCGCAAATAAGCGTGGTCATATTTCGGTCAAAAAGTACGTTGTTCTCGACGGTAAAATATGCGTTTTCTGCGTCAATTTGAATTTCGGACAGATTCGTGCAGCCGAAAAACGCGCCGTTGTTGATGTATTTGACGCTCTTCGGAATAGTGAGGCTGACAAAGTCAGTTCCGCCGCTGAATACATTGGCACCAATGGAATACAGACCGTCGGAAAGTGCCAGATCCGTTACGATTTCTCCGTTCAAATACAAATGGTGAGCATAAGTCAGCGGATTTGCATCTGCTTCCGCAAACGAAAAGCTCGCCCAGTGATTCAAATCCGCGATGTTGACGGCAGTAAGTCCGGTACAACCGTCAAAAGCATAAAACCCGATATAACTCAAAGACGACGGCAGCGTGACACTCGTGAGATTTACGCAGTCGCGGAAAGCTGCCGCGCAAATCGAAGTCACGCCTTCTTCCAACACAAGGGTATGGACGCTGTCAGCCTCCCATGGCATGGTTTGATAGCCTGACATACTTCCCGTCCCCGAAATTGTCAGCACGCCGGTCTCGGTGTCGAGCGCATAGGTCAAATTGTCGCCGCAGCTGCCGGTTTCGACCGCCGCGCCCGCGACAAGCGCAAAGGCGACAAGCGAAAGGCAAAGGAGCAAAAGCGGAAGGAAAAATCTCGTGCAATGTTTCATCATACTTGTCCTTTCAGATGCAATGTTCAACTGCTTTGTATTTGGTGGCATTGAATATAATATCATAATTATACCGCGCGGTCAATAGACATACTGCACAAACCAACATCGGCTTACAAAAATCGGCTCTGCCCTTTACTTTGGCAAAGGCAGAGCCGATTTTTATTCTTCTTTCAGCCAGTCGGGCAAAAATTCCGCGTCGATTGTCTTTTTGACATAACCGACGAGCCTATCGAGCGTGGTGTGATTGCCGTAATAGGCAATGCCGTGCGCCTTTGCCTGCGCGTCGGTGTAATCCTCGAGCATGAAGATGTGATTGTTGTAGAAGCTCCTGTTGTAATCGAACACGGTCGGCAGGAAAATCACGTTTTCGACGCTTGCCTTGCCGCTCTCGCCGAGCCGCGTAATGTCAAACGCGACCATGCCGCCGAGAATGTTGTAATCCTGCGCCATCTCGGACATGAAGTTGCCGAGCGAGTAGACGCAGAGCGTGCGGTCCTCGCCCTCTCCGAGCCATTCAATCGGCTGAATGCAGTGCGGGTGATGCCCGATAATCACGTCACCGCCGTTTTCGTGAATGACCGCAGCGATTTCCCTTTGCTGTTCGTTCGGCTTGAAGGTGTTCTCATAGCCCCAGTGAATCGAGACAACCGTCAAATCGGCAAGCTCCTCCGCTTCACGCACCTTGCGGGCGACAAGCTCGCTGTCGAGATACGGAATATAGGTCTCGCTCCCCGCAAGCAGCTTCAGCCCGTTTGTGCCATAGGTAAACGCAAGCAGCGCAATGCGAATGCCGTCTTTTTCGACAACCTCGATATCCTCAAAATCGCTCTCGGCACGGTACGCGCCGATTGCCGTCACCGGCTGTTTTTCCCAGTAATCGAGCGTGGCGAGCAGTCCGCTCTCGCCCTTATCGAGCATGTGGTTGTTCGCCAGCCCGACAATGTTGAAGCCCGCGTCGACCACGGCGTCGCCGAGTTCGCGCGGCGAGTTGAAGCGAGGATAATAGCTCAGTTCATACCCGTCGCCGCACATCAGCGTCTCCTGATTGATAAAGGAGAGGTCGTACTGCCCGACGATCGGGCTGATGTCGGTGTACGAGGGACGGAAATCGTAGGTCAGCTCTGTTCCCTCGGCGTTTTTCTTCGCGTCGCGCACGTTGCCGTAGTACGCCATGTTGTCGCCCGCGGCGATAAACGACACGGTGTGCAGCGTCGGCTCGACGACAGGCACAAGCGGCTCGGTCACAATCGTGGCGGCGCTCGTCGGCGCGGTTTCGGTCGTCGGCGCGGTCGTGCTCTCCGCATCAATCGGCGCATTTTGCCCGCAGGAGCAAAGCAGCGCAAGCAAAAGCAAAAGCAGTATAAACAGTTTTTTCATCGTCAAATCTCTGTGCGCGTCCTTTCCTCAGTTTAACGGAACAGTTCGCCGCCGCTGTAAACCGCGGTGCGCAGAATCGAGTATTCCTCTTTCAGCGGGTCGCCGCGAAGGACAAGTCCCCTGCCCCGCAGAACGCCGACGAGGTATTCGGGATTGAGAAAGCCCGCGCTGTCCGCCGCAAGGCGGGTGCGAATGCAAAGCTCCCCGTCCGCCGCCGTCACGGAAACAGCGTGAATCTGCGGCGAAATATCCACGTCGCGCTCGCCCTTTTTCGTCTTTTTCAAAACGACGAGCGGCGACACGCGCAGGGCTTCTTCGCACTGCGCGGCAAGCGCATCGTCGACGTCCGCCGTGCGCAGACGAATCTCATAATCCGAATCGGTAATTGCCGAAAACGGGCGCGCGGACAGATAAACGTCCTTGATTTCCAGCCCGGGAATGCCGGTATCGCAAAGCAAGGCACGCAAAGCGTCGGTGTCGACCGTCTCGGGCTCGCCGATAATCGTCACGTCAAGCAGCTCGTACACGCTTTCCGCGCCGACCGACAGCGGGGTTGCAAACGCAAGGCGCGGGTGGGGCGAAAAGCCCTCGGAATACCAGAGCGGCACGCCCGCACGCACCATCATGCGCGTAAACGTGCGGTGCAAATCCAGGTGCGAGATATACTGCAAGTCCCCCGTCTTGGAAAACAGAATACGCACCGCCGTATGCGGCACTTTTTCTCTTACGGGCAGCATTTGCGTTCACCTCCCAGCGTATTCGCGCCGCAGCCGCTGCATTTTTCCCGACAGCTCGGCGTCGGAACACCGGCATACGCCTTGTCGCGCTCGCGGCGCAGGAACGATTCGGTCACGCCGCAATCGATGACGCTCCACGGCAAAACTTCGTCTTCGCCGAAGCCGCGCGTCGCGTAAAAATCGGGGTCGATGCCCGCGTCGCGGAACACCTCGAGCCATTTTGCAAAGTCAAAGCACTCGTTCCATGCGTCGAGCTTGAAGCCGCGGCGGTTGGCAAGCAGCAGTGCTTTGCCGAGACGGCGGTCGCCGCGCGCCAGCACGGCTTCGAGATAGGAGACGCTTGCGTCGTGATAATGGTAGACGATCTTGCGGTCGGTAATCTTGCTTTTCAAAAGTTCCTGCTTGCGCATCAACTCGTCGAAGCTGTCCTGCTTCTCCCACTGAAAGGGCGTAAACGGCTTCGGCACAAAGCAGGCGACGCTGATGGTGACCGAGGGGCGCTTTTTTCTGTCGGTGTTGGGATTCGCGTAGTATTCCTCAATCACGCGCTTGGCAAGCAGGGCGATGCCCTCGATGTCCTCGTCGGTCTCGGTCGGCAGCCCCATCATGAAATAGAGCTTGACCGAGGTCTTGCCGACGTCGTAGGCAACATTGACCGCGCGGAGCAAATCCGCCTCGCAGACGTTTTTGTTGATCGCGTCGCGCAAACGCTGCGTCCCCGCCTCGGGCGCAAAGGTCAGACTGCCCGTGCGCACGGTGGAAACCTTGTCCATCAGCTCGCGCGTGAAGCTGTCGAGCCGCAGCGAGGGCAGCGACAGGCTGATGTGATGCTCGGTTGCCCACGCCGAAAAGCGGTCGGTCAGCTCGTCGATGTGCGAATAGTCGCTGATAGACAGCGAGGAAAGCGTCATTTCGTCATAGCCGAACTGCTTGTACATACACTGCGCGTCGTCAAACAGCCTGTCGACCGACTTTTCACGCACGGGGCGGCAGACCATGCCCGCCTGGCAAAAGCGGCAGCCGCGAATGCAGCCGCGGTAGACTTCAAGCACCATTTTGTCCTGCACGGTCTCGATAAAGGGCAGATAGGTCTTCGTCGGATAGTAGACCTTGTCGAGGTCGCGGATAATCCGCTTGCGCACCTTTTTCGGAATGTCGTCGTACTTCGGCGTCACACTTTGCAGCGTGCCGTCCGCCTTGTAGGCGACGTCGTAGAGTGACGGGACGTAGAAACCGTCGAGCTTGGCGGCGGCGTGCAGAAATGCCGCCTTGCTGTAGTTTCCCGCCTGCTTCATGTCGATATACAGCCTGCACAGCTCGGGCAGTGCCTCCTCGCCCTCTCCGATTGAAAAAATGTCGAAGAAATCGGCGACAGGCTCGGGATTGTAGGCGCAGTGTCCCCCGCCGATGACAAGCGGAAAGTCCTCGCCGCGCTCGGCGGCAAGCAGCGGAATGCCCGCAAGGTCGAGCATATTCAAAACCGTGGTATAGCAAAGCTCGTATTGCAGCGTAAAGGCGACAAAATCGAATGCGCCGAGCGGGTCGCCGCTCTCGAGCGCGGTGAGCGGGAGATTGTGCTCGCGCATCTTCTCCTGCATATCGAGCCACGGCGCAAACGCGCGCTCGCACCACACGTCCGCCTCGCGGTTCAGCACACCGTACAAAATCCGCATACCGAGATTGGACATCCCGATTTCGTAGGTGTCCGGAAAGCAAAACGCCACGCGGCAGTTTACTTTATGTTTATCCTTCAGCGTCTGTCCGTATTCGCCGCCGCTGTACCGTCCCGGCTTGGACACGCTTTTTAAGACAGCAGAATTCATATCTTCGGATTCCTCTCAAGACGCAAATTCTCCCGCGGGCGGACGCCCGCGGGAGAGGCCGCGTCAAATTACAGATTGAGTTTCGCCACGAGCAGACAGGGAATCAGCCAGAACAGCTGATAAATCGCCGCATACATCGAGCTTAACGCATTGCTCATGCCGAGCAGCCCCGCGCAGAGCGCGAGCAGAACGCAGATGACGACCGAAGCAATCTTCGCCGCCTTCAGCGTCGTGAATACGCGGCAGAGCTTGTCGCACATCGTCACCGTGCCGACGAGGTCGGAGACGCCGCCGCGCGAAACGACGCCGCTGTCGGCGCGCTCGCCGTGCAAAGCAGTTTCGCCGCCCTGTCTGCGGACAACCTTGACCGGCAGCCGCGACAAATCCATCGAGCGGGCGAGCAGCTCGTCGTTGATGTTGGCGTCGCCGGTCAGAATGACCGATGCAATGCCGTGCCGCGCCAGCTTTTTGACCATCGTCTCAAAGCCGCCGTCCACGGTATAGCGGATAAAGAACTTCGCGCGAAGCGCGCCGTCCTGTGCCAGATACATCGTGGAAAAGTGCTTGCCGCCCAGTTCCTCGCTCTTATCGGTGACGGTAAAGCCGTTTGCCTCCATGTAGGACGCCTTGCCAATGAACAGCGTTTTGCCGTCCACCTTGGCGCAGACGCCGTCCTCGCAGACGCCCTCGATTTTCGCATTGTAGGGACGCGGGCAGTCCGAGGTCATCAGCGTGAAAACGTGCTTCAGCGGGCCGCCGAGCTTGCCGAACACCGCGCCCATCTGCTCGATGATCGTCTCGATGTCGCCCTTGCCGTAAATGCGCAGGTTTTCGAGCGCGACGCCGTAGGACGGGAAGGCGTCCGCGTCGTCAAAGCAAATAACCGATGCCCCCGCGTATTCCTCGGGCGAGGTCTCGCCGATGATCGCGCTCTCGCTCCTTGCGAGCTTCTTTGCCGCCTTGTAGAGCGGATAACTGCCGCAGAGGAAAATCATCGCGGGCAGACCGATGGCAAGCACCGCGTTGAACGCGGAGAATGCCGACAGCGCGCCGCCGCCCTTTGACAGGTTGAGAATCGCCGCAAGCAGTGCTGCCGCCGCAATGACAGGCACGAGGAAGCGATTGACTTCAAAATCGCCGTCCCGACGCTTTTCGGTACGGGCGAAGAAGTTTTCGACAAAGCCGCATTTCTCGGCGCAGAGCGCGAATGCGTCCGGCTCGTCGCCGGCAACGCGCGCCGTCTCCTCGTCGGACATATGTACGGCAACGTATTTGCTGACGCTGGGCGCCGAAGCGACCTCAAACGCCATGCTCTCGCGGCGAATGTCCATATAGTCAAAGCAGCGGAGTGCCAACGCACAGAGGACTGCCGAGAAATTGTAAACCTCGGTCGTCACACCGCCGAAGCAGCAGACAATGTCGCAGATGACCGAAAGCAGCATAAAGAGTGCCAGAACGCCGCCGCCCGTCAGCCGTCCGCGGAAAATGCCGAGCGTGCCGTTGACGATTTCTCTGTAGCAAAGCGCACCCGCAATCAGCAAAAGCTGCAAGGTCGCCATGCCGTAAACCAGCGGATAACTGCCGCGGTCAAAGACCTCCGCCGTCGGAACACCGAGCGCGGGCAGGCACTCGATAAAGAGCAGTGCCGCCGCCGTGAGCGCGGTCAGAATCAGCTTGACAAGCGAAGTCTTCTGCTTTTTCTTATAGGCGGCAACGATGTCGTCGCGCTGCCGCTGATAGGTAAACTCGTCCTTCGGCGCGTCAATCGTCTCGGGAATGCCGGTTGACTCGACCTCAAACGAAGCCGTTTCGTGATTTTCCCAGCCCTCTTCGGGCTTTTCCATGCCGAGTGCCTGCTTAATCAGCGAATAGTCGGTGCGGTCATAGTCCACCGACTCCTTCTGCGTCTCGGTCTGCTTGCGCTGGGTATAGGTCTCCTTGCGCTCGATGCGGGCAATGCGGTAGCTGCGCGTCGGCTTTGCGGTCGGCGGCGTATAGCTGCCCGCCGCGTCTGTCGCGTCTGCCGTATCCGATGTCGAGGTCTGTGCCGCTTCGGTCTGCGGGCGCGTCTTGTCCATATCGTCGGGGCTGAGTCCCCACGCCGCGAAGATTTCGTTTTCGTCAACCGAGCCAAGCGGCGCATCGGGCGACACAGCCTCTTTCGGCTCTTCTTCGGCGGTTTCGGGCTCTGCAGGGGCTTCGTCGGTCGCCGGCTCTGCCGCATCTTCGATTTCCGGCTCTGCCGATCCTTCCGGCTCTTCCTGCACTTCGGGCGTTTCCGACACCTCCGGCACTTCGGAAACCTCGGGTGCTTCCGACGCTTCGGGTGTTTCTTTCGACTCGGGCTTTTCCGTGCCCGTATCTTCTCCCATCAGGTCGCTTTTCAGCCTTGCCAGCAGTTCTTCGACCGACAGTTCCTGATTGTTCTTCTCATCCATAAACCAAAACTCCTTTTGCGTCGTCTTTATTTATGCCGCTCTGCAGATGCCTTTGCAAGCACGACTGCCGCCGCGCAGGATACGTTGAGCGAATTGACATGTCCGTAGTTGGGAATGGTCACCTTGAAGTCGCATTTTTCGAGGACGAGACGCGAAATCCCGTCCCCCTCGCTGCCGAGGACAACGGCAACCGCGCCGTCGCCGTAATCGACCTTGTCATAGTCCTCGCCGCCGACCTCCGCACCGTAAATCCAAAAGCCCTTTTTCTTCAGCGCGTCGATTGTATCGGCAATGTTGGTCACCTTGGCAATCGCCATGTGCTCGAGCGCACCCGCAGACGCCTTTTCGACCGCGGCGGTCACACCGCTGGCACGACGCTTGGGAATGATGACACCGTGTACGCCGAACACGTCCGCGCTGCGGATAATCGCGCCGAGATTGTGCGGGTCCTCCACGCCGTCGAGAATCAACACAAACGGCTTCTCTCCGCGTCTTTCGGCAATCTCCAAAATCTCGTCCACGCTTGAATACGCCTTCTGCGCCGCCATCGCGACGATGCCCTGATGATTGCCCCCGCCCGAAAGCGTGTCGAGCTTCGGCTTTTCGACCTCGACGACGGGAATCTTCCGGTCGAGCGCCTCGGCGACAAGCAGGGTAATCGAGCCCTCGCGCTCGCCGCGCTGTACGAATATTTTATCAACGTCTCTGCCGCTTTTCAGCAGCTCGCGCACCGCGTTCCGTCCGACGACGGCGCCCTCGGCGCTCACCGGTGTGAAATCGCGGCGAATCGGTTTCCGTTTATTTTCCTGATACGGCATAGAAAGTCCTTATCTGTAGTTTATTCAACATAAAGTATACCACAAAATACGACCTTTGTATATAAGATTCACAATATTTTTCGGAATTTCAATTTAAATTTTGCGCAAGGAAAAAGGCATGACCAAGCGGTCATGCCTTGAAGTCCGATTGACGGTCGGCTGTTATGCAGCCTGTGCGTCGGATTCAGCGTCCTTCCTTCATTGCAGCAAAGCACTCGCTGCAATATACCGGTCTGTCGTTTGAAGGCTGGAAAGGAACTCTTGCTTCCTTGCCGCAGTTTGCACATACGGTCGTGAAGTATTCCTTCTGTGCGCGAGCCTGGCTCTTTCTCGCGTCTCTGCAGGGCTTGCATCTCTGGGGCTCGTTCTGGAAGCCCTTCTCTGCATAGAATTCCTGTTCACTTGCCGTGAATACGAACTCCGCGCCGCAGTCCTTGCACTTCAAAGTCTTGTCCTGATACATGTTTCTTACCTCGCTTCTAAATGGTAGATTGTTTTTTGCCCCAAGACGGATTCAAACCGACACCTTTGCAATTCCAACGCTCTGTGCTTTAAGCTATTCGGGCATATAACCGACGTTATGTCGGCTGTTTTAAATTTTGTCTGAGTTTTTTCTTGATTCTGCAAAGAGCGTTGTCTACCGACTTTTGAGTTTTTCCGATACGCGAGGCAATCTCTGCATAGGAAAATCCGCTGATATACATTTCAAAAATCTCATATTCGAGGTCGGACAGTGCCGAGCGAATCTGCCTGCGCGTTTCATAGACGCGCTCCTTGTCGAGCAGCAGACTTTGCGGATTCGGCACGCCGTCGTCCGGCTGTTCGCTCTCCTCCAGATCGTCAATGCTGAGCGTCCCGCCCTTTTTGCCGATGTAGCGGAGTGAATCCGCAATGCCGTTGACGATGCAGATCTTCGCAAACAGACCGAAGGTCACGCCGCGGTCGGCGTGAAAAGCAAGTGCCGCTCGGTAAAGCGAAACCGATGCCCCCTGCCGCAAATCCTCGAGGTCTGCCTCGGAAAGACTTCCCGCATAGCGGGCGACCTCACTGTCGAGCAGCGGCGCATACAATTCGGACAACCGCAGGAACGCCGCGCTGCTCCCCCGCCGAATCAGCGGAAGCAACCGTTCGACTTCACCGCAAATTTCATCCTTGCCCCGACTCACTGTAAACCTCACTTGTTGTCTATAACCCCATTATACCATTATTTTACATAATGTCAATAGGATTTTGCAAATATTTTTTTGTGCAATTTTCACAAATTTTCGGGTTTTTTGCAGAATCCCGCAAAAAAGCGGACTTTTTTGACGCATACTGTCGTCTCCGAAGTCCGCTTGCTCAAAATGGAAAACTTCTTACAAAATCAGTTCAAAAGATAGTCGACCTCACCCGCAAGGAGTGCCATGATGCCCTTGTAAATTCCGTCGGGACGGTCCTCAAAATTCGCCTTCATTCGCTCGATGCGCTGCGAGGAGTCGTCCACGAGATTGATGTGCAGAATTTCCTTGCCCATCTCGGTAATCACGCACTCGATGGCAAACTTGCCGTCGTCCAGTTCGCTCGTCCGGCAGCTGATTTCCGCACCGCGCTTCTTAAAGGAGAGCAGCTTCAGTGCGCTCTTCAGGCTTCGCTCGCGAATCGAGCGAAGCAGTCCGCTCTGCAGCTGACTGACGACCGCCGAGCCGAGCGGCGAAATCCGATAGCGCGTGACCTTTTCGCCGGTCTTTTCGTCCACGCCGATTTCCTCGACGACGTGCCCCATGTCTAAAATCTCGGCAAAGCATTCGGCAAAGTCGAAGTAGTTGACGTACTCGTCCTGCACGACAATGTCGTTGATCGTCGGGAAATCCAACGGATAGTTGATGTTCTGCAGGAGGTAGAGTATAAATATTTTGATGTCGTCTTTGTTCTTTAATTTCGCGCCGTTCGACATACTCTTCCCCCTTTCGTGCGTTTTTTTATTCTATCATCAACCAAGCGTGAAGTCAAGGCAAAATTGAAAACAGCGCACCGCGTCGACAAATTTCGCCTGAAAATGCCGCCGCGGTGCGCCGATTTAGTCAAAAGGTCGGGTGCCGATTACTCTTCGGGAACGTACTTGTAGCCCTTATAGCTTACCTTTGAGAAATCACGGTAGCCGAGGTAGCTTGTGCCGAGCCCTGACAGCTTGCTGCTGACGAGGTAGCAGTCCTTGTTGAAAACGATGGGCATGACGGGTGCCTGCTCCATCAGATAGCGTTCCGCTTCCGCGAGAATCTCGGAACGCGCCTTGATGTTCTTCTCCGCAAACGCGCGCTCGATGATTTCGCTGTAGCCTTCGTCGCTCCAGCCGGTCGCGTGCGGCAGATAGTCGTAGTTTTCGCTCGTCATATCAATGCCGCTGCCCGAAAATTCGGTTGCGTAAACGGCGAGCGGCGCAAATGCGTCGGTCGACAGCATCGAAATGTCGACGGCGAGGACGTCAAAGTCGCCCGTGTCGTAAGCCTCTTGGACCGAGTCAAT
>SFNW01000033.1 GCA_004554105.1 Clostridiales bacterium | reverse complement strand
GACAGCAGTTCCTTCGTCGCGTCCACCACAAAGCGGATTCCGCGCCCATCGAGCCGCTCAAGGATTCTTTCATAGGTGTCCTTGGGCAGAGTACCCGGCACGCTGCCGGCAAGCACGAGCGTATCGCCCGCCGTAAGCGTATCGAGTTTTTCAAAAAAGGTTTCGAGTTCCTTTTCGGTAATGGCGGGACCCTGCGCGTTGATTTCGGTCTCGCATTCGCCCTTCAGCTTGACATTGATGCGGGTATAGCCGCTCTCAAGCCGGATAAAATCGGTTTCGACGCCGTATTCCGCGACTGCCTTTTCAAGCGCGTCGCCCGTAAAGCCCGCGATAAAGCCGAGTGCCTTTGCCGGAACGCCGAGCCGCACGAGAATCACCGCGACATTGATGCCTTTTCCGCCGAAGTACAGACTTTCCGCCGACGAGCGATTCGTTTTGCCGAAGTCGATTTTGCCCGTCTGCATGCAATAGTCTATCGCCGGATTGAAAGTAACCGTATAAACCATATTACTCTACCACCTTCACAACAGTCTTTTTATTATACATATCGTTTGTAAGTTTGTCGGTAATAATGCAGGCTTTGTCAATTTCTGCGAAAGTAACCGACGATACCTGCCCGAATTTTGAAGAGTCGGCAAGCACATACGCGACATACGCGCGCTTGACCGCGGCTTCCTTAATAGAAGCCTCGTCGATATCGGGCGTGGTGAAGCCCCGCACAAGGTCAACGCCGTTTGTGCCCATAAAGCACTTGGTGAAATTGTATTTCTCAATAAAGCGAACCGCGTCGTGTCCGACAACGGCTTCGGTCACGAGCTTCAGCTGACCGCCGGTGATGTAGGTTTTAAGCCCCGCCTGTGTGAGCATCTTTGCGTGCGCGATGCCGTTGGTTACGAAAACCGCGTTCGGCGCTTTGATGAAGGGAATCATCGAGAGCGTTGTCGTGCCGGCGTCGATATACACGAGGTCGTCGTTGTGAATCAGCCCTGCGGCATATTCCGCAATGCGCGTTTTCAGCTCTTTGTTGATGCCTGACTTTGTCTCAACGTCAAATTCGTCGGTGAAAAACGAATTGCCGATGCGCGCCGCACCGCCGTAGACCTTTTTCAGCCTTCCGAGCTCGTCCAGCCTGCCGATGTCGCGCCGCACCGTGGATTCGCTTGTGTCGAGGGCGGCGGCAAGCTCGGAAATGCTCGCAGTGCCCTTGCTTTCTATATAGGAAATGATTTTTGAAGCTCTCTCTTCAAACATTCGTTCTGTTGCCTCTGCTTTTATGTTGATTTTTCTGTTCTGCCATCATTATACCGTCAAACCATTTCATTGTCAAGCATTTTCTTTCAAAATCTTTCAAAAATTTTTTCAAAGTCTTTCATTTTTGCGAAAAAAGAAAAATCCCGCGCATTTGCGCGGGACTTTACGATGCCTCGCCTTCCCCCGGGGAAAGTGTCGCCGTAGGCGACGGATGAGGGGTTGCGGGCGGATATGGAATCCGCCCCTACAGGTGAAAATGCAGTATTTTCAGTCGAGCTCCTTCTTGCCGGTGTAGAGTTCGTAGTATCTGCCGCGCTTGGCAAGCAGTTCCTCGTGCGTACCGCGCTCGATGATTTCGCCATGCTCCAGTACCATGATGGCATTGGCGTTGCGGACGGTCGAAAGCCTGTGCGCGATGACGAAGGTCGTGCGGTTTGCCATCAGGCGGTCCATGCCGTGTTCGATGTGCCGCTCGGTGCGCGTATCGACCGAGCTGGTTGCCTCGTCAAGGACGAGAATCGGTGCCTTCGACAGGGCGGCGCGCGCGATGTTGAGCAGCTGCCGCTGTCCTTGCGAGAGGTTTGCGCCGTCGCCCGTGATTACGGTGTCGTAGCCGTGCTCAAGCCGCATGATAAAGCTGTGTGCGCTGGCGGTTTTGGCAGCGGCGATGACCTCGTCGTCGGTCGCATCGGGTCTGCCGTAGCGGATATTTTCGCGAATCGTACCCGTGAACAGATGTGTGTCCTGCAGGACCATCGCGATGTTGCGGCGCAGGACGTCGCGCTTGATGTCGCGGACATTCACGCCGTCAATCGTGATTTCGCCCGAATCAATGTCGTAGAAGCGGTTGAGCAGATTGGTGACGGTGGTTTTGCCCGCGCCGGTCGAGCCGACAAAGGCAATCTTCTGCCCGGGCTTTGCGTAGAGTGAAATGTGTTTCAGAATCGTCTTTTCCGGCACATAGCCGAAGCTGACGTCGTCGAGCTTGACATAGCCCTGCATATCGGGCATATCGCTTGCATTCTCTCTGTCCGGCTCCTCCTCGGGGCGGTCGAGGACGTTGAACACGCGTTCCGCGCCCGCGAGAGCGGCGAAAATCGTGCTCATCTGCATCGAAATCTCGTTGATCGGGCGGGCAAACTGCCTTGCGTAGTTGACGAAAATAGTCAGACCGCCGATGTCAAAGCCGCGTGCGATGCAGAGAATGCCGCCGATGCCGGCGGTCATGGCATAGCTGACCTGTCCGACGTTGCCCATAATCGGTCCCATGATGCCGCCGAAGAACTGCGCGCCGACCTGCTTTTCGCGCAGGTCGTTGTTAAGCAGCTCGAATTCGTCGACGCAGGTGTCCTCGTGGTTAAAGACCTTGATGACCTTCTGCCCCGAGACGCTTTCCTCAATGTAGCCGTTGACCGCGCCGAGCGCCGCCTGCTGGGCGACGTAATACTTGCGCGAACGCTTTGAAATCGCGCCGCCGCCGAAGATATAGACAGGCAGGAACGCAAGGGTAATCAGCGTCAGCCAGATGTTGGTGTAGCACATGACCGCGAGCGTGGCAATCAGCGTGAGCGCGCCCGAGACGAGACTGGTCAGCGTACTGTCGAACATCGTGGCGACGTTGTCGACGTCGTTGGTAAAGCGGCTCATGATTTCGCCGTGGCTCTCGTTGTCAAAGAATTTGACCGGCAGACGCTGAATCTTGGCAAACAGATCGCGGCGGAGCTTTGCCATCGCGTTTTGCGAAATCGTCAGCATGATTTTCGCCTGCGCGTACTGCATGACGACCTGCACGCCGTAGACGGCGAGCAGGGTGAGGACGACCCGCATGATGTAGGCAAGCCGCTCGTCAACCGTGCGGCTCGAATCGACCAGCGCATTGACAATCGGACGCAGCAGATAGGACGCCGCCGTGCCGGCAAGCGTCGACAGAATCAGAAAGACAAATGCGAGTACAAGCAGATATTTATACGAGCCGATATAGGAGAGCAGACGTGCGACGACCTTCTTCGTGTCGCCCTTCGGCTTTGCGGTCGGCATCGCGCCGCGCGGTCCGCCGGGGCCGCGACCGGGCCCGCCGGGGCCGGGCATACGCGGACCCTTATTCGACGGTTGCGAGGAAGCCGAGGAGGAGTATTGCTTTTGCAGGTTTTCCAGTGTGCGCTTAGCCATTGTCGCTCGCCCCCTTGCTTTCGGTCTGGAGTGTGTAGATTTCCTTATATTCTTCGCAGCTTTGCATCAGCTCGTCATGCGTGCCGAGTCCGGCGATTTTGCCGTCCTCGAGTACGAGGATACGGTCGGCGTCCATGACCGAGGTGACGCGCTGCGCGATGATGATTTTCGTCGAGCCTGCAAGGTCGGTGCGGAAGGCTTCGCGAATCTTTGCCTCGGTCGCGGTATCGACCGCGCTCGTCGAGTCGTCGAGAATCAGGATTTTCGGCTTTTTCAGAAGCGCGCGCGCAATGCAGAGACGCTGCTTTTGCCCACCCGAGACGTTTGCGCCGCCGCGCTCGATGCCGTGGTCATAGCCGTCCGAAAAGTTTGAGACGAAATCGTCCGCCTGCGCATATTCGGCTGCCTGCCGCATTGCCGCATCGTCGGCGTTCTCGTCGCCCCAGCGCAGGTTTTCGGCGACCGTGCCCGAGAAGAGCAGATTCTTTTGCAGCACCATGCCGATGCCCTCGCGCAGCTCGTAGAGCGAGTAATCACGCACGTTCACGCCGTCGACGAGCACCTCGCCGCTGTCTGCGTCGTAGAGGCGCGGAATCAGTGAGACGAGCGTGGTCTTGCCGCTGCCCGTACCGCCGATGATGCCGAGCGTTTCGCCCGCATTGATTTTAAAGGAAATGTCGGACAGCACCTCGTCCTCGCTGTTCTTATAGTAGCGGAATCCGACGTGCTTGAATTCGACCTCGCCGCGCTCAACCTTGCGTGCGGGATATTTTGCGTCTTTGTCGTCAAGGTCGATTTTCTCGTCGAGAACTTCGCTGATACGTCCTGCGGACGCCATGGCGCGCGAGGTTATCATAAAGAGCATCGTGACCATCATCAGTGACATCAGAATCTGCGTGATATAGGTCAGAAAAGCCGAGAAATCCTGAATCGCAAGGTCGTCGAAAACGACCATTTTGCCGCCGAAGTAGACGACGGCGAGCGAGGTCAGATTCATGACGAGCATCATGATCGGCTGTACGAAAATCATGACGTTCATCGCGGCAAGTCCTGCGCTCCGTAAGTCGTTGTTTGCCGCCCCGAATTTTTCGTTTTCGTGATCCTCGCGTACAAAGGATTTGACCACGCGGATATTGGTCAGGTTTTCGCCGACCGTGTTGTTGAGCGCGTCGATTTTGCCCTGCATTTTGTTAAAGCGCGGGAAGCCGACGCGGACGACGAAGAGCAGCAGCAGGACAAGAATCGGAATTGCCACCGCAAGCACGGTTGCAAGGCGCGGGCTGAGCGAAATCGCCATAATCAGCGCGCCGATTAGCATTCCGGGCGCACGCAAAAACATGCGCAGCAGCATATTGACGAAATTTTGCAGCTGCGTGACGTCGTTGGTCAGTCTCGTAATCAGCGAGCCGGTCTGAAATTTGTCGATGTTGGCAAACGAGAACTTTTGCACCTTTCGGTAGACGTCAAGGCGCAAATCGCTTGCGAAATTGACCGACGCTTTCGCGCCGAAGTATGCGCCGCCGACGCCGCCGAGCATCATCAATACCGCGGTCAGAATCATCAGCCCCGCGATGCCCGCGACATACCAGACCGAGCCGGGCTGACCGGCGTGCAGATGATCCTCGGCGTGCCCGACGATGACCGAATAGAGTTTCGGCATCACGATTTCGCCGATGACCTCGACAATCATGCAAAGCGGACCGATAATAAAGTATTTCGTATACGGCTTTGCGTATTTCAACCATTTTTTCAAAGTATGTCTTCCTTTCTGCCTTTCTCCCTTTCGGCATAGGCGTCGAGATTGTTCTGTATCCGCACAAGGTCGGCGTCAAGGCGCGCGATTTCCTCGGCGGAAAATCCGTCAAACATAACGGCGTCCAGCGCGGCAAACTTGGCGTGCGATGTGCGCACGACCTCCCGCCCCTTTTCGGTCAGCGTGATGTCGTTGAAGCGCGTGTCGTTCGGATTGGCTTGGCGCTTGACATAGCCGTCGGCTTCGAGCTTCTTCAGCATCGAGGCGACCGCCGCGGTCGAGACCTGCAAAATCTGCGCGATTTCGGTCTGCGACAGCACTTCGTCGGCGTCTGCCAGCCGCATCAGCATATAGTGCGCGGTGCGCCCCAGCCCCGTCGATTCGCGCAGCGCGTCAAAGGCGGCATGATGCTTGCGGACGATGCCGACAAGCCGGTGCACCGTATCACGCAGCGGCGACTCGCACGAAATCTGTTCTTTCATAGCTTTTTTTACCCCTCCTTAAAAAATTAACCGATTGATAATTAACACGTTAACTATTATAGCAAGCGATGCGAAAAAGTCAAGATAGTTCATAAAGATTTCACTTAAATTTTTACTTGACTTGAATTATCAAATGTGCTATCCTTGACGGGAAATGAACGGAGGAATCGCGATGACGAAAGCAGCCTGCCGTCTCTGCCCGCGCGCCTGCGGCGCCGACCGTGCGGCGGGGGAAGTCGGCTTTTGCGGCGCGGGGGCTTCTTTGCGCGTTGCGCGCGCGGCGCCGCACCTTTGGGAGGAGCCGCCGATTTCGGGCGAGCGGGGAAGCGGAACGGTCTTTTTCTCGCACTGCCCCTTAAAGTGCGTCTACTGCCAAAACAGGAATATTTCGGGCGGCGGCTTCGGCATCGACATTTCGACCGAGCGGCTGTGCGATATTTTTTTTGAGCTGCGAGAGAAGGGCGTACACAACATCAACCTCGTTTCGCCGACGCAGTATACGCCGCAGATTGCGGCGGCAATCCGCATGGCGAAAGAAAAGGGCTTTTCGCTGCCGTTTGTGTGGAACACGGGCGGCTATGAGTCGGTCGAAACGCTGCGCGCGCTCGAGGGGCTTGTCGATATTTATCTGACCGACTTCAAGTATGCGGACGGCGCGCTTGCTGCGCGTTATTCGGGCGCGGCGGATTATCCCGCGGTCGCTTCGGCGGCGCTACGCGAAATGGTGCGCCAACAGCCGAAGTGCGTGTATGACGGCGACCTGCTTTTGCGCGGTGTTATTGTCCGCCACCTTGTTTTGCCGACGCACGCAAGCGACTCAAAAGCGGTCATCAAGCAGGTATACGAAGCCTGCGGCGACAACGTAATCCTTTCGCTGATGAGCCAGTATACACCGTGCGGCGACTGCGGCTTTCCCGAACTCTCCCGACCGGTCGGCGCGGCCGAATACGAGAGCGTCGTCGACTTCGCGCTCTCGCTCGGTGTGACCAACGCTTTTATTCAGGACGGCGAGAGTGTGTCCGAGAGTTTTATTCCCGAGTTTGATACGACCGGCGTTTTGCCGGAAGCGAAACAGGCATTATATTAAGGAGACATTATAAGTATGGTACTGAACCGTGATGCGCTTTCCGCGCTGTTTACAAACCATGTCGGCACAAAGGCGGTCGGCACGCGAATCGAGCCGCTGCGTTTTTCCGAAAAGCAGGAGGCAATCTATGCCGCCAATGCCACTTTCGGAGAGCGCGCACACTGCACGGCGGGCATTTCGCTCGATTTTACCTATGACGGCAGTCTGATTGCGTTTGATTATGACTTCACGGGCGCGTCCTCGCGGCAGACCATGTCTGTCGACCTCTATGCCGACGGTGCGATGGTTTATACGCTCTTCACCTTTGTGACGGGAGAGGGCGCGATGCATTTTGAGTACCGTTTCCCCGAGAAAAGGTCGCGCCGCGTGCAGATTTATCTCCCCTATACCGTCGGGCTTGCCATCGGCGGCTTCACGCTCGACGACGGTGCGCACTATGCGCCGACCGACCGCTCGAAGAGCAAAAAGATTCTGATTCTCGGCGACAGCATTACGCACGGCTACGACGCGCGCTACACCTCGCGCTGCTACGCGACGATCGTCGGGCGGTATTTCGACGCGGTTGCGGTCAATCAGGCAATCGGCGGCTACTTTTTCGACGAGCGCGTGATCGACGAGACGCTGAATTTTCAGCCCGACGCGATTACGGTTGCCTACGGCACAAACGACTGGGGACGCTACGGCGCGAACGAGGAAAAATACCGCGCGGCGGCGAAGGCGTACATCGACAAGCTCTGCGCGACCTATCCCAAGGCGAATATTTTCGGCATTACGCCGATTTGGCGTGCGGACGAGGGCATTCGCCCCGAGCGTATGCCGTTTGAGAAGATTTACGACATTCTCGGCGAATACTACGGCGCGCATGCGAACGCGACAATCATCGACGGGCGCACGCTCGTGCCGCATATCCGCGAATATTACACCGACGGTCTGCACCCCAATACCATGGGACAGGAGGCTTACGCGCGCGGCGTGATTCTCGCGATGGAGCACGCGGGCTTTACAAAGTGAGGAAAGTATGGCAAAGGATAAGGAAAAGGATATAAAGACAAACGCCATGCGCATTCTCGACACGCTCGGCGTTTCCTATGAGGTCATCACCTACACCTGCGACGAGTTTGTCGACGGTGTGCATCTTGCCGAGCAGCTCGGTCAGCCGGTCGAGCAGACCTTCAAGACGCTCGTGGCGCAGGGGAAGAGCGGGGGCTATTTTGCGTTCGTCATTCCCGTGGCGGAGGAGCTTGACCTCAAGGCGGCGGCGCGCGCCGTCGGCGAAAAGGCGGTCGAGCTGATTCACGTTAAGGACTTGAACAAGGTGACCGGCTACATTCGCGGCGGCTGTACCGCCATCGGCATGAAAAAGGATTATCCCACGGTCATTGACGAAACCTGCGTCCTGTTTGACAAGATTATGGTTTCGGGCGGCAGGCTCGGCTCGCAGATCGTGCTGTCACCCGACGATTTTATGCGCGCAACCGGCGCAAAATGCCTGCCGATCATCTTTTAAGGCGTTTGCGGAAATTTCCCGACATAAAATTTCAAGAAAATTCTTGACAAGTTAAACGACAGATGGTATACTATTCAGCGTTGCACGAATGAGCCATGTACCTTTAGCTCAGCTGGATAGAGCAACTGCCTTCTAAGCAGTAGGTCGTGGGTTCGAGTCCCCCAAGGTACGCCAAACCCTGCAATCGCGGGGGAAATGGTGGTTGTAGCTCAGTTGGTTAGAGCGCCAGGTTGTGGCCCTGGAGGTCGTGGGTTCGACCCCCATCAATCACCCCATAGCAAAAAGGCACCCCAAACGGGGTGCCTTTTTGCTATGGGATAAATCGGAAGGGGGTCGAACAGGCGCGGGAGTGAATGGCTTGCCGGTGGCAAGCCAGAGCCGCGCCCGACCAAGGCGCGTCGAGCGCCGCGAGTCGACCCCCAAACTGCCCCGTCAGGGGTGCCTTTTTGCTATGGGATAAATCGGAAGGGGGTCGAACAGGCGCGGGAGTGAATGGCTTGCCGGTGGAGACAAACGCCGCGCCCGCCCGCGCAGTCGCCGCAGGCGGGCTGCGCAGGCGACCCCCATCTTGTTGAGACGGCGCAGCGACTTCCTTTCCCGAACAACCTTTCGGGCGATTCGTGAATCGCCCCTACGGGTATGTGCGGGACGGCGGGAGCAAGCCCCCGCCCTACGTGTGTGTGCGGGACGGCGGGAGCAAGCCCCCGCCCTACGGGTATGTGTGCCGTTTTGGCAGATTGCGAAAACGGGCGATTCGTGAATCGCCCCTACGGGTGTGTGCGGGACGGCGGGAACAAGCCCCCGCCCCTACGGGTGTGTGCGGGACGGCGGGAGCAAAAGCCCCGCGAATCTTCGATTCGCCGGAGTTTTTCTTCGTCGGCTACACGCCGACGATTTCGCGTTGCGAAACCGAAAAACTTCCCCGCCCTACGGGTATGTGCGCCGTTTGGGGCAGATTGCGACCTGTTTTCCCCCTGTATTTTTTTATTTCCCCTTGACTTTACCGTGAGAAAGTGCTAAAATGATAAAGCGTTGAAGTAAAAGCGTCGATGACGGAGGAAACGGCAATGATTTTGAACAATGCAAGCAGCGAGGTGCTGCGCTATATGGACAGCACCGAAAAGATTCTGTTTGCGCTGCGCGCACTGTACCGCGAGGCGGGCTACGCGCAGTACCGCATGAGCAAATTCGAGGAATACGACCTCTACAGCAAGAATAAGGACTTCTTGATCTCCGACGGCGTCATTACCTTTACCGACACCGACGGAAAACTGATGGCGCTCAAGCCCGACGTGACGCTCTCGATTATCAAGAACAACAAGGATTTGCCCGACAGCGTGCAGAAGCTCTGCTACGACGAGCGCGTGTACCGCATATCGAAAAGCACGGGGCGCTTCCGCGAAATTACGCAGGCGGGTCTCGAATGCCACGGAAAAATCGACGCTGCCTGCGTCGGCGAGGTTCTGCTGCTGGCGGCGAAGAGCATGGAACTGCTCGGGCGGAACTATGTGCTGCAAATTTCGCACCTCGGCATTCTTTCGGCTCTGGTCGACCGCATTTCGGACGATGCGGCGGTGCGCGACGCGATTCTGAAATGCGTCGGCGAAAAGAATCTCCATGAAATCGACGAAATCTGCAAAGCCGCGGGCATTCCGCCCGAGGCGTCGGCGTCGCTGAAGCGGCTGTCGGCAGTCTACGGCAGTGTTTCGGATACGCTGCCCGAAATCGGTCGGCTTGCCAAAGAAGCGGGCGTACCCGAAGCCGCCGACGAACTTGCAGAGGCGGTGCGCGTCTTTGCGTGCGGCGCATTTGCCGACAAGATTCGCCTTGACTTTTCGGTCACCGCCAACGCGGGCTATTACAACGGCGTGGTCTTCAAGGGCTTTGTCGACGGCGTGCCCGAAAGCGTTCTCTCGGGCGGACAGTACGACCGCCTGATGCGGAAAATGGGCAGAAAATCAAACGCCGTCGGCTTTGCGGTCTATGTGGACGAACTAAGCCGGCTATCTTATCCCGCCGAGGTATAAACAAATGAAAACAGTGCTGAATATTGCGCTCCCGAAGGGCAGACTCGGGGAAAAGGTCTACGCCATGTTTGCGGCGGCGGGCTTTCCCTGTCCGTCCATTGAAGAAAACAACCGCAAGCTGATTTTTGAAAACGAGGCGGTCGGCGTTCGCTACTTCTGGGTCAAGCCCTCGGACGTCGCGATTTACGTCGAACACGGCGCCGCCGACATCGGCGTGGCGGGGAAGGACATTCTGCTCGAATATGAGCCCGAGGTGTATGAGCTGCTCGACCTCGGCATCGGCAAATGCCGCATGGCGGTCGCCGCGCCGAAGGGCTTTACCGACAGTCTCGACCGCACGCTGCGCGTGGCGACCAAGTTTTCGCGCATTGCACAGAACTACTATCAGTCAATCGGGCGGGACATCGACATCATTCACCTCAACGGCTCGATTGAGCTTGCGCCGATTTTGGGGCTGTCCGACGTCATCGTCGACATCGTCGAAACCGGCACGACCCTACGCGAGAACAATCTCGAGGTCGTCGAGAACATCGTGCCGATCAGTGCGCGGCTGATTGCGAACAAGTCGGGCTTCCAGTTTAAGAACGCCATGATTGAAAAGGTCCTGCAAAGCCTTGCGGGCAGAACGGAGATATGCAAATGATTAAAATTATGAAATACGGCGATACGCCGAACAACGAAATTTTCAAGCGAAGCGTTCCCAAGGTTGACATCGAGGGCATCGTCGCGGGCATTCTCGCCGACGTGCGCGAAAACGGGGACAAGGCGCTGCTTGCATACACCGAAAAGTTTGACAAGGTCGCGCTTTCCTCGCTTGAGGTCAGCCCCGCCGAGATTGCCGAAGCGGTCGCCGCAGTCGAGCCGGAATTTCTCGAAATTCTGCGCGAAGCGGCGGACAATATTCGCGCCTTTCACGAAAAGCAGAAGCGGAACAGCTTTATCCTAAGCGAAACCGAGGGCGTGGTCATCGGGCAAAGAGTGACGCCGGTCGACCGCGCGGGGCTGTATGTGCCCGGCGGCACGGCGGCATACCCGTCGACCGTGCTGATGGACGCAATTCCCGCCAAAATCGCAGGCTGCAAAGAGGTTGTCATCGTCACGCCGCCCGGTAAGGACGGCAAGATCAACCCCGCCATTCTGGCGGCGGCGTCGGTCGCGGGCGTCGACCGCATCTTCAAGGTCGGCGGCGCGCAGGCGATTGCGGCGCTGGCCTACGGCACCGAGAGCGTCCCGAAGGTCGACAAAATCGTCGGTCCGGGCAATGCGTTTGTCGCCGAGGCGAAAAAGCAGGTGTTCGGCGTCGTGTCGATTGACATGATTGCAGGACCGAGCGAAATCCTGATTGTCGCGGACGGCAAGACCGACCCGGTCTGTGCGGCGGCAGATCTTCTGTCGCAGGCGGAGCATGACAAGATGGCGAGCGCCGTGCTTGTCACCGATTCCGCCGAGCTGGCGAAAGCCGTTTCGGCAGAGCTGGAAAAGCAGATTCCGCGCCTTGAGCGCGCCGAAATTGCGCGGGCGTCGATAGACGACAACGGCAAAATCATCGTGGCGGACAACCTGATGTGCGCCATCGACATCGCCAACGAAATCGCGCCCGAGCACCTGGAACTTTGCGTGGACAATCCGTTTGACTACTTCGGCGCGATTCGCCACGCGGGTTCGGTCTTTATGGGGCGCAACTGCCCCGAGGCGCTCGGCGATTACTTCGCGGGACCGAACCACACCCTGCCGACCGGCGGCACGGCGAAGTTTTCAAGCCCGCTGTCGGTGGACGACTTCGTCAAAAAGACGCAGTTTACCTATTACACGCGTGACGCGCTTGCCAAGGTCGCCGACAAGGTTGCTTACTTTGCGAAAAAAGAGGGGCTGACCGCACACGCGAAAAGCGCGGTCGTCCGCACGGAGGGAATCGAATCGTGAGCCGCTTTTTCAGCGCGAAATACAAAAGCTTGACGCCCTATACCCCGGGCGAACAGCCGCAGGACAGGCAGTTTGTCAAGCTGAACACCAACGAGTCGCCGTTTCCGCCCTCACCGTTTGCCGTGCGGCTTGCGCGTGAGGAGGCGGGCAGACTCGAGCTTTATTCCGACCCCGACTGCAAAAGCCTTGTCGCGGCGGCGGCAGACTGCCTCGGCGTGGGGACAGACGAAGTTGTTTTCGGCAACGGCTCGGACGAAATTCTCGGCTTCGCCTTCGCCGCGTTCTGCGACGGCGAACACCCCGCAATTTTTGCAGACATCACCTACGGCTTTTACACCGTGTTCGCCGAGCAAAACCGCGTGCCGTATACCGAAATTCCGCTTGCCGAGGATTACACGCTGCGCGTCGAGGATTACCTCGGCGTGCGCGGGACGGTCTTTATCGCCAATCCCAACGCGCCGACCGGCATTGCGCTGCCGAAGCGCGAAATCGAGCGCATCGTCGCGTCCGACCCCGACCGTGTCGTGGTCGTCGACGAGGCGTATGTGGACTTCGGCGCGGAGAGCTGTGTCGATTTGATTCACAAGTATGACAATCTTCTCGTTGTGCAGACCTTCTCCAAGTCGCGCTCGCTTGCGGGCGGGCGGCTTGGCTTTGCCGTCGGCAATGCGGAACTCATTCGCGATTTGAACACGCTGCGCTTTTCGACCAACCCCTACAATGTCAACCGCATGACGATGGCGGCGGGCGTCGGCGCACTGCGCGACGGCGACTATTTCGATTTTTGCCGCAAGAAAATCATGCGCACGCGCGAGCGAGTTGCGGCAGAACTGCGTGCGCTCGGCTTTGATCTGACCGATTCGTGCGCGAACTTCCTGTTCGCCCGCCATGCGGGCATCGGCGGGAAGGCACTTTACCTGAAACTGAAAGAAAAGGGCGTTCTCGTCCGCCATTTTGAAAAGGAGCGCCTGTACGACTACAACCGCATTACGGTAGGCAGCGACGAGCAGATGGATATTTTGCTGCAGGCGGTCAGGGAAATTTTAGGGGAGTAAGTCATGAGAACATCCGAAATCAAACGAAAGACGGCGGAGACCGACATCGCGCTGTCGTTAAATCTCGACGGCACGGGTATATCAAGCGTGCAGACCGGCTGCGGCTTTCTCGACCACATGCTGACCCTGTTTGCCTCGCACGGCAGATTTGATTTGACGCTGTCCTGCAAGGGAGACACCTATGTGGACTACCACCACACGGTCGAGGACGTCGGCATCGCGCTCGGCGAGGCGTTTTATGCCGCGCTCGGCGACAAGCGCGGGATTCACCGTTACGGCGACACCGTGCTGCCGATGGACGAGGCGCTGATTCTGACCGCCGTCGACTTTTCGGGCAGAGCCTTTCTCGGCTATCTCGTCGAGCTGCCGACCGAAAAGGTCGGCGACTTTGACACCGAGCTTTGCGAGGAATTCTGGTACGGATTCGTGCGGAAAGCCGAGTGTGCGCTCCATATCCGTATGCTTTCGGGGCGCAATTCGCACCACATTATAGAAGGAATTTTCAAGTCGGCGGCACGGACGCTGCGCGAGGCGGTCGCGGTGGACGCGGCGTTCGCCGACGAGATTCCGTCGACCAAAGGAGTGCTTTGAATGATTGCCATTGTGGACTACGGCGTCGGAAATCTTTTTTCGCTCAAGTCTTCGCTTGACGCCATCGGCAAAAAAGCCGTCGTTACCTCGGATAAGCGGGAACTTGCCGCCGCCGAGCGGATTTTGCTGCCCGGCGTGGGCGCGTTCGGCGACGCCGCCGCGAAGTTATGCGCCGCGGGGCTGGATACGGTTATCAAAGAGCAGGCGGCAAAGGGCAAGCCGATTCTCGGCATCTGCCTCGGTATGCAGCTTCTCTTTGAAAAAAGCTACGAATACGGCGAATACGACGGGCTTTCGCTGATTCCGGGCGCGGTGCGCCCGATTGCCGACGTGATTCCGTCAGGGCTGAAAATCCCGCACATCGGCTGGAATCCGCTGCACATCGTCAAGGATTCGCCCTTATTTGGGAATATCCGCGAGGGCGACTGCGTTTATTTCGTGCATTCCTACTACGCCGCCGACTGCGACGAATCGGTGCTGGCAACGGCGGATTACGGTGCGCCGCTGACCGCCGCCGTTTCGCGCGGCAGCGTATACGGCTGTCAGTTTCACCCCGAAAAAAGCGGCGGCGTGGGGCTGAAGATTTTGAAGGCGTTCTGCGAGGACTGCTGACTGTAGGGCGGGGGCTTGCTCCCGCCGCTTGCGGGCGGATATGGAATCCGCCCCTACGGGTCTGCGACAGTTTGCGGCAGACCTGCATTCGATTAAAGAGGTATATTCCATGTTTCTGTTTCCTGCGATTGATTTATTCGCGCACAAGGCGGTGCGCCTCTATAAGGGCGACTACGCGCAGATGACGGTCTACAGCGACCGTCCTGTCGAGGTCGCGGCGGATTTCGTCCGCTGCGGCGCAAGCCACATTCACCTGGTCGACCTCGAGGGGGCGAAGAGCGGCGAAACGCCGAATTTCGACACGGTTTGCGCGATAAAAAAGGCAAGCGGCTGCTTCTGCGAGGTCGGGGGCGGCGTCCGCTCGCTCGAGGTGGTCGAGCGCTACCTTTCGGCGGGGCTTGACCGCGTGATTCTCGGCACTGCCGCCGTAAAAGACGCGGATTTCCTGCGGCGTGCCGTCGCCGAATACGGCGACAAAATTGCGGTCGGCGTGGACATTAAGGACGGGTACGTCGCCGTGCGCGGGTGGACCGAAAAATCGGCGCTCGACGCCTTTGACTTCTGCCGCACGCTCGAGGGACTCGGTGTGCGAACGGTCATCTGCACCGATATTTCCAAGGACGGAGCAATGCGCGGGACAAACAGGGAACTGTACGGAAAACTGTCCGAGACCTTCGGTATGCAGATTGTCGCGTCGGGCGGCGTTTCAAGCATGGACGATGTGAAGCATCTGCGCGACCTGAATCTCTACGGCGCGATTATCGGTAAGGCGTATTATACGGGGGCGTTGGATTTGAAACAAGCGATTTCGGAGGCGGAAAGATGATTACAAAACGCATTATTCCCTGTCTCGACGTCAAAAACGGGCGGGTCGTCAAGGGCGTGAATTTTCTCGGACTGAGCGACGTCGCCTCGCCCGTCGAGCTTGCGAAATACTACAGCGACTGCGGCGCGGACGAGCTGGTGTTCTATGACATTACGGCGTCCGCCGAAGGGCGCGCGCTGTTCACCGACATTCTCTGTGAGACGGCGCAAAACGTCTTTATTCCGCTGACTGTCGGCGGCGGCATCAACACGCTCGACGACTTCGACCGCGTGCTGAAATGCGGCGCGGACAAGGTCAGCGTCAATTCGGGCGCGATTCGCAATCCCGCCCTTGTCGGCGAGGCGGCAAAACGCTACGGCAATCAGTGCGTGGTGCTTTCCGCCGACGTCAAGCGGGTGGACGGCGTGTTCCGCGTCTTTGCCAAGGGCGGCAGGGAAAACACCGGCATGGAGGCAATCGACTGGATTCGCCGCTGTGTCGACGCGGGGGCGGGCGAGGTGGTCGTCAACTCGATCGACACCGACGGCGTCAAAAACGGCTTCGACCTCGAAATGCTCGACAGG
>SFNW01000161.1 GCA_004554105.1 Clostridiales bacterium | reverse complement strand
ATCTGACGGCGGAATCTACTTACCAGATCAAGAACAACGCCTATTCCTTCGGCTGCTCGTTCGCGGAGGTCGAGGTCGACATCCCCCTGTGCAAGGTGAAGCTGCTGAAGCTCATCAACGTGCACGACTGCGGCAAGCTCATCAACCCGCAGCTTGCTGAGGCGCAGGTGCACGGCGGCATGTCCATGGCCATCGGCTACGGCATGTCCGAGGAGCTGAAGTTCGACCCGAAGACCGGCCGCCCGCTCAACAACAACCTGCTGGACTACAAGCTCTCGACCATGATGGATCACCCGCATCTCGAGGCCCAGTTCGTGGAGAACGCCGAGCCGATCACGACGGACGCCTCGCGGGAGGCGAACTTCACGAACGAGGGCGGCGTCGGAAACACGATACGCTTCCTCAAAAACATTTCGGGACTCTGGATCATTCAGGAAACGCGCCGTCAGTGGATCAGAGAAGGTTTCGACATCTCGTTCAGGGACATCGACAAAATGCTCCTGACGGAGAAGAGCGCGAACGTTTACATCGATCCCGATTACGCGCCGTTCGGCAAGCCGGGAAATATGCCTGCAAAGATCGACGAGTTTTTGACGAAGACGGGACAGGCACTTCCGCAGTCGAAGGGACAGTACGCGCTGTGCATTCTCGAAAGCCTTGCGATGACATACAGATATTATATCGAATCGCTTGAAAAACTTCTCGGCGAAAAGACCGACGTCGTTCACCTCATCGGCGGCGGCGTCAAGGACGTCAACCTCTGCCGCTTCACCGCGAACGTGACGGGCAAGAAGGTGACCGCGGGACCTGTCGAGGCGACAGCGATCGGAAACATCGCCGTTCAACTCATTTCTCAGGGAACGATCGCGGACGTTGCGCAGGCAAGACGCGAGTTCTGCTCCGACGATCTGAAAATTTACGAGCCGGAAGACAGAGACGCGTGGGACGCGAAGTATAAAGACTACCTCAAATACAAGTGGGCGTTGAAGGACTGAAAAAGCCCCCGCCCGAAAGGGTGAAGATCATGTATGAAGATATAAGAGATCGGGCGCGGCAGGCGGCGGAACAACTCGTCGCCGCCGCAAAACTGAAAAAAGGCGATCTTTGCGTCGTCGGCTGTTCGTCGAGCGAGATCGTCGGAGAAAATATAGGAAAAGGTTCGGTCTTCGAGGTCGGACAGGCGGTGTTCGACGGGATATACGGCGTTCTGAAACAGAACGGGATATATCTCGGGTGTCAGTGCTGCGAGCATCTGAACAGAGCCGTCGTCGTCGAGGGCGAATACGCCGCGGCGCACGGGCTCGAAGAGGTCAACGCCGTGCCTCAGCCGAAGGCGGGCGGATCGTGGGCAACCGCGGGCTACCGCGCGTTTGAAAAGCCGACCGTTGTCGAAAAGGTCAGAGCCGACGCGGGCATTGACATCGGGGACACGCTGATCGGAATGCACCTGAAAGAAGTTGCCGTTCCCGTCAGGCTCGCCGTCAGACAGATCGGACAGGCAAACGTTGTCTGCGCGAGGACAAGACCGAAATTCATCGGCGGATGCCGCGCCGTATACGACGAGGAGAAAATGTGATATGCCCGCGGGACTTGAAATCGAAAGAAAGTATCTCATCCGTATGCCCGACGAAGCGTTTCTGGCAACGGTGCAGGGCGCTTCCGTCGCGAATATAACGCAGACGTATCTCGTTCCCGCAATTCCGCGTCAGACCGAAAGGGTCAGAAAGTCGGAAAAGGGCGGAAAGACCGTTTATACGCATACGGTGAAGATCTCCGCGAAAAATATCGTTCGCTACGAGGAAGAAAACGCCATAAGCGAGGAACAGTACAACGAGTATCTGAAACGCGCCGACAAAGAACTTTCGCCGATCGTCAAACGGCGTTGGAAGATCCCCATGGAAAAAGGGCTTTACGCGGAGATCGACATTTACCCGTTCTGGAAAAAACAGGCGATATGCGAGGTCGAGACCGAAACCGTCGAGGAGGCATATACCCTTCCCGATTTCATCGAGGTCATGCCCGGGCTGGTGCCCAAGGCGATCGTTCGATTGAAGGAAGAGCTGCGTCTGCCGGTCATTGCGGGCGGCATGATCACCGAGCGCCGCGAGGTTGAGGAAGCGATTCGCGCCGGCGCGCTGGCCGTGTCCACGAGTGCGCCTGAGCTGTGGCGGCTTTGAAGCGCTGGAATCGCCCGATTGGACGGCGATTTTTGACGCTTTTTGTCGATCTTTCTTTGAAAACGACGGAATTTCGCGTTTTTTTTGAACCACGCGGCGGCGAGCGTTGCGAAAGGATGAGTGAAAGACATGACGATTGACAGAGACTATATCGGCGGCAATATCCATGTTCTTGGCGCTGAGGGCGACATGGTGCGCGTGGAAAAGGCGGGCGAAATCATTCCGCAGATAGTGGGCGTGGCAGACGTTGCGGCGCCGGACAGTGCCGCCCATCGGGGGGCTGCCGTGCAATTTGTCAAGACTTGTCCCGAGTGCGGCGCAACGCTTGTGCGCTACGAAGGCGAGGCGGCGCACTATTGCCCCAACGACACGGCCTGTCCGCCGCAAATCAAAGGGCGCATAGAGCATTTCATCAGCCGCGAGGCGATGAATATCGATTCCGTAGGGCCGGAAACGGTGGACGACTACTTTGAGCGAGGCCTTATCCGCGATGCCGCCGACCTTTACAGCCTCACCGTCGAGCAACTTATGGGCAACGACGGCTCTCGCCGCCGCTCCGCCGAAAAAGTAATAGCCGGAATACGCCGTTCGCTGCACGTGCCGTTCGAGCGCGTGCTGTTTGCCCTCGGCATCAGGTTTGTGGGAAAAGTGGTGGCCAAGACGCTCGCCCGCCGCTTCGGCTCGCTCCACGCGCTCCGCGCTGCCTCGCTCGACGACCTCATGCAGACCGAAGGGGTGGGGCAGGCCATTGCAGAGAGCGTGCTGCGCTATTTTGCCGACGAGCGCAACCTTGCCTTCGTGGCGCGGCTCGCCGAGGCCGGCGTGCGCATGGAGGCAGAGCAGACTGCCTTGCAGTCAACGGCACTGGAAGGCATGAGCATCGTGATAAGCGGCACCTTTGCCCGCCATTCGCGCGAGGAATACAAAGCCCTCATCGAAGCCCACGGCGGCAAGAACGTGGGCAGCATTTCCAAGAAAACCTCCTTCATTCTCGCCGGCGAAAACATGGG
>SFNW01000160.1 GCA_004554105.1 Clostridiales bacterium | reverse complement strand
CCGGACGATTGACAGGGCGGTAAAAGAAGCCCTTGCCGCGCCGACTTAAATTTCTTTTTGTTGCACATACTAATTTCGCTTGCCGCAAGTGGGTATGAACAAAAAATTGTTTTTTTACGGCTTTGCCGTGGGGCTTTGCGCCTGCATTGTACTCGGCGTACTCTTCGCGGTCTGCTTCGGCGGCGTATTTTTCTTTTAATGCTGATATAAAAAAGGTTATCTTTATTTTATGAGAATCGACAAGTTTTTATCCGAATGCAAGGTTGCCACGCGGCGCGAGAGCGGCGCGGCAATCCGGCGCGGTCAGGTTTTACTGGACGGCGTGGCGGTCAAACGGGCGGACACGCAGGTCGACCCCGAGCATTGCGAGGTCGTCTACTGCGGCGAGCGCGTTTTCTACCGCCGCTATACATACGTTCTGCTCAACAAGCCGGACGGCTATGTGAGCGCAACCGAGGACGCGCGTGACAAAACCGTGCTCGACCTCCTGCCGCCCGAACTGCGCAAATTCGATCTGTTCCCCTGCGGCAGGCTCGACAAAAACACGCTCGGGCTTGTGCTGCTGACGAACAACGGTCCGCTCGCGCACGCGCTGCTTTCGCCGAAGCGGCACGTCGAAAAGGTCTACCGCTTCGAGTGTGCGCACCCGCTTGGCGAAACCGAAATTGAAGCATTGCAAGCCGGCGTGGACATCGGCGGCTATGTGACAAAGCCCTGCCGCATCGTGATGCAAAGCGAGACGAGCGGCGAAATCACGCTCGCCGAGGGCAAATATCATCAAATCAAGCTGATGTGGAACGCGGTGGACAACCGCATTCTGTATCTCGAGCGCATTCGCTTTGCCTGCCTGACGCTCGACGGGCTTGAGCGCGGGGCATGGCGAATGCTGACCGACGAAGAAATCAAAACACTTGAGGAAATGGGAAACTGACATGGACATCATACAGATTTTGACCGATGAACTCGGCATCAAGCGTTGGCAGACCGAAAAGGCGGTCGAACTCTACGACGAGGGCAACACGATTCCCTTTATCGCACGCTACCGCAAGGAGGCGACCGGCAGTCTCGACGACGTGCAGCTCCGCAAGCTCGTCGAGCGGCTTGACTATCTGCGCCGCTTTGAGGAACGCCGCGAGGAAATCCGTGCGGCGATTGAGGGACAGGGCAAGCTGACGCCCGAGATTTCGGCGGCGCTCGACGCGGCGACGACCTTAAATGAGCTGGAGGACGTTTATCTGCCCTTCAAGCAGAAGCGCAAGACCCGCGCTTCGGTCGCGCGCGAGCGCGGGCTTGAGCCGCTCGCGCTGCTGATTTTCGCCTGCGAAAAGCACTACGCCCCGTCGATTGCCGAGGCGGCGAACGCCTTTGTCGACCCCGAAAAGGAAGTCCCCGACGCCGAAAGCGCGCTTGCGGGCGCGTGCGACATCATCGCCGAGGAAATCGCGCAGAACGCGACCTACCGAAAGGTCATTCGTGAGGGCAGCGTGCGCCTCGGCGAGCTGGTTTCGACCGCGGCGAAGGACGAGGACTCGGTCTACGCGCAGTATTACGACTACGCCGAGCCGGTTTCGCGCGTCCGTCCGCACCGCTATCTGGCGATTGCGCGCGGCGAGCGCGAGGACTTTCTGCGCGTGTCGCTCCGCGTACCCGAGGAGACGGTCTACGCCTACCTCGAGCGCGAAATCATCACCGAAAAGGAGAGCGAAGCCGCGCCGCTTCTGCGCGAGACGATCAAGGACGCGTACAAGCGGCTGATCGCGCCCGCCATCGAGCGCGAAATTCGCGCCGATTTGCTTGAGGTCGCAAGCGACGGCGCAATCGGCGTGTTTACGCAGAATCTGCGCGGACTCTTGATGCAGCCGCCGGTTGGCGGCAGGGTGGTCATGGGCTACGACCCCGGCTACCGCACGGGCTGCAAACTGGCGGTCGTCGATTCGACCGGCAAGGTGCTGGAGACCGCGGTCATTTACCCGACGAAGCCCTACGAAAAAATCGCCGAGAGCCGCAAAAAGGTCTGCGAGCTGATTCGCCGCCACCATGTCGGCGTCATTGCCATCGGCAACGGCACGGCGTCGCGCGAGAGCGAGCAGTTCATCGCCGACACGATTAAAACGCTGTCCGACGACGTGAAATACGTCGTCGTCAGCGAGGCGGGCGCATCGGTCTACTCGGCGTCGAAGCTCGGCGCGGAGGAATTTCCCGATTTCGACGTGACCGAGCGCAGCGCGGTCTCGATTGCGCGCCGCCTGATTGACCCGCTCGCCGAGCTTGTCAAAATCGAGCCGCGCGCCATCGGCGTCGGGCAGTATCAGCATGACATGAAGCCGCAGAAGCTCGACGCGGCGCTCGGCGGCGTGGTCGAGGACTGCGTCAACAGCGTCGGCGTCGAGCTGAACACGGCGTCCTATTCGCTGCTCTCCTATGTTGCGGGCATCAGTGCCGCCTGCGCGAAGAACATCGTCAAGTACCGCGAGGAGCACGGCGCGTTCCGCAGCCGCGAGGAACTGAAAAAGGTTTCGCGGCTCGGCGACCGGGTCTATGAGCAGTGCGCGGGCTTTCTGCGCGTGTCCGGCTCGGACGAGATTCTCGACTGCACCGGCGTCCACCCCGAATCCTACGCGGCGGCACGCGGACTGCTTGCGATGTTCGACTACACCGAGGACGACGTGCGCGCTCTGCGGCTCGGGGGGCTTCGCGCAAAGCTTGAACGCGCGGGCAAGGAAAAGGTCGCCGAACGGCTGAACATCGGCGAGCCGACGCTCGAGGACATCTGCACCGAGCTTGAAAAGCCGGGCAGAGATATCCGCGAGGGACTGCCGAAGCCGGTGCTGCGCGAGGACGTCATGCGGCTCGAGGATTTGAAGGAGGGCATGGAACTTTCCGGCACGGTGCGCAACGTCGTGGACTTCGGCGCGTTTGTCGACATCGGCGTGCATCAGGACGGGCTTCTGCACATTTCCGAAATCGCCGACCGCTACATCAAGCACCCCTCCGAGGTTTTGTCGGTGGGCGACGTCGTCCATGTGCGCGTCAAGAGCGTCGACCCGGTCAAAAAGCGCATTGCGCTGACCATGCGCGCCGCAAAGGAATGATTTTCTAATAAAATTAGAAAAATTGTGCGGCGCAACGCTTATGCGAACAATGCGTGAAAATTGATTGTGCAGAGTACACAAAGGCGAATTTGAAAGTTTG
>SFNW01000032.1 GCA_004554105.1 Clostridiales bacterium | reverse complement strand
TCATATTTTTGGATAAATATTGATAAATATACCGGTATCTATCCGCATACGCAGTTCGGCTAATTCATTGTTTCGGCGCATTTCTTCTGTTTCTTCCGTTTTGTGAGGGCGACCTTTCGGGCGAGGAATATATCCTTGCTCGATCAATCGTCGCTTTCTTCTTTGACGTGTTACCAATCGTTTCACTTGTTCTTTGCTTAATCAAAAATGTTCACCAATCTCTCGATTCATTTCTCCTGCCGCCTTTCGGCGGAACACTTCTTCTGTCAAACATTCTACTTTTCTATAACTTCCGAACATGATTTGACCCCCTGCCGTAGTTTCTATTCTACAACAGGGGGTCTTTTCTTTCAATATCCGTTTATCTGGGTACGGTCCACTTTGCGGGGGATATGTTTATTTTACTTCGTTTTTTTCAAGGAACGCGGCGACAAAGTCGCGCTCCGCCGCAAAGGAGGCTTCGGACGTGCCGCCTGCCGAAACCCGCTTCTTGACGCAGGTTTCGAGTTTGATTGCCTCGTAGAGGTCGGCATCGAAATTTGCATCAAAGCCCTTGTAGATTTCGAGCGGAATGTCGTCGAGCACGGTCTTTTCCCTGACGGCATAGGCGACAATCTGCCCGACCGTCTTGTATGCGCTGCGGAAAGGCTCGCCCTTCTTGACGAGGTAGTCGGCAAGGTCGGTCGCGTTGATAAAGCCGCCCTGCGCCGCCTTGTACATCGCGTCGGCGTGCACCTCCATGGTTTCGACCATCGGCGCAAAGACCTCGAGGCAGGCTTTGACGGTATCGACGCTGTCGAAGACCGCCTCCTTGTCCTCCTGCATATCCTTGTTGTACGCCAGCGGCAGCCCCTTTAACATCGTCAGCGTGGCAAACAGATTGCCGTAGACCCTGCCGCTCTTGCCGCGCACCAGCTCCGCCATGTCCGAGTTTTTCTTCTGCGGCATGATGCTCGACCCCGTCGTATAGGCGTCGGACAGCGTGACGAAGCCGAACTCAAAACTCGACCAAAGGATAATCTCCTCGGAGAAGCGCGAAAGGTGCATCATCAGAATCGCAAGTGCGCTTTCCAGCTCGACGCAGAAATCGCGGTCGGAAACGCCGTCGAGACTGTTGAGGGCGACCGCGCCAAAGCCGAGCGAAGCCGCCGTCATTGCGCGGTCGATGGGATAGGTCGTCCCCGCGAGCGCACAGCAGCCGAGCGGCGAAACATTCATGCGGCGCTTGGCGTCGCCGATTCTTCCCGCGTCGCGAATCAGCATCATGGCATACGCCAAGAGATGATGCCCGAAGGTAATCGGCTGCGCCCGCTGCAAGTGCGTGTAGCCCGGCATAATCGTGGTTTTGTTCGCCTCGGCGACCTTGAATACCGCCGCAATCAGCTTGCAAATACGCGCAACAATCTCCTCGCATTCGTCCCGCAGATAGAGCCGCAAATCGAGCGCGACCTGGTCGTTGCGCGAACGCGCGGTATGCAGGCGGCGACCGACGTCGCCGATACGGCTTGTCAACTCCGCCTCGACAAACATATGAATGTCCTCCGCGTCCGCCGCAATCGACAGCTTGCCGCTCTCGATGTCGTCGAGAATCGCACCGAGCGTGTCGATAATCAGACTGCTGTCGGCGGAGGAGATAATCCCCTTTGCGCCGAGCATGGCGGCGTGCGCCATCGAGCCCTCGATATCCTGCCTGTACATACGCTTGTCAACCGCAATCGAGGAATTGAAGTCGTCCGCCGTTTTGTCGAGCGCACCCGCCGTGCGCCCTGCCCACATCTTGTTCATGCCGCCTCCGAAAAGTTAAGTTTGAGACTGTCGGGAACTCCCCATTTGGGAAAAGCCTGCGTTTCATGCCTCCCTCCCCGAGGGAGGTGGCACGACGAAGTCGTGACGGAAGGAGTATTTGTTCAAGAGACACTCCCTCAGTCACCTTCGGTGACAGCTCCCTCAAAGAGGGAGCCTGTTTTTCCCGACAGTCTCAAACGGTTTTTATTTCTTGTTCTTATTCTTTGCCGCAACCTGCGCCTGTACCGAAATCGGCAGTCCCCACAGGTTGATAAATCCGGCACTGTCCGCCTGGTTGTAGACGTGATCCTCGCCGAAGGTCGCAATCTCCTCGGAGTAGAGCGACCAGTCGCTCCATGCGCCCGCCTTAATCATGTTGCCCTTGTAGAGTTTGATCTTGACCTTGCCGGTGACGTGCTCCTGCGTCTTGGTGACGAACGCCGAAAGCGCTTCGCGCAGCGGCGTGTACCACTGTCCGTTGTAAACCAGCTCGGCAAAGGTGACCGCCAGCTCCTGCTTCTTGTGCATGGTCATCTTGTCAAGGCAGAGCGTTTCGAGATAGTTGTGCGCGAAGTAGAGAATCGCGCCGCCGGGCGTCTCGTAAACGCCGCGGCACTTCATGCCGACAAGACGGTTTTCGACGATGTCGAGCAGACCGATGCCGTTTGCGCCGCCGATTTCGTTGAGCTTGAGAATAATGTCCTTCGCGCTCATCTCCTTGCCGTCGAGCGCGACCGGCTTGCCCTCGACGAAATCGAGCGTGACATAGGTCGGCTTGTCGGGCGCGTCGATGGGCGAAACGCCCATTTCGAGGAAGCCCTTCTTTTCATACTGCGGCTCGTTGCCCGCGTCCTCGAGGTCGAGACCCTCGTGCGAGAGATGCCACATATTCTTGTCCTTGGAGTAGTTGGTCTCGCGGTTGATTTTCAGCGGAACATTGTGCGCCTCGGCGTAGTCGATTTCCTCGTCGCGCGACTTGATGTCCCATTCACGCCACGGCGCGATAATCGGCATACCGGGGGCAAATGCCTTGATTGCCAGTTCAAACCGAACCTGGTCGTTGCCTTTGCCGGTGCAGCCGTGGCAGATGGCGTCTGCGCCCTCCTTGAGGGCGATTTCGGCAAGCCGCTTGCCGATAATCGGACGCGCCAGCGCAGTGCCGAGGAGGTATTCCTCATACTTTGCGCCCGCCTGCACGGTGGGAATGACGATGTCGTTGACAAATTCGTCGGTCAAGTCCTCGATGTAGAGTTTGGACGCGCCGGTCTTGAGCGCCTTTTCCTCCAGTCCCTCCAGCTCGTCCGCCTGTCCGACGTTGCCCGAAACCGCGATGATCTCGCAGTTGTTGTAATTTTCCTTCAGCCACGGAATAATAATCGAAGTGTCCAGTCCGCCCGAGTAGGCGAGTACGACTTTTTTGATTTTGCTCTTGTCCATTGTATTGTCCTCCGCTTTCGCGTCCTTTTTGATGGTCATAGTATAGCACGGTTTGGATATAAATGCAATACATTTGTATAAATATTCATATTTTTCGGCGAAACGCCCAACCCATTTCGCCGCAAAGCGCATACAAATAGGCAAAACGCAAGAGAAAACGCGAAAAAGCGTTGCATATTCTCGGATTCAAAGTGATTACAGCTTTTTGATTTCTTCGATCAGGCGGGGGATAATCTCGCGTTCGGCAATCTTGCAGACGACCTCGCCGCGGCGAATCAGCACCGCCTCTCCCTTGCCGCCCGCGATGCCGATGTCGGCTTCGCGCGCTTCGCCCGGTCCGTTGACGACGCAGCCCATCAAGGCGACGGTTATCGGCTTGTCGAGCAGACCGGCGGTCTTTGCCGCCTGTTCAAATTCGCCCGCAAGCGCAATCAAATCAATCTTCGTTCTGCCGCAGGTCGGGCAGGAGACGATGTTCATGCGCTGTCGCGCGTCAAAGCCGAGCGCAAAGAGAATATCGTGCGCGGCGGCAACCTCGTCGACCGGATTTGCGGTCAGCGAAACGCGGACCGTGTCGCCGATGCCCCGCAAGAGCGTACCGCCGATGCCGACCGCGCCCTTAATCAGTCCCATGCGTCCGCCGCCCGCCTCGGTCACGCCGATGTGCAGCGGATAGTCACTGCGCGCGGCGAGCAGCTCGTTTGCCCGCGCCATTTCCGAAACGTCCGAGGACTTGACCGACAAAACGATGTCGCTGAAATCGAAGCGCTCGAGCAGTCCCGCATGGTAGAGCGCGCTCTCCGCCAGCGCCTCCGCCGTCGGCGCGCCGTACTTGGCGAGAATGTCCTTTTCGAGCGAGCCGCCGTTGACCCCGATGCGAATCGGCACGCCGTGCGTGCGGCAGGCGTCCGCCACCGCTTTGATCCGGCTCTCGTCGCCGATGTTGCCGGGGTTGATGCGGATTTTATCGACGCCCGCGTCGACGCAGGCAAGCGCGATGCGGTAGTCAAAGTGAATGTCCGCGACGAGCGGAATATTCACGCCCGCCTCCTTGAGCGCGGCAAAGGTCTTGGCACTTTCGACGCTCGGCGCGGTAATGCGCACAATGTCACAGCCCGCGTCCTCGAGCGCACGCACCTGCGCAAGCGTCGCGGCGACGTCGAGCGTGTCGGTGTTGGTCATCGACTGCACGGCAATCGGGTTGTCGCCGCCGATTTTAACAGTGTGATTCGCGCCGCCTACCGTGATTTCTTTCGCGCGGCGGCGAATGCGGTTGTAGTTTTCAATCATCAAAAGCCACCTCCGAAGAGCTGCGCAATATCCTTAAAGGTGACAAGCACCATCAGCCCGAGCAAGAGAACAATGCCCGCGAAATGCACCGCCGCCTCGTACTTGGCGGGAACCTTGCGGCGGAAAATCATCTCAAACAGAATGAAAATCAGCCGCCCGCCGTCAAGCGCGGGCAGCGGCAGCAGATTGACCACGCCGAGGTTCATGCTGAGGACGCAGAGCAGGTAGACAAACGTGCCGCCCCCCGACTTTGCCGCGTCGCCGAGCGCCACGGTTACGCCGACAGGTCCCGAGACCGCCTCGACGCCGACTCTGCCGAAAATCAAATCCATCAGCGAGTCCCAAATCATCTTGACGGTCGACAGGCTGCGCGTCACCGTGTGCGTAATCACGCTCCCGAGCGTCTTTGCCTCCGCGAAAATCTTAAAATCCTGCCTGCCGAACAGCATTCCCGAGGAAACCTGCGTCGGGAAGACCACATCACGGAGCGTGATTTTCTCGTCACCGCGTTCGACGACAAGGTCAATCGGCTGATAGCCCGAATGCATGATTTCGTAGGAAACGTCATACGAGGTGTAGGTGCGCGTGCCGTCGACCGAAAGAATGCGGTCGCCCGCTTTCAGCCATGCGCTGCTCGTCGCGCCGTCGTTAAACTCGGCGACGACGTTCGAGCCGAGCCTGTCGGCGGAAAGCACGATGCCGAGCATCAGCAGAAAGGCGAGCAGAATGTTCATCACGCCGCCTGCGGCGACGATGATAAACTTCTGCCACGGGCGGCGGGTCGAAAAGGAATCGTCGCCGCCCGCGTCCTCGTCCTCGCCCTTCATGCTGACGAAGCCGCCGATGGGAAAGGCGCGCAGATTGTACGCCGTGCCGCGCTTGTCCGTCCACCCGCAAAGCCTCGGCCCCATGCCGATGGAAAACTCGTCAATTTTGACCCCGCAGGCGCGCGCGGTCAAGAAATGTCCGAGCTCATGCAGAAGAATCATCAGCCCGAACGCGAAAATCGCAATGCAAATATACAGAACTACCGTCATATTACCCTCGTGCGTCAAGGACGCGCTTACGCGCTTCCCTGTCCGCGGAAAATACGTCTTCGACCGTAAAGTCGGATTTGTTGTTGAAGCCGTCCATCGCACGCTCCACGACCGCCGCAATCTCCGCAAAGCGGATTTTATCGGCGAGGAAAAGCGACACGGCGGCTTCGTTTGCCGCACTGAGCACCGCAGGCATCAGACCGCCCGTCTCGATGGCGCGAAATGCCAGAGCGAGCAGCGGAAACGCCTCGGTATCGGGGCGCTTGAAGGTCAGCGTGCCGACCTTCAAGAGGTCAAGCGGCTCGATGACCGCAGGGACGCGGTGCGGATAGGTCAGCGCATACTGCACACACTCCCGCATATCGGGGTGGCTGAGTTCGGCGATGACCGCGTTATCAATATATTCCACCGCGCTGTGGATTATACTCTCGCGGTGGACGACGACCGTAATCTGCGCGGGCGCAACGCCGAACAGACGCACCGCCTCAATCACTTCCAGTCCCTTGTTCATCAGCGTTGCGCTGTCAACCGTGATTTTCGCGCCCATTTTCCAGGTCGGGTGGCGCAGCGCGTCGGCGCGCGTGACGCGATCAAGCTGCTCCTTCGTATAGCCGAAGAAAGGACCGCCCGAGGCGGTCAGGAGAATGCGCTTGACCTCGCCGTGCGTCCCGCAGTGCAAACACTGGAAAATCGCGCTGTGCTCGCTGTCGACCGGAATCAGTTCCGCGCCGTTTTCGCGGACTGCGGCGTTCACGAGATCGCCCGCCGCGACAATCGACTCCTTGTTCGCCGTGGCGATGCGCATCCCGCGCCTTGCGGCGGCAAGCGTCGGCGCAAGCCCCGCAAGCCCCAAAATCGAGTTGACCGCGGTTTTTGCGTCGGTCTCGCCGATAAGGGCGAGAATGCCCTCCTCGCCCTCGAAAATTTTCGTATCGGTATCGCGCACGCGCGTGCGGAGCGCGCGCGCGGCGTCTGCGTCCGCCATCGCGCAAAAGCGCGGGCGGAAGCGTCTGATCTGCTCCTCGAGCAGTTGATCGTTTCTGCCGCCGGTGAGCGCGTCGACGCGCAAACCGAGTTTTTCGCAGACATCGAGCGCCTGCGTGCCGACCGAGCCGCTTGAGCCGAGTACGGCGACGGACGCTGTCTTCAAATTCTTCATTTTGCCGTCCTTATTTGAAAATCGTAAAAATCGTCGGGTCGGAGAGCATGATGTACAAAATCGGCGCAATCGCAATCACGCTGTCGAATCGGTCAAGCACGCCGCCGTGCCCGGGAAAAAGGTTGCCGTAATCCTTGATGCCGCTGTTCCGCTTAAAGTAGGAGGCAATCAGGTCGCCGAGCTGGGAAATGACCGACAGTATCGCGCCGCAGACAAACATCGCGAGAAGATGCGGGCGCACCGTGCCGTAGAGGTGCGCATAGACCATGCCGCAGCCGACAAACGCCGCCGCGGCAATCAGCGTGCCGCCGAGCGCCCCCTCGACCGTCTTTTTCGGGCTGACGGCGGGAATCAGCTTGTGCTTGCCGAAGAAATAGCCCGTGAAGTACGCGAAAATATCGGTGCCGAACGCCGTGACGATAATCATGATTAGGAAGAACAACCCGTGCTCCAGGTCGCGCGTCGCAAGCAGGCAGGCAAAGCCGCTCGAAATATAGAGCGTGCCGACCGTTGCCTTTGCAACCTTGGAAAAATCGGTCGTGCCGATCGTCAGCATCGCATAGGCGAGCATGAAAAAGACATAGACGTAGGCAACGCCGAAGAGCAGCGTCCATTTGCCCGGCAGATAGCGGAGCAAAAGCGGCACGGCGAGCGCAAACAGACCGCTCGGAATCGCAAAGCCGGGCGTTTTCTCCGCGCCGATGCAGCGCAGGTACTCAAAAACGCCGACAAGCGAAAGCAGCGCAATCAAAATCGAAAGCGCAACCGTATGCGACCAAACAATAAACGGAATCGCGACGATGACCATGCAAAGACCGGTGATGATTCTCGTTTTCATATCCAAACAACCCTTTTGCGGGGCAAAAGGCTTCCCTTTCTTTCGGAATGGTGACCGACCGGCTCAAAGCCCGCCGAAGCGGCGTTTACGCCCGTAAAAATCGGCGACGATGCGGTCAATCTCGTGCGTGGACAAATCGGGCCAGAGCGTATCGGTGAAATACAACTCGGCATACGCCGCCTGCCACAAAAGGAAGTTCGACAGACGAACGTCGCCGCCCGTCCGCACGATCAGGTCGGGGTCGGGGCAATGCGCGGTGTAAAGCGCCGCCGCAACGTCCGCCTCGGTCACGTTCTTCTTGCCCGCGTCAATCAAGGTGTTGCAGGCGTGGGTGATTTCGGCGCGTGCGCCGTAATTGAGCGCGATGTTGAGCAGCAAATCCTTGTCCTTGGAAATTTCCTCGACGTTGTCAATTTTCGCGCGCAGCGGCGCGGGGAAAATGCTCTTGTCGCCGAGGAAAACGAGGCGAATGTTGTTCTCGTCCATCGAGGCGACCGCGTCGTCAATGTAGTCCGAGAGCAGACCCATAATCGCGTCGACCTCATGCTGCGGGCGCTTCCAGTTCTCGGTGGAAAACGCATAGACCGTAATCATTTTGATGCCGATGTCGCCGCAATAGCGAATGACCTTTTTGAAATTCTTCGCGCCGTTCACATGCCCGAACTCGCGCGGCATCGAGCGCTTTTTCGCCCAACGCCCGTTGCCGTCCATGATGAACGCAATATGCGTCAGCCGCGCGTCGACCTGCGTCTTTTTTTCATGACGCCGTTTGAATAACTGCATAAGCCGCCCTTTCCGAAAACTGAAAATATGGAAAGCGGGTCGGAGCAAGTGCGCCGACCCGAACAATCAGATTGCCATGATCTCTTTGTTTTTATCCGCGGCGATTGTGTCGACCTCTTTGATAAACTTGTCGGTGAGATCCTGCACGAGCTTGTCGCTCGCCTTGACCTCGTCCTCGGTCATCTCGCCGTTCTTCTTCATTTCCTTGGTTTTGTCGTTTGCCTCACGGCGAACATTGCGAACGGCGACCTTTGCATCCTCGCAGAGCTTTGCGACCTGCTTGGTCAGCTCTTTTCTGCGCTCCTCGGTCGGCTGCGGGAAGTTCAGGCGAATGACCTTGCCGTCGTTTTGGGGCGTCAGCCCGATGTCGGAGGCGAGAATCGCCTTTTCGATGTTCTTGAGGGTTGTCGCGTCCCACGGAGAAATGAGCAGCGTGCGCGGGTCGGGAATCTGAATTGCCGCCATCTGCGAAATCGGCGTCGGCGTGCCGTAATAGTCAACCGCAACGCGCGAAAGCACGTCGGGATTTGCCTTGCCGGCGCGGACCGTGTTCAGATTGAGGTGCAGCGACTCAATCGTCTTTTTCATCTTGTGCTCAAATTCTTTGGTATCGAGTTTCATGTGTCTCTGTCCTTTCAAAAATTATTTTACAATCGTGCCGATTTCTTCACCCGTAACGGCGCGATAGATGTTCTCGGGGTCGTCAAGTCCGAACACGAGAATCGGAATGTGGTTGTCCATGCAGAAGGAGGTTGCGGTCGAATCCATCGCGGCAAGTCCGCGCGAAAGCACCTCCTGGTAGGTGATTTCTTCAATCTTGGTTGCGGTCGCGTCGACTCTCGGGTCGGCGGTGTATACGCCGTCGACATTCTTCGCGAGCAGAACGACGTCCGCGTCAATTTCGGCGGCGCGAAGCACTGCGGCGGTGTCGGTCGAGAAGTAGGGCGAGCCGAGACCGCAGCCGAAAATCACAACTCTTCCCTTTTCGAGATGGCGCACCGCGCGGTTGCGGATATACGGCTCTGCGAGCGCCTTCATTTCGATTGCGGTCATGACGCGCGTCGTCGCGCCCGCGCGCTCAAACGCGTCCTGAAGCGCCAGCGCGTTGATTGCCGTCGCCAGCATACCCATGTGGTCGGCGCGCACGCGGTCCATGTTCACGCCCTGTCTGCCGCGCCAGATGTTGCCCGCACCGACGACGACGCCGATTTCAACCCCTGCGTCAACGCACTTCTTGATGACGCTTGCCACACGGTCGATGAAATCGTGATTGTAGATGCCCTCTGCGTCACGCGCGAGCGCCTCGCCCGAGAGCTTGAGCAGCACGCGCTTGTATTTCACTTCTGCCATAAACGAATTCCTTTCAATCTGCCGATGTTTATATACGCATCTATTTTATACGATACGCGGCGTTTTGTAAACCGTTTTTTTCAAATCCGCTCAAAAAAAGGTGTATTGGTTGGTTTCGCTCAGGTTTTTGAGCGCGCCGTTGCGACTTAAAATCTCAATCACGCTCTTGTTGAGCTTGGCGCGCTCGCGCAATTCCTCAATCGAGAAGAACTCGCCGTCGGCTCTCGCCTCGACGATTTTCTGTGCCGCGCCCTCTCCGAGACCGCCGAGTGCCGCAAACGGCAGGCGAATCTTCCCGTTTTCGGGCAGGAACGCGGTCGCGTCGGACTTGTAGAGGTCGACCGGCAAAAACTGCACGCCGCGAGCAAGCGCTTCGCGCGCCAGCGAGAGCGCCGTCACGGTTTCAGCCTCTTTCTGGGTCGCATCGGGCTTCTTTGACAGTTCCTCAATCGTCGCGCTGACCGCCCCTCTGCCGCGCATGACGATCTCGCCGTCAAAGCCGCCGGGGGCGACCGTAAAGTAGGCGGCGTAGAACTCCATCGGGTAATAGATTTTGTACCACGCAAGGCGGATTGCACTCATGACGTAGGCGGCGGCGTGCGCCTTCGGGAACATATATTTGATTTTCTTGCAGGAGGCGATGTACCACTCGGGGACATCGTGCGCGAGCATTTCGGCTTCCCATTCGGGCTTGACGCCCTTGCCCTTGCGCACCGCCTCCATGATGTCGAACGAGAGCTTGTTCTCCAGTCCGTGGCGAATCAGGTAGAGCATGATGCCGTCGCGCGTACCCACGACCTCGGAAATCGTGCAGGTGCCCGCCTTGATGAGGTCCTGCGCGTTGCCGAGCCAGACGTCGGTGCCGTGAGTCAGACCCGAAATCTGCAGCAGGTCGGCAAAGGTCTTGGGCTTTGCGTCCTCCAGTACGCCCTGAATGAAGCGCGTGCCCATCTCGGGGAGTCCCAGCGTGCCGAGGTTGCAGCCGATGTCGTCGGGCGTGACGCCGAGCGGCGCACAGCTTTCAAATAACTGATAGGCGGCGCGGTCGTTCATCTTCACGTCCATGACGCTCGTATTCGTGTAGCGTTCGAGCATCTTGTACTTGGTCGGCATATCGTGTCCCAGCTCGTCCAGTTTGAGAATCGTATCATGCAGATACGAGAACTGGAAGTGCGTGGTGATGATGTTGGAATTCGGGTCGTCGGCGGGGTGCTGCACGGGGGTAAAGTCGTAGACGCTGTACTCCTTCGGCACGACGATGATGCCGCCCGGGTGCTGACCCGTCGTACGCTTGACGCCGACGCAGCCCGCAATCAAACGGTCGACGTCCGCGCGGCAGAGCGCGATGCCCTTTTCCTCGAGATACTTGGAGACAAATCCGAACGCGGTCTTGGACGCGAGCGTACCGATTGTGCCCGCGCGGAAGACGTTTTCGCTGCCGAACAGTTCTTCTGTATATTTATGTACCTTGCCCTGCACGTCGCCCGAGAAGTTAAGGTCAATATCCGGCGACTTGTCGCCGAAGAAGCCGAGGAAGGTCTCAAACGGAATATCGTGTCCGTCCCCGCGGTAGGGCGTGCCGCAAATCGGGCAGGTTTTGTCGGGCAAATCAAAGCCCGAGCCGACCGAGCCGTCGGTGAAGAACTCGCTGTGTTTGCACTTCGGGCAGACGTAGTGCGGCGGGAGCGGATTGACCTCCGAGATGCCCGCCATCGAGGCGACAAAGGACGAGCCGACCGAGCCGCGCGAGCCGACGAGATAGCCTTGACTCTCGCTGTAGGCGACCAGCTTCTGCGCGATGATGTACAAAACGGCAAAGCCGTGCTTGATAATCGAGTCCAGCTCCTTTTCAAGCCGCTTTTCGACGATTTCGGGCAGATCCTCGCCGTAAATCGAGCGCGCACGCTCCCAGCACATTCGCTGCAAATCCTCCTCCGCGCCGTCCATGTTCGGCGTGTAAGTGCCCTTCGGAATCGGGCGGATTTCCTCAATCATATCGTTGATTTTATTGGAATTTTCGACGACGACCTCAAAGGCGGTCTCCTCGCCGAGGTAGGAAAACTCCTCGAGCATTTCGTCGGTGGTGCGCAGATAAAGCCCGACGTCCTTGTCGGCGTCGGAATACTTCATGCCCGAGAGCAAAATCTTGCGGTAGATTTCGTCCTCCTTGTTCATGAAGTGCGCGTCGCAGGTGGCGACGACCGGCTTGCCGAGTTTTTTGCCGAGCGCGACAATCTTGCGGTTGAGTTCGCGCAGCCCCTCGTCGTCCGCGACCTTGCCCTCGGCAATCAGGAAGCGGTTGTTGCAGAGCGGCTGAATTTCAAGATAGTCGTAGAACGAGGCAATGCGCTCGATTTCCTCCTCCGACTGCCCGTCAAGCACGGCGCGGAAGAGTTCGCCCGCCTCGCACGCCGAGCCGATGATCAGCCCGTCGCGGTACTGCTCGAGCAGGGTCTTCGGAATGCGGGGATTGCGGCGGTAATATTGCAGATAACTCATCGAAATCAGGCGGTAGAGGTTTTTCAGACCGGTCAGATTTTTGACGAGGATAATCTGGTGATAACTGCGCAGCTTCAAGGGGTCGGCGCTTTCGCTCATCGCACTGTTGATGCGCCCGAGGTCGGCAATGCCCTCGTTCATCAACTTTTCGGACATCTTGAAGTAAATCATCGCCAGCATCTCCGCGTCGTCGCAGGCGCGGTGATGGTTGAAGTCGCCGAGGCCGTAGTAGTCGGCGAGAATATCGAGTTTGTGCTTCTTGAGTTCGGGGTTGGCGAAGCGCGAGAGCGCAACCGTGTCGAGATAGGGATTCTTGAACGGAATCTTCAGCTTCTCGGCGGCGGCTCGGATAAAGCTCGTATCGAAATTCGCATTGTGCGCAATCAAAAGGCGGTCGCCCGCAAACTCCAAAAACGCAGGGACGGCCTCGTCGATTTTCGGCGCATCGGCGACCATTTCGTTTGTGATGCCGGTCAGTTCGGTAATCTTTTCGGGAATCGGCATCTCGGGGTTGACAAAGGTGTTGAAGCGGTCAAGCACCTCGCCGCCGCGAATGCGCACCGCGCCGATTTCGGTAATGCCGCAGTTTGCGACCGAAAGTCCAGTCGTCTCGATGTCAAAGACGATAAATTCGCTGTCGAGCCGCTCGTTGCATTCGCCGTACAGCGCGCGCGCCGTGTCGTCGACGAAGTACGCCTCCATGCCGTAGATGACCTTGACACCGCCCTGCTTTTCGGCGGCGAGCATCATCTCGGGAAAGGACTGCACGTTGCCGTGGTCGGTAATCGCAATGGCGGGGTGTCCCCAGCGTTTCGCCGTGGCGATGGCGTCGGCGGGGTCGATAATCGCGTCCATCTGCGACATAACGCTGTGCATGTGCAGTTCGACGCGCTTCTTTTCCGCCTTGTCGGTGCGCAGCACCTGTCCGATTTCGATGATGTGCTGCGGGCGCATGACGTTTTCACCGTAAAACTCGTCGGTGCGCACTCTGCCGTAGACCGCGTAGCACTTGCCGGGCTTGATATTGCCGACAAAGGCGGCGTCGTCTTTGAGGAATGCGCCGCGCAGATAAATCGACGAGTCGCCGTCGGTTATGCCGATCGTAACATTGGTCTTGTCGCCCTTGCGGGTGTCCTTGGTCTCGACCGAGAACACTTTTCCCATGATGATAAAGCTGCCGGTGTGCGACTGCAGCTCGCGAATCGGCGTCGGGGTCGAAAAGGTAAACTCGTCGCCGAGAATCTGCTTGCCCTCGCTCGTGTCAAAGGTCATGCAGCCGCTCTTAAAGAGCGTATCGCCGAGCTGCTCGGCGCCGTACTCTTCCTTTGAAATCGTCGCAACGACCGGTCCGCGCGGCACTTTTTCGGCGGGCGGCGCTTCGCGCGGGGCGCTGCGCTCGGCGGCGAGCGCATTCCGCACCTCGGCGTCCATGCGCCGCAGGTCGTCGTCAAAGACCTGCCGCCGCATACTGCGGACATACTCCGGCTCGCCCTGCTTGATTTCAACCTTGTAAATCAGTCCGAACTCGCTTTTGATAATGCCGGCAATCACGTCGGCGGTATGCGCGGTGTCGAGAATGCCGATGCCGCCGAGCCCGAACGGAATCGAAATGTCGACCGTCCCCTCGCCGACCGTGATGTCGGCATAGCCGAAAAAGCCCTTCGACACCGTGCCGACGCGCTCGGTCTCGAGCAGCACCGACTGCATATAGTCTTTTGTAAACAACGCCGCAGGATAGTGCGGCAGAATGCGCACCGAAGAAAGTGCGTGCGCCGCCGCGATTTCGCCCTCGATGGCGTACAGCTCTTTTTTGTCGATAATCTGCGGAAAGGAGGCGGAAAGCTCCGCCATGCGCCGCTCACGGTCGGCGCGGAGCGAAACATTCTCCGCCGAAAGCAGCAGCGCGCGCACGCGCTCGTCCGGCGCATACTTCGGAAAGTATTCGAGTATCGTCTTTGCCATGATTTCTCCCGCTTATTTCACAAAGTTGACCGCGCCGTGCAGGTTGCGAATCACAACCTCGCCGTCGGTGCGCTTATATTCGCCGTCGAGCGACCACGCGGTCGGCTCGCTCGGCAGGACGGTCAGCTCGGACGCCTTAAAAAATTCAAAGCGATTGTTGTCGAAATTGCTCGTCGTGAGCGAATTGATAATGCTGTTGAGGTCGGCGATTGTGCGCGGCATTTTGATGAGCAGCACCTCAAACATACCGTCGTTGAGCGAAACCAGCTCGTCCTTCAGTCGCACAATGCCGCCGAACGAGGTCGAATTGGCGATTGCGCCGAAAACATAGTCGCCCTCGATGACTCTGTCGCCGCAGCGAAGCTTCATCGGATAGGGCTTGATGCTCGACAAATCCTTGATGCCCTCAAAAACATAGGCGGCGTGCCCCAGCACGTTTTTGACGTCCTGCGGCGCGTTGTAGGAGGCGGCGGTAAACGCGCCGAACGACGCGACGTATGTAAAATAGTCGCCGTTGAACTTGCCGACATCGAGCGGGCGCGGCATACCGTCCGCAATGGCGTGCGCAGCCTTCTTCACGTCGGACGAAATGCCCATGCTGGAGGCAAAATCGTTTGTACTGCCGCAGGGAATGTAACCGAGCGGAATCGTGACGCCGGCGTCGAGCATCCCGCAGACCGTCTCGTTGAGCGTGCCGTCGCCGCCGCAGCAGACCACAAGGTCATAGTCGCCGCCCGCCGCGGCAAATTTCGTGGCGTCGCCGCGCCGTCCCGTCACCATGACGGTCGTGCGAAAGCCGCCCGCGGAAAAAATCGAAATCACATCAAGCAGCGCCGGCTTCAGCCGCTTCATTCCCGCAACGGGGTTGACAATCATCAGCAGTTTTTTATCCATAATCCGCCCTCGCAATCCGAATCGGTTAATAAAGCCGTATTTTTTTTATTATACCATAAATTCAAACCGGCGACAACGGTTTCAATGTTTTTCTTTGCAAAACGCTAAAAAGCAAAATCGCCCCGCCCGAAATCGGGCGGGGCGTGAAGCCGCGCTTTATTTGGACAGCATCGCCATCGAGAGGTCGCCGTTCCAGAAAACGGTGACGCCGAGCGCCTCGGCGACCGCACGCACGGGCAGATAGGTTCTGCCGCTTGCGGGGTCGATGTACGCGGGCGAATCGAGCGGCACTGCTTTCCCGTCCACCGTCGCGCTCGATTTGCCGATTGTGATTTCGACAACTCTGCCGTCCGCGCCGGTCAGCGTCGCGGTGCTTGTCGCGCCGTTCCAACCGACCTTGGCGCCGAACGACTCGGCAACAAAGCGGACCGGCAGCATCGTGCGGTTGTTCCGAATCACGGGGGAAGCGTCGAGCGTCTTTTCGACGCTGTTGACGGCGGCGATGTTTTTGCCGATGGTCAGCGTCACCCGCGTGCCGCCGAGATTGTCAAAGCCCGCGACCTTAAAGCCGAGCGGCATACTGTTCAGCGGCATTGTAAAGGTCTGCGACAGCGGCGACGGGTGTCCGTCCACGCCGATTTTAACGCCGTTTCCGTCAACCGAATACGGCTCCATAAACGCATATCTGCCGCTGCTCGTATCCTTGCCGAGATAGCCGTGGTAGAGGATATAACGCTGTTTGCCGTCGGGCGTCGTGCAAATCGACGGTCCGCCGACGCCGTTGACCTCCGCATTCTTCGAGAAAATCGGCGTGGGGGACTTCTTCCAGCTCGACGCAGTCAAAAGGTCGCCGCCGAGATAGGTCATCTGCCCGAGCTTGTACTCGGTCGTCCAATAGCCGCTGCACGCATAAAGCACATACAGCTCCCCGTTGTCGCCGACAATGGGCGTAATGCCCTCGATAACGGCGGGATACCACTTCTTTTCGTTCTCCGCATAGCCGTAGCCGCCGCGCTCCCAGTCGTATTCGGGGGCGACCAGTTCAAGCACCTCGCCCGTGACCGTCCATGGGTTCTTCATCTCGGACAGGTACATGACCTGTCTGAAGTCTGCGGTATTGCGGTCGCGCTGCTCGATCCACAGCGTATAGTATTTTCCGCCGTA